>CAYSZH010000040.1:0-30505 GCA_964435305.1 uncultured Granulosicoccaceae bacterium
CATAAGCGTTTAGATTTTGAGGCTCACACTTAAACCTATCATTATAAGATTTTAATTATTTTTCGATTTTTATGAATTTTAATAGAGATATAGCACACTTTAGGAACAGTTTGGGGCAAGATGGGCGAGTTAGCGCTGTGTTTGCTCAAGCAATAGATGTGTGTAGTAATATTACATAAAATGGCTTGAAAGTGACATGCAAGCGAATTTTTAATTGTTAGAAAATGAAGTATAGGCCTCTATGAAAAACCCGATCGAACAACAAGAAACACAGCCATTCGATTTTATTCTCTTTGGCGGCACCGGCGATCTTTCGATGCGCAAGCTGCTGCCGGCCTTGTATTTTCGCCATTGCGAATCCCAACTGGCTGATGATGGCCGCATAATTTGTATCGCGCGGGCTAAATTAGATACGGCATCGTTTCGCGAAAAAATGGATGCGGAAGCCAAACAGCACATTGACCCAGCGCATTTTAGAGAATCTGTGTGGAACGAATTTGTCGAAAGGGTGTTTTATCTGCCAATTGATGTTACCACCATCGAAGGGTTTAACGACCTGGGAAGCATGCTTGAAGGGCGCGAGGAATGCGCCCGCGTTTTTTATCTATCGGTTGCACCGAGCCTGTTTGCCACCATCACAAAGGGTGTCCACGATTCTGGTCTTATCACTGCGAACACCCGCGTTGCATTGGAGAAACCGCTAGGTCGCGATCAGGAATCTGCAGAGGAGATTAACGATCAGTTAGCGCACTCGTTTACAGAGTCTCAAATATTCCGAATTGATCATTATCTAGGAAAAGAAACGGTACAGAACCTAATGGCGCTGCGATTCGGAAACGCGCTATTTGAACCTTTATGGCGAAATGAGCATATTAATGATGTGCAAATCACTATCGCAGAGAGTCTGGGTGTAGATAGTCGTGGCGCGTTTTATGATCAGACGGGTGCCTTGCGTGACATGGTGCAAAATCATTTACTGCAGTTACTGGTGATCATGTCCATGGAACCGCCGGTGAGTAATTCACCTGATGCTGTACGCGATGAAAAAATAAAAGTACTGCGGGCATTAAAGCCTCTAGTGGGCATGGATGCTGTTGAGAACACAGTGAGAGGGCAGTACAAAGCGGGTGCTTATGCCGATGGCGCCGTGCCAGGTTATCTGGACAACGACTCCGTTCCCGATGACAGCATGACAGAGACGTTTGTCGCGATCAAAGCGGAAATACAGTCATGGCGATGGGCAGGTGTGCCGTTTTATTTACGTACCGGCAAACGTATGGAAAGCAAAACCACAGAAATTATCATCAATTTTAAAAAGGTACCGCATTCCATTTTTGAAACCGCTGATGGGTATTCCACACCGAACCAATTGGTGATACGGCTGCAACCGGAAGAGAGCATACGCATGCGTGTGTATGTCAAAGCCTGGGGGGATGATATTCAACTGCAACCCGTCCACCTGAATCTGGATTTTAATGACGTGTTTCAAAAGCGCCAGATGATCGCGTATGAGCGTCTCTGTATGGATATTATCAGAGGTAATCAGACCTTGTTTATGCGACGTGATGAAGTCGCGGCAGCATGGGCTTGGATAGATCCCATTCAAATGGCCTGGGAGCAACATCATGTGGTACCCAAGCCCTATACCGCAGGTACCTGGGGTCCCGCTGCCGCTAATGCGCTTATCAGTAAGGAGGGTCTAAAGTGGTACGAGGACTAACACCGGCACAATGGGTGAGTCAGCCTGATCGAGATCAACTGGCATCAGCACTGTGCGACACCGTTGCCGCCAACCTGCAAGAGACCATCGATAACCGAGGTGAGGCATCGCTTGTGGTGTCAGGTGGCAGTACACCTTTACCGTTTTTTAAAGCCTTGTCGCAAGTTGATCTTGACTGGTCATCGGTGAGTGTATTGTTGGCTGATGAGCGCTGGGTACCTTTTGAACATAAAGATTCAAATGCGCGTTTTGTCGCTGAGCACTTGTTAGTAAACCGTGCCGCTGCTGCAAAATATATCAGCCTATACGAAGACGTCGCTGAGCCTGAATCTGTACTTGAGTCGCTGGAAACGCGCGTTGGCTCATTGTCCAAGCCACTTTCCGTCGTCATATTAGGAATGGGTGAAGATGGTCATACTGCATCGCTTTTTCCGCAAACCCGCGGTTTGGACGAAGCCCTGGCACTCGATAACAGCCGCAACGTTGTGATCATGCGACCAGCCAGCCAGCCACAAATACGTGTGAGCCTGACAAGGCAGGCGCTGCTCAATTCTCGCTATCGTTATTTGCATATAACGGGCGAGGCTAAAAAATCGGTGCTCGAAAACGCCTTGAATAGTGACTTAGATAATCGCTCCGGTGAAACGCCTGGTGTTGATTTGGCGAGTGGGTCTGATGCCAGCTCTGACGGTAGCTCTGAGCGCAACATAGAGCGTAAAAATGATCAACCATTACCAATCGCTGCGTTTTTTGAAAAACATGTGCCCCCGATCGCAGTATACTGGAGCGCATGATCACCATTTAAGCTTCCTTAATGCTTGCCAAAATCAAGTCTGCCAGGGATGGCCTGCGTAAATCAGAGCAAAAAGTAGCGGATGTCGTCCTTGATGATCCCGACGGCAGTGTGCAGTCATCCATTCAGTCCATCGCGAGTAAAGCCTCGGTAAGCGAACCCACGGTTATTCGATTTTGCCGGGCGCTGGATTGTGTTGGATTCCAGCAATTTAAGCTTCGCCTGGCTCAGGATCTGGCATCTCGCGGCACTTTTTTTTATCGAGACGTCACGGCTGATGATACGAGCAAGGAACTCAGCAGCAAGCTTATTGATGGTGCCATTGCTTCGCTGGTGCACGTGCGCAACCAGCTAAATTTTGATCATCTTGAACAGGCCATTGCGTATTACACCAATTGCAGCCGCATCGAACTCTATGGATCAGGCGGTTCGGCAATAGTGGCTGAAGATGCCCAGCTTAAACTGTTTCGACTGGGTAAGCCTGCCATTGCGTATTCGGATCCGCATATACAACATTCTGCCGCAGCATTGCTGGATGGCAAAGCGCTTGTAATAGCGATTTCGCACTCTGGACGTAACCAGGATTTGCTTACAACTGCGCAAATTGCCAAAGACGCCCGGGCCAAAGTCATTAGCGTTACCGCAACAAAATCACCATTGGCTGAGTTAGCCGATGTTAATCTCAGTGTGGATGTCACAGAAGACAGCGATATATTTTCTCCGGTTAAATCCCGGCTTGCGCAGATGGTGGTGCTGGATATTCTGGCGGTGGGTGTTGCAGTTCGAGGTGGTGAGCACATGCTGCAACAGCTCGCAAAAGCACGGCGAGCTATTGACTTCAAGTTTGTTTAAGTTATTACTGCTTTAATTAAGGCGACTCTGAAATCTCTCCAAATGCTGAGACGATTTGCGGTTCCAGCAAGGCTCGGGCACGGGCGTATATTTTGTCGCTGTCCAAACGAAACAATGCGGCACCTGTTTCGGCGGTGTCTACCGTTAAAGGGTCGGTAAATTCCGGCGTTTGCGAAACTTGAATTTCATAACCTGGCGCAGCTCCTTCTTCAGCATTGACCACACGAACAAGATACTCAGAGCCTTGTCGAATCACTTCGGTTGATACAGGCTCAATGGATTCATCGATTGCCGCAATGGTTATTTTTGTTGGTGATTTAAAGCCCTTTAGCCCGTTAGCATCCACGCCTCTTACCGTGAGGAAGTAGTCGCCGGCGGCAACCGAATTTTCAACAGTGATATTAGCCGTGTCACCACGATTGAAATTGGCCACGACGGCTGCACCTTCTGGATCTACGGTTAAGCTCACCAGGTATTGTTCTACATCAGACAATGCCCACCACAAGACTCGATCGCCTGCTGCTGCCCGTGTAGGAATGTACCGATACACCGGTGCGGGCAATAAGGCTATCGGGTCAGAGGGTGGTTGATCCGGTGCGGCGATAGAACCAAAACCCTGTTCCAGAGACACATCGGCACCACTGGCATTAAGCAAGACGTCCCCTTCGGTGACACCGAGAATAACGGTGTCGGGTAATGCGTTCATTTCAAACAATGTTCCTCGTACCGCAGCGGATGCGTATGGTGTCTTGATTCGAAATTCGGTTGGCTGACCATCGCGGCGTCGCACATCGGAAGAGACTTCACCTTGAGCAGCATCCAGCATGATCAAGCAACTGTCATCGCTTTCAAGGCAGTTAAGCCGAGTGAGCTTAGCGCTGCTTTGCGGCTGTATGTTAATGACTGAGCCTGATGCAAACTGCAAACTCGCAAAACCGTTGTCACCGGTGACAACAAGCTCATGCATGTACACCTTGTCGTCCGCCATTAAGGCCGTGTCACCTCGAGTGACTTCACCTTTGACAAATATTACCGTTGCAAATTCGCGCTCGAAAGGTGTGTAAAGCGGTATTCGAATGGTTTGTCCAACAAACAATGTTTCGTCGACGCGCTGGCCATTAAAAGACGCCAAATGTTCCGCAAGTCCAGACTTGCCTAGCTCGCGCCTGGCAATTGACTGGAATGTGTCGTTTGGTTGCGCTGTGATAGTGCGCGTAATGATGGTGTCAGTATCTTGGTCTTGCGCGTGAGCAGCCGATGCAAAAAGTACAAAATAGCCTGTGCTGGCAGCGAGAAGTGCCAATACAAACACGATTCGCGCGTACAGCGATGGGGATTGTATTTTCATGTTGACACTTTACCGCACTGCATGGGGATCAAACCAGAATCAGCGCGTGTTCTTCGCTCTTTTTATACATAAATAATGTAAATGATTGCAAATCAGACCAATTAAAGCTCTTTTAGTCGAGTCAATCGCAGCATGTTTGTGGTGCCTGTGCGTCCGAACGGCATGCCCGCCGTAATGGCAATGATTTCACCTAATTCGCCAAATCCCTCTTGTAGCGTGATCTTTATGGCGTTCTCGACCATTTCATCAACTGAGGACATCTCGTTCGATAGCACCGCATGTACCCCCCAAACAAGTGCCAGTTTTCTGGCGGTTTCTTGATACGGTGTGCAACCAATCACAGGTGCTTCAGGCCGTTCGCGGGCGGCTCTAAAGCTACTAAAACCGGATTCTGTGTAGGTAAATGTGGCTGCCAGTGGAAGCACATTTGAAATGTGATGCAATGATGAGGATATTGCATCTGCTACCGTGTCGCCCGGATCGGGTAAACCGGCATCAATCGATTTGCGATAATAATCATCACGCTCTACCTCAATAACGATCCGATTCATTGCGGTGGCGGCTTCAACGGGGTAATCACCGGCAGCTGTTTCTGCCGAGAGCATGACAGCGTCTGAGCCATCGTATACCGCGGTTGCGACATCAGACGATTCGGCGCGTGTCGGCACCGGTGATGAAATCATCGACTCCAGCATTTGAGTTGCGATAATTACGGGCTTGCCTTCACGTCTTGCTGCCCGCACAATTTTTCGCTGAATAACAGGTACTTTTTCCTGCGGCATTTCCACACCTAGATCGCCGCGCGCAACCATCACCGCGTCAGCCAGTTGTACAATGTCACTGAGATGTTTTATCGCAGCCGGTTTTTCAAGCTTGGCCATGATCGCGGCGCGTTGCTCAACCAAAGCACGCAGTTCTGTAACATCATCGGGACGTTGTACAAACGACATGGCGACCCAGTCGACACCGAGATCGAGCGCAAAGTGTAAATCGATTCGGTCTTTGTCGGTTAGTGGTGATATGGGTAGCAGCACATCCGGCACATTAACGCCTTTGTGATTGCTGATTTCACCGCCAACCATCACTTCAGTGATCGCTTTCTTATCGTCAAACTCAATAACCTTCAGACGAATCTTTCCATCATTAACCAACAGCTGAGATCCGCTTTCCAGCGCTTTGAAAATCTCCGGGTGGGGCAGGTTGACTCGGGTGGCATCACCTGGTTGGTCATCACTGTCCAGAGTAAACTCCTGCCCGCTTTCGAGCTGCTCTGAACCGTTGGCAAAATTCCCGACTCGCAGCTTGGGGCCTTGTAAATCTGCCAGGATGCCAATCGGCCGCTGTCGTTTCTCTTCGATGTCACGGATGTAGCCATGCGTGCGGGCATGATCTTCATGGGTTCCGTGACTGAAGTTCAGGCGGAAAACATCTATTCCTGCATCGAATAAATCGCCGATCTTCTCAGGGGTATTACTCGATGGGCCTAATGTCGCGATAATTTTCGCGTCTCTTCGCCTTCTCATAGGTGGTTCACTGCTTATTTAGGTAGTTTAGCTACGCTCCCGTCGTGAACCGACGCGAACGCTGCGGATATTGTATGGGGGGAATTTTAACGCATTTTGGTATTCGGAATCGGGGTATTAAGGGTTCTTTGGTTGGGGTGGGCTGGGGGAGAAATGTGTAGTCAACCTACCAAAACTGGGTGCACGTACTGTTGCTGGATAATGTGCTACCTTGAGATGGGGCGTTTTTAGCTATTAGTAACCTAAATGCTCGTTCCGAGCGTACACAAAATACGAGTACACCCTGTCAACACAGACGTCTTTTCGCCTATGAGAAAGTGGCGGCAACAGTCGATGCGGACAGTTAAGGCGGATTGAAAATTAGGAAGAACCAATGCAAAGCGCGGACGCTCAACCCACACCCTCCCAGACTCCAGTTTCTACAACTCCCTCACGCCAGGCCGTACGTGAGCGTTATCGGGACCAGCTCGCAAGCCTGTTACCGGCTCACTGCATTCTCAGTGACTCTGAGCAACTCACGCCATATGAGTCAGATGGGTTAACGGTATTCAAAAAGACCCCACTGTTAGTGGTGCTGCCGGAAACAATTGAGCAAGTGCAGGCGGTTATGCGTTGGGCGCAGCAGCAGGGCGTGCCAGTGGTCGCGAGGGGTGCAGGAACGGGTTTGTCCGGCGGTGCCTTGCCACATGAACAAGGGGTGTTGCTTGGGCTGGCTAAATTTAACAACATACTCGAACTCAACCCAGAGCATGGCTTTGCAAGGGTACAACCGGGTGTACGAAATTTGGCCATTTCTGATGCCGCGCGCCCACATGGGCTCTACTATGCACCCGATCCTTCTTCGCAGATCGCCTGCACTATTGGTGGCAATGTGGCCGAGAATTCAGGCGGTGTGCATTGCCTTAAATATGGACTGACGGTACATAACGTCATGGCGGTCACGCTTGTCACTATCGATGGCGAGTTGGTGGAGGTTGGGGGACACGCGCCTGATTCCGCGGGTTACGATCTTCTTGCCATACTCAATGGGTCTGAAGGGATGTTGGCTGTGGTTGTCGAGGTGCTTGTAAAGCTCCTGCCCACCCCCCCGAGTGCCAAGCTCATCATGGCGGCGTTTGATAGTGTTGAGGATGCCGGAAACGCTGTTGGGAAAGTCATTGCCGATGGTGTGATTCCCGCCGGTTTAGAACTTATGGATAAGCCTGCCATGGAGGCGGCAGAGGCCTTCGCTCAGTGTGGTTATCCTACCGACTCAGCGGCCTTACTGCTGTGTGAGCTCGATGGAATGGAAGAAGAGGTCAGCTCTCAAATAGAGCGAGTATCAGAGGTGTTCCGACGTTGTAATGTGGCGCAAATGCGAGTGGCCGCAACTGAAGAGGAACGATTACTCCTTTGGAAAGGGCGTAAATCAGCATTCCCGGCTGTGGGTCGTCTTTCACCCGATTATTATTGTATTGACGGCACAATTCCGCGTGGGCAACTGCCGTATGTATTAAGGCGTATGGAACAACTATCTGCGGAATACGGATTACGGATTGCGAATGTGTTCCATGCCGGCGATGGGAATCTGCATCCACTGATTTTATTTGATGCGTCTGTGCCAGGAGAGACTGCGAAAACCGAACAGCTGGGCAGCAAAATTTTGTTGCTGTGCGTAGAGGTCGGCGGCACGGTCACAGGCGAGCACGGTGTGGGTGTCGAAAAGATAAACGAAATGTGTGTGCAGTTTGATGAAGCATCGTTAGTGCAATTTCATTCGATCAAGGCCGCGTTTGACCCTGATGGCTTACTCAACCCTGGAAAGGCCGTGCCCACTTTGCAACGATGTGCTGAATTCGGTGCCATGCATGTTCACAACGGTGAGCTGCCTTTTCCAGAACTGGAACGTTTTTAGATTATGAGTGGTAACGACAACACGGCCGATATTGTGGCCCAGGTTAGTGACGCACTCGACAAGCAATCAACGATCAACATCGTGGGCAGCAACTCAAAGCACTTTCTGGGTAGAACTTGTGATGCTGAGCGAACACTTGATATGACATCGCACCACGGTGTGGTGAGTTATGAACCCACTGAACTTGTGGTCACGGTCAGAGCCGGTACGCGCGTTGCCGATTTAAAACAACAGCTCTACGACAATGGTCAAATGCTGCCGTTTGAACCGCCGGTAATGGGTGATGGCACTATTGGCGGTGTCTTGGCCTGTGGATTATCCGGGCCTGCCAGAATGTTTGCAGGTTCTGCCCGTGATTATGTCTTGGGCATGCGTGTGGTTAATGGACGGGGCGAAGCGCTTCGCTTTGGTGGCGAAGTAATGAAGAATGTTGCTGGCTACGATGCCGCCAGATTACAAGTCGGCGCTTTTGGAACCTTGGGTGTGCTGCTTGAAACGTCGATGAAAGTATTGCCGTTGCCTGAGGCCGTCGTGACCTTAGTGCACGCCCAAACGGAAGAAAACGATACCAGTGCGATCGTGCGCCTGATGCGCCAGCCAATTCCGCTAAGTGCCGCCGCAATTGTTGATGACAAGTTATACCTTCGTTTATCAGGTAGTGAATCTGCAGTGAATGCAGCCGCTGCTAAATTAGCGGGAGACCGGCTGCCTGAAGGCGATGCTTTCTGGCACAGCCTTAACGAACTTAGCCACCCTTTCTTTACTGACGATAGGCCCTTATGGCGAATTTCCATGCCCGAATTTGCACCGATGCCGGCTATTGAAGGTGATTGGTTGCTCGACTGGGCAGGGGCTCAGCGTTGGCTGCTTTCCAATGAGCCCGCTTCGCGAATCTATGATGAAGTGCAGGCCTTGAATGGCCATGCAACCTCTTTTAGCAGCGCTAAACTTGCACATAGTGATATGCCATTTCAACCATTGTCTGGCGCTGTGTTGAAGTTGCAAAGGCGGTTGCGCCATAGTTTTGATCCACAACATGTGTTCAATCCGGGGCGATTTCATCCTGAACTTGACTCTGTTAAGTTAGAAACGGAGTCCTGATTTAATGCAAACAACCATTGCCGAATCGCTGCTAAACGATGCACGTGCAATCGATGCTGAAAAAAACCTGCGTAAATGTGTGCATTGCGGTTTTTGTCTAGCCACTTGCCCAACCTACAATTTACTTGGCGATGAACTTGATAGTCCACGTGGCAGAATTTATCTGATTAAGCAGGTCGTCGAAGGCGCAACACCCACTGAAGAAACGCTAACCCACCTTGATCGATGCCTGACATGCCGCAATTGTGAAACGACCTGTCCTTCGGGTGTTGAGTATGGCCATTTACTTGATAATGGTCGTTCCTTGGTTGAAGAACGTGTACCTCGATCAATGAAGCAACGCATTATGCGAACGCTTGTACTGTCTGTGTTGCCTTATCGTGCGCGTATCACACCATTGGTAAAAATTGGTCAGGCGCTGCGTTCGTTTATACCATCGAGCCTGGCTGCCAGCATTCCCGCAAAGCAACTTGTGGGTGACATGCCTGAGGGATCGTCAAGCAGCCATACTCGAACCATGCTAATTCTCGATGGTTGTGTGCAACCGGCGATGACCCCGGCCACTAACGCTAGCACCGCGCGTGTTTTGCATGCACTTGGCATCAAACTAGTTTCCATCGAACAAGCTGGATGCTGCGGTGCGGTGCAGTTTCATCTCAACAAACAAGATGCGGCCAAAGCACAAATTAAATCAAACATAGATGCGTGGTGGCCAGCGATAGAAGCTGGCGCGGAGGCCATCGTTGTGACAGCCAGTGGTTGCGGTGTGATGGTTAAAGACTATGCGCACGTGATGGCAGAGGATGCAGCTTATGCTGAGAAAGCCCGCACTGTCAGTCATCTTGCAAAAGACATTGTTGAAATTCTCGACACAGAAGATCTCTCGGCTATTAAGGAACAAGTGGAGGCGGCTAATGTTGGCCCGGTCGCCTTCCATCCGCCTTGCACGCTTCAGCACGGACAAAAACTGCCGCAAGTCACCGAACGATTGTTACAGCAGCTCGGTTTCTCTTTAACACCCATTAATGATTCCCATATTTGCTGCGGATCCGCAGGCACATACTCTATTTTCCAGCCCAAATTGAGCCATCAATTAAGGGATCAGAAGGTGAAGGCAATTTTAGCCGGTGAGCCTGAAATTATTGCAACGGCCAATATTGGCTGTCAGCTCCACTTGCAGGCGGGCAGCGGGCGTAAGGTGGTGCACTGGATCGAGCTAGTTGATCAACAGTTGAAAGTAAGGCCTGATTCGCCACGGCCCCAAAGCGCAATGCGGGCCGCTAACTGAGCCGTAAGCCGAGGCGTAACCTGCAAAGCGCATCAGCACCGAGATCAAACGGTTTAGACCGCGTTTCGGCTGCCGCCAGTTTTTGAAGTGGGCCAATTGGCGCTAGCTGTGATCCGCATCAAAAAAACAGCCCGGTCGCGTTGAAGTCACTTCGCAATTTATTCTGCCAGTGCCTGATTGTGTGTTTAGCAACGTGGCTTAACGCCGCCATAGATTGTTGGATGTCCAACTTTATAGCGGATCTAGGCCATGCGACGTTTTGCGCACAGTAAATCAAATTCAAGCCGTTTTTCACCTAAGCTCGTTTTTTCTGCAATTGTCTGCAGCGTACTCGCAGCCTGTGGTGGTGGTGGGGGTGGTGCAGGAACGGATGACCCGAATCTTGGTGCCGCCTTACCTGCTGGCGATCATATCGCTTTGTCTCAGACTCAAATGACGCTTGCCGAGGCCGACCGTTCAGGCGTCATTGATGTTTATCGAACTGGCAACGGCTCAGGCTCTGTAAGCGTTGGCTACCGATTCGTCGCTGGTAGTGCTTTGTCCACGTCAGATTTTATTGCCAGCGACGGCGTGCTGACTTGGTCGGATGCCGATACCAGCGTGCGGCGCGTGTCCTTTGTCGTAAATTCTGATTTGCTAAGTGAAAGTGCCGAGTCATTTCGCTTTGAACTATTTGATGTCACCGGCACTGAGACGCTAGCTGATGCGAATGCAATGGCGATAACCATAAATGACTCAGTCTGCAATGCGGTGGTGCCAGCGGCTGTGGCTTCGGATACGTCGCTAAGCGCGCCATGCTACCGCATGTCGACAGATGTTAACGTAAGCGCTAATGCGCAGCTAAGTGTTTCTGCAGGCACCACCATAATTGCGAACCCGGGAACACAGTTAAGTGTTTCAGGCAGTGCGTCTTTGCGCGCCGTTGGAAACGTGACCGCGCCGATATCGTTCGTCGGTGCGGATCGAAGTGCGGGTTCGTGGCGCGGCGTTAGATTGCTCAGCACCAGCGCACTGCACCAATTTGAGCATGTCACAATTAGTGAAGCGGACACAGCACTGGATGTTATTGCAGGTGGATCACTGGCATCTTTTAGTCATAGCGCAATAGCCAATACGGTTACAGCGGCTATGAGTTTGCCTCTTGCCTCGGTTGAGCAACTTGGCGCTGGTAATTCCTATCCGGGTAATAACGGCGCTATCAGAGTGCTCCCGAGAACGATTCAAGAAGGTGAGTCTATATCGGTACCGATGCAAGACACGCATTATGTGCTGAATGGGATTATGGGCATCGCTGGTGAATTACAATTCCAACCTGGGGTCGAACTTCACATGGTTAAAGATGCATTTCTGTTAGTGACCGGAGCAGGTTCGATAAACGCCGTTGGGACCGAGTTTGCACCTATCCTGATAAGAGGTGAGCAAGAGATACCAGGATATTGGGATGGCATTCAATTTGTCTCCAGCGGTAGCACGCTGAACCAGCTTGCTTATGTGACCGTTTCGCATGGTGGCGGTGATCCGGCCCGCCCTGGGAATATTGTGTTCGATGGTTCCGGAAACGCGGTTTCTTTGGCCCAATGTGAGCTGTCACACAGTGCAGGCTACGGTCTTGTGCAGGTAAGCGACTCCAATAACTTGAGTCTTGTGGGCTTAACCTTTTTGGATAATGTTAGCGGAGATCAGCGCTAAGACCCGCAGTATGTGAGGTAATTCCGCCGACAGCGCGAGCGCTGTCGGATATTCTCAAACCCCCCGCCAATACAACCTATTCGTAGTGCAACTCTGCGAACTGGGTATCCACTTGGGCAGTACCTGCATGGTACTTTTCGCTCCGACATTGCCGGAATAGGCCGGTAAGCATAATTTAGTTTGTCTGGAGTCGCCTCAATGAAGCGCACCTTTGATTTTATCGGGTTGAATTCTGTTATTTCAGAATCGTTCAAACCTTTGCATCACGTTACACCATCGTCTGCTCGTAAAGCAGGCATGGATGCCGGTATCAAGTGCACCACGCCCTCTAATTGCCATCACTCGTACTTTGCGACCAAAGAACTCGAAAAAGAGTGGTATCGCGGGTACAGAATGGGTAAGCAGAACCGAGAATAAACCGATAGCCCTGACGTTTTTACAAGTTAAGGGCCGTCAGTACTACATTTCTTGACCGCACACATGTAAAATTGTGCGGATGAGCTGCCTTGAACTTGATGACAATGATGTCTTGAAGGTGGCAAACCCCATGATGGATGACATCATGAGAGGTTTGGCACAACGAGACTTTGCCCTGCACAGCTGTCACTTTTCGGTGAATTTGAAAAGTGCTATCAGCCCAGATGCCTTCCTGCAAAAGTGCGACAAGTATGCCGCTGACTGGGGTCAACCTGGCCAGCGTGAACTGATGTGCATATTCAGAAAGCAAAAATCCTTCACGCTCGTGTGGGATCAAAATTTTACCCACACTGAAGGACAGGTGATGGGTATGTTGACGGTTGCTTTGAAGGGGGGGCGGTATTTTGCCGACGCCTTTGATCTCCACTAAACTGGGTGCACACACTGTTGCCGAATAGTGTGGTACCGTAGTTCTTGTCAAGGATGACTAAGGTTTACAAAGGATATGTACCCATTACTCTCGCTGCATACATGCTGCAATCGCACTAGCCTGTGCCCACATTGCGGCTCTAAATCGTTCAAAAAACACGGCACGTTTTATCGCCGTGAGGACACTCGTGGCGTACCCAGATATTTATTGTAAAGCCTGTGGTAAGACGTTCTCGCGTGCAGGGTTTAGCCTCTACTATCGGCATCAGTATCGTTATCTGACTGTAGTTGCCCGGGCACTTTTTGCCAATGGGATGACTATTCGTGGTATTACGCGAGCGTTGAATATTGATGAAGGCACGGTTGCCAGGCGCTTGGTTTTGTTAGCGCAGGAGGCGCAGCATTGTGAGATTTTAAGGCGAGAAGATGCGCCGCTTGCATCGTAGATCATCTAAAAATATTTATTGACGACTTCAATCGGTTCCGGCAACCGAAAAGTGGTAAGGATTTTGTTTCTGAAAATGATTTAGGTGCCAATCGTGGCTAAAGGGTTGAAACCATTGCTTCAATCCGCAGGGCGGGCAGGCGGCAACAGTCTGTGCGCACAGTTTATTGCTATAGTAGGTGGTGGGAAAGCACTCAAACCAGCATAAGCAAAAACACGCATTCACCCGATTAACATCAGGAATACGCCATTTCATGACTACTGCAGAAAACAACCAAACGGCTAACACCGGTTTGAATCGCTGGATCTGGTTAGGTGCATTGCTGAGCACGGCTTGTTTACTAGGGTATGGATACTACTTGCAGTACGTGAAATACCTCGATCCCTGTCCTTTGTGTATGACGCAAAGGTTCTTCTACTACTGGATCGGTATTTGTGCATTTGTGGGCATCTTCTCTCACCGGCATGTCATCTGGCAACGGGTGCTGGGCTTTGTCGCATTGTTGGGGGCGATAGGCGGTTTGAGCACGGCTGGGCGTCAAGTTTGGTTGCAGCATTTGCCGGCCGACCAAGTGCCAGAATGTGGTCCTGGGTTGGTTTACTGGCTTGAGAACAAACCATTTTTTAGTACCTTACAATTGCTTTTCAAAGGAGATGGTAATTGTGCTGAAGTTCATTGGCGCTTCCTTGGTTTAAGTATCGCGGAATGGTCTCTACTATGGTTTGTGTTTTTCTTCTTAGTAGCATTAACGTTAATGTTTAAAAAGTACTATCGAGAAATCGTAGCTTAAGCTTCTTGTATTGCTAATAGTCGTATGGAGTTATTAAAAAGCGCAGAAATAGTTTGTCCGTATTGTGGTGATCCAATGACTGTGGCATTGGATTGTTCCGTAGAATTTCAGCAATACATTGAAGACTGTCAGGTGTGTTGCAGACCGATTGTGTTCACCGTACAAGTTGATGCGGAGTATGACGTCACGGTGAGCGTGCACCATGAAGACGAGGCTTGATACGCGTTCGTATAGGTAGAGTTCGTATAGTTAGAGAATGGCATTGTGGGAGATAAAAACACCTGGCGTTGGCGTAGTAGTCATATCAATGAACACCTAAGTAAAGTAGAAGCTATGTATGAATCCATTAGAAGAATATCGTGTTTATCGGCGCTCACAGTTCCTGCTTTATTAAGCCTGTCACTTACTTTAAGCCTAACGTTTTCCCTAAACTTGACGTTTTCATTGGATGCCCATTCGGCAGAATTGCACAGCCCCGATGAGTTTGAAATTTCCGGAATTCGAACAGGGATGAAGTATGAAGAGGCTATTGAAAAACTATCGCAATATTATTCAATAAACGTTGATGATTTTGAAATCAATCGTTTCATAGGCAAGGTCCCTTTTTTCGACTACGAAAACCCACCAAATAATGTCGTCTACTCAGGTGAGAACGTGTGGTTTGAAATTGTTTTACATCCTGAGTTGGTCGAAAACCAAGACACGGCCTATATGGTCGTTGAAGAAATAAGAATAAATCCGCAAACCGGCAGCCGCGATGATCGAATTCAGTTACGTGCAGCAATGCGAGAAGAACTGATACAACAATATGGACAACCGACTCTATCTAGAATAAACGATGAGCTCCCAGGTCGATCTGAGTATTTTTGGTGCGAGTCGAAACCAACCAAGAAATTCGGTTGCAATAGGAGAGAGTCTTTTGCAAGCGTAAGCGTTAGAGGGCTCACTATCGTTAATGCAAAAGTGGCGCAGGCGTTTTTGGACGCTCGTGGTGCAAGGTCTGAAACTCAGCGGCGCTAAGCTACGACTCAGTCAAAGGTTGGTCTAGCCCGTGTCATCGCCTCAGATTGTTTTCAAAGGTTGATCTGACCCGTTGTCATCGCCTGGTCAGATCGTGGACCTTAAATTAGTCTTCAGTCAATCGTTCTTGAACTGCAAGGTACGCAGGCTTTGGGCCATATTGCTCATCTAGCAGCAGTGGGCTTCTGCCGCCGCGCCATGTGTACATATCGCTAAACCCCCATGTCTGAAAGCCTTTGCAGTTAGGTTGATTTAGGCAAACATCCAGTACGCGTCGGTATATCTCGGCTTGCCCTTCCAGTGTGAAGCCGCTCACTTCTGACACATCAAACTCGGTTATGTAGATATCCAGGCCAAGGTTTGCTGCTCGTTGAAAGTTGGCCTCAACTTCACTGAATAAATTAAAGTCGCTTTCAAGGTGCATCTGGAAACCCACACCATCGATGGGGGTGCCTTTTTCCAGTTGCTCTTCAAGCATGGTAAACATGGCGTCGGCTTTTGGGCCTGCCCATGCCACATCGTAGTCGTTGTATATCAGGCGTGCATTGGGTGCTGATGCGCGAGCTTGCTCAAATGCGATATCGATATGGGATTCACCCATGGCCTCAAACCACGTGCTGTAGCGGTACGTTCCGTCATTTTCAAACGCTTCGTTTACCACATCCCACAAAGGGATATCATCGGCATAGCGAGTCAGTACGCGATCGATATACTCTCGCATAATGCCTTCTCTGTCTTCTACAGCGGAAGTTTTAACCCAGCCTGGCAGGGCGTTGTACCAGACCAATGTATGGCCGTGTATCTCCATACCATGTGCTTTAGCAAACGAGACTAGATTATCTGCAGATGCCCAGCGATAACGCCCTGGAATTGGATTAGTAAATACCCACTTAAGTGAATTTTCGGTGGTGACGAAATCGAATTCAGCTGCTGCCAGATCAGCGTAAAGTGCACCATCAGGTCGGTCGTAAAAATCCTTCAATGATGCATAGCCAAACTTGAAGCCCCGCGATGAAGCCAAGTCCCGAATTCTTCTGCCAGGCAACACAAAGTCTGAAGCTTCGCGTACATCGATTGAAATCCCCAGATCCACAGAACTTGTTGGGTCTTCGCTATCAGTGGCCACTGCAGTAAGTTGAATAAGGCCTGGCACTGTTGGAATAAATCGCAGAATACTCACATCATCTAACTGAGGGTCTGGTTCCAATACGGCGCCTGGTGGTTGATTTAGCACTTCAAGATTAGGGATGGTGCCGTTAGGATCGGTGACGCGAATTTTAATGTTTACAGGATCATTCACTCGAACAACATGTGGTCTGACGTAATTTAAACCCGGTGCAAAATTCTGTATGCCAGAGGTATCTTCTGGTAAAACAACTTTAATGCGGACTGTGCGCCGTGTTTGATATTGACCATTCTGAAAGTCGATCGCTGTGACATGAAACTCATGTATTCCGACGTCTGGTTGTAATGGAGTCCATACCAAGGTTTTGGTTGTGTCGAAATTATCAACCATGCGTGAGCCGTCAGGACGGCTTTCAGTGAACATGCCTGTCCAACCGATATCATCGGCATCTTCAGGCTCTAGCAATAACCTTAATTCTTCGCCTGCGAACACGGTGACATCGTTCAGATCAACAAAAAAAGGTGCACTGTTTTCTTCAGGATCAACACCCTCAGGTACTGTAATGACAGCCGGAAGTGGGCCTGCATTAAAATCGGCTTCCGTGATATCTTCGCTGGCATCGCGTGGCAGTGCCGAACCTGGATCGCGCACAAGTGTGATCTCGGTAACCGTACTAAACGGATGATCGACTGCGACCGGTTCATCTATTGATCTGGGTGCTGCTGTTATTGGTGGATTAGGGAGTAAATCAAACCCGGTTGCAGTAATTTGTGCAGCCACGTTGTTTTCATTACCTGTGTTACCTGAAGTGGCGCTCCCGTCTGCATCACCGTCACCGTTCTCGCTATTATCAGTATTCGGAAGCTGACCATCTGTGTCGTTGCTTATGCCTGCATCCGTTGTTTCCGAGGTGTCGGTCTCCGTGTTGAGATCGTCTGATGAGGTAGAGCCGTCACTATCGTCTGAGACTACAGTTTCGTCTTGTAGGAGTGAGTCAGCGTCATCTGTGTCTTGCGGTAACACATCCCCGAAATCGCCATTTGCCAAGTCATCATTTGAGCCTGCGCTGATATCGGACTCGCCAGCGGTGCTACTTGATTCAATTTCATTTGCTTGGATAACGGGATCGTCAGCGTTATTTGAGCCAGAGCAGCCAACGAATAGCAAGCTGGCGCAAACAAGCAGCGCAGCGCGCAGCTGTGCGTTATGACAGATTGCTGTATCTCCTATTGTGGCGAACAGTACTGTTTGATAATTTTTCTGTGCTGATTTTAGGTATCTCATAAAAAACTTGGCTAATTAAAGCAATCCCTCTGGGGTATAGCTCATCGCAGAGCAGTCTGCAATTTCCGCTATTATTCTGGCGGTTGCACAATGACCATATGTTCCAGCCTATAGCATGTCTGAGTCCGTAATCACTGCACAATTACCGCATTTAAGAAGTCCAATCGTGCTGTTTTTGTGAAGTCGGTTAATTTGGGAGCGTCGCTACAGCGCTACCATGATATGGAGCACTCGCAACTGTAGAGTGCGTTTTAACGGAAATAGTTTCAATGAGTAATATTCACCAAATTCGCACCAGTTCAAATAGTCAGGCGCGTTTACTTGAGAAGTGGATCACCGAGGTCATTTCTCAGCACCCCGATAAGGCGGTGGCTCGTCGTTGGTCGGAGCTTGCGGCCGATACCGCACGACGGTTTCCCGGTATCCCGATGCCGTCGCAACCAGAGCTAGATTTAAAAGATATTTCACAATTGAGCGAGGAACAGCGAGATTACATACATGATTCGACGCAGGCCTTTTTGAGCAGCTACTTTGTCGATGTGCGAGAGCAGGTGATGGCTATGCACGGCGAAATACTGCAATTACAAAAACAGCTTGCTGAGCAGGAACAACGCTAGAAAAAATAACTTAATTCGACTTGTAAGTAGTCTTCGTTGCTGAGCGAAAACAGCCCGCTGTCGTTTAATGTATCTGCCCAGACAACAGCCTCAGCGCTGAGTCGATACGAATCTCCAATCCGGCGGCTGGTTTCAGCGCTAAGAATAGTGCCCCCACCGTCTAAATCCTGAATCACACCTATTAGTGCATCTGTTGACGCTTCGTCGTTGAGCGCAAAACGCAAACCAAGCAATATGTCGTTTTGAAATGGATTGCCACTATCGCGTCCTCTGTCATCATAAATCCATTCTGATACGATACCTAAGTCCAGATCGCTATCTGCGATACCAAAAAAACTGTATTCAAACCCGGTGACCACTTGCGAATGGTCGTCAAATTCACTACCGGTTCGATAAATACCTTCAAACTTCAGTAGCCAACTTTCGAGCGTGGCCTGAACGTCAGCCCCTACCTGAGTACCTTGCACGTAAAGAGGCGCTAATGTATCGAAGTTTATTTGTGGTTCTCTTAAAGTGCCATGAAAGGCGTGCAGACCGATATCGTATTCCTCTATAACACCTGAAACACGCATGGCAACATCGATATTTTGATTGCCATTCTCGGATTCAAAAACAGCATTGTCGACATCCACAACAAAAGCGGGTCTGGGCCTGCCATCGATGCCCGCGAAAGTGCGTTCTCGAAAACCAGGTAAGGCATACAGATTAATCTCGCCCCAGTCCTTAAGCAGCAGAAGATTGATCATCGGCTGACCCAGCTTGTATTCTGCACTGAGCCCTTCTACTGCATCGCGCTGATTGATAACATCGACAATGTTAGTTGATTCGGCCACTCCCCAAAATACCTTGCCAAGCCCCACGTTTAGTTCCCAGTTATCCGCAGCGTAGTTAACAATAAACTCACGCAGGTCCACATGGCTGCGTTCCTGGTCATGTTCGTCAAGGCGGAAAAAAGGGCTGATAGTGAGCCGCGTTGCATCGTTTATGTCATAGGTAAACTCACCATTTCCAGACAAAGAAAGGTTTGTTTTTTGACGTGCCGAGTGGATAGCATTGTCGGTGAAAGCCTGTGCCTGAAAAGTTAAGTCGCCACGGGCCGTCCATTCTGCCTGTAATGGAGCAGCAAGCGATGTGCTCAGACACAGGCCGACGATGCGAATTGTATTAACGAATTCCATACGGCTTGTTTGCTTAGTGTTGTTGGAAAACTTTAGCGTATTTTCTTAAGCGCATTGCTGCTGAAATCTCTATCAGATAAGCCTGTGCTGAACTGATAGTCGGCGAATTCCAGCGTGGTGCTTTTACCGGTTTGTTCGTTTTGCATTTCCATCTTGTGCGCACGCCAAAACTTATCATTAAACTTCTTGTAGTCACCAATTTTTAATGTCTTTAGAAGCGAGTTTTTTCGATCGTAATACTCAACTTTTACGCTTACAAGGCGTTCCTGATCTATCCAGTTGATTAGACGTTTGTAACCAGAGTGTTTATAAGCTGGATAAGATTCGATTTTATGCGTTTTGATGCCATCAATATCTTCTTCGCCAATATACTTGTAGGTGTATTTATCCACTTCTTGGGACGAGATGTCCTCAAACGCAAACTCGCTGCCCATAAAAGGCCCGGACTTGTTCTTCGATGATATACGTTTAACGCGTTTTAAAGCCGGCAGGTATAACCATTGCTCATCCGCATCGGTTGCATGCGAGTGGGTTAAGCTGGCGGTGCCTTTGACATCTTTGGGTTCGTCAAATATGGACATGCTTTTATCACCATCGCCAGGCACTTCAAGTGTGCGTGCGCGAATTCTACGTACGCTTTTCTTGCCAGAGCGGTTGGTTAAGGTCATCGTCATTGACGAGGTTGTATCGATAAAGCCATCGTTCTGTGCATCGACCTGTTCGGCTATCGCCAGGCCTTTTTCTTCTGCTGTTTGCGCATGTGCGCCCACCGCTGTAATAAGTAAGCTTGCAGTGAGAAGCGTTTTTATATTGCTTAATGTATTCATAGTAAAATCCCTGCAGTTAATAATTGGCTTATGCGGTTTGACCCGCGTTTTGCAGACCACCGGACGGCAAGCTTGTTGCGCCGTCGGTTTTTTTATCCTTATCCACCGCCATAAGAAAAGCGGGTAAAAAGAGAAAGTCGACAATGAGTGCGATAACAATTGTGATCGCCGTCATCAGACCCATCTGGCTATTGAGTAAAAAGTTTGACTGGGCTAGCACCATGAAGCCTGCAGCCAACGTAATCGTGGTAACAACCAATGCTACGCCCACGGTATTAAACGCATAGCGCACGGCCTCTTCGGAGCTCATGCCTTGCTCACGCCGTGCGCGTAAATATTTGCTCAGGTAATGGATTGTATCGTCCACCACGATACCTAAGGTCATTGCGACAACCACCGACACAGCAAGATTCACCTCTCCAACCAGCATTGCCCACACGCCAAACCCCATAAGGGCAGGGGCTATGTTGGGAATGAGGCTAATAAAGCCAAATTTGAGTGATCGCAAAGCAATAATGAGCACGGCGCTTATCAGGATAAGCGCGATACTGGTGCCCGTCAGCATGCTAATAATGTTGCGCATGCTTATGTGAGTAAACATGCTCGTTGCGCCTGTGCTACTGGTCGCAATGGCTGGCGTGTTCTCATTCATCCAATCGTTTGTCTGTTTCTCAAACGCAATCACTTCCTGTGTTGACATCGTGTCCATTGTGACTGTTAGACGAGTGGTGGATTTGTCGAAGTTGATCTGATTGTTAAGATCAAGCCCAAATGGGAGTGACATTTCATACAGCAGCAAATACTGCGCCGACAGATCACGTGATTCCGGCAGTTTGTAATAGGTTTCATCATCACCATGCATGCTCCTGTTTAAACGGCGCATGGTCTCGGTGATAGAACTAACATGTTGGACACCGTAGAGATTCTCTACGTAGCGTTCGAATTTTTCGACATCGGCTAGAAATTCGGGATTACTAATACCACCTTCCTCGCCAGAATCGAATGAAAAATCCATGATATACAAGCCAGAGAGTTTACTGGATACATCATCGGTATCAACGCGAAAAGGAACACTGCGATCGAAGTAGTTAACAAACACATCGTTGAGTTCATTACGTGGTGTCATCGCAGCCAAACCAACAATAATCGGCAACATGCACCACAGTAATATTTTTTGCCGCCGCACGACAAAGTCGGCAAAGGAACTCATCATAGAGTTTCCAACTGATTTCTTGGTCTTTGCTTTAACTGGCAACACAGACATAAACGCGGGTAAGAAGAACACGGCAAGTAGGAACGCTGCGCCAACACCCATAGCAGTGATATTGCCCAGATCATGAAACGGAGGAGAGTCACTGAAATTCATGCTCAGAAAGCCAATGGCTGTTGTAAGCGATGTCAAAAAGATAGGGGAAAAGTTAACTCTTAAACTTTCTGTAATAGCTTTGTTCTTCTCCATTCCGTTTCGCATGTTCTGAAACATCGTGACCAGAAAATGGATGCAGTCTGCAACGGCCAGTGTCAGTATGACTGTCGGAGCCGATGCGGCAGGAGGTGTGAGCTTGATGCCAAGCCAGCCAGCTGTGCCCATGGCGGCCATGATAGACATAATAATAACGGCAATGGTACCCACGACGGCAATGGCGCTTCGCAACATTAGCAGAACGCCGAACACCACGACCACAAATGCAAACGGTAGCAGCGATGCTGAATCTGACATGATCGCTTCCGGGAAGGCCTGATTCATGGCGACTAACCCGGTGATTTTGAAGGTGATATCGGGGTAGTCGATTTCCATTTGCCTGACCATGTCGCGCGTGTAATTCATGGCCGATTCCAATGCCTTGGTGGGATCGATTAAATCGCGCTCCTCCGGAGGTAATAAACGATCTTCATCGCTTAGCTCCGGAGGCATTTCCATCGTGATGTTGACGCCCGTGACATGCGCGGCAGGTGATAATAGCTTCTTAACAATAGTGGGTTGATCAAGTGCCGCTTTCCGGATGGTGGCAATATCGGCATCGCTTAAGGGTTCGGTCTCTTCAAACAGATCGCTCACTATCAAGTCATCGCCTTCAGCAATCATGTGTTGGTAGTTGCTTAGTGAATCGACTCGTATCGAGTAGGGCACTTGCCAGGCTCGCTCAGTTAAATCGAGAATGGCATCCATGGTTGGCTTATCGAACACGGTGCCGCTTTTGGGTTCGAGCATGACAAGCAAGTTGTCACTTTTGGTGTAGGTTTCCTGAAGCTCATCGAAGGCCAGCATTTGCGGGTTGTCAGGACCAAAGAACACGCGATAGTCGTTTGTAAAAGCTAAAAATCGACCACCTGAGCCAAGCGCCATGACGATGATGACCGTGAGCGCAATAACCGCCCATCGGAAGCGTAGTAAGAGTTGTCCGTACTTTTCGATCATTTTAGAATCCTTTTCAGCCAATATTTAGAGGCTAAGCTGAGCGATTTAGTGTGTAGACTTCCGTCTCAAACAAATTGGTTTCAAATTTTGAAACCAATTGATTTAGATGTTGTTTCGTATTCAATGGCTTCCATTGAAGCCCGTCCATAATCAGGCTGGCGGTGCGAATTAGTGCTCGATTGGTATCCGGGATGCCGAGCTCAATCAGCGAGACTTCCGAGTTATCGATCAGCTGCCCGCCATAGCATGTCGACCACAAACCATAAACGATTTCCATCGGGTTTAATTCTTCAGGTTGTGGAAGTTCGCCATCATTAATTGCGGCTTGTACCAGTCCTGCAACTGTTTCGAGTATGGATTGCTCAAGTTGATTATGTTGTTCGAGACTTGCTGGCTCCACATTCGGCTTAACACTGCACAGTGCGCTGTGGTGCATCATATCGATGCTGATGGGGTCCATCTTTGTCCATAAGGTGCTGGCATAGAAAATGGCCAGGACACGATCACGGTAGCAACCATCGAAGTTTGCACCACGTTCCATTAGTGCGAGTAGTTGGGTGAGCGAGTTGTTACACAGTTGAATCAGGATTTCTTCTTTACAACTGAAATGCTGATACACAGTGCCTTTTGAATACTCAGCCAACTCGGCGATTTTATCCATGCTGAGCAAGGCGATGCTTTCTTGAGTAATGAGCTGTTTGGCGATTTCAAGAAAGAGCGCGTGCCGTTCGGCAATCTCTCTTTGCTTTCTTGATAATTCAGACATGAGTCGATTTTAGACGACTTGTCAAAAAATGACAACTTATTCGTCAAAAAATGACGGATTGTACAAAAACTGACTTGAGGCTAGCCGATTCTATAGGTTGCTGAAACCAATTCGCCCCACTGCGGGCAGTTTAAGGGCAGGTCGGTTGAGATCAATTCCGGCGGTAAGGCCCAATAAATTCAGTTCAAAACCTTCCTGTGTTGACAACATTAGGCCAGCGTACCCACCCAATGACAGCTGAAAACCGGTACCACTGGGCGTGCGCGCCAGCATGGTTGGCATCGGTAAATAGTCTTTTCCGAGCGCGTTGCTTGGCAATTCCAACTCAAGTTGCGGGAATTTCCGGCCCATGTAGGCGGTGAAGGTATTGCTGTTGGGGCCTGGCCATACCCGATAGGTATCATTGTATTTATAGGTTCTGGCCGCTTCTCGCAGCTGGTCGATCATGTCATCCACATCGGCTTGACCGCGGAAATCACTCAGTAAAATGGGGTGGTTTCCAAACCAGTAGGCATCGGGGACTCCACGCCGAATACGCACGGCATCATTGCCCCAGCGGACTGCATAACCGATCACTTCGATGCGTGTATAGCTGGTTTCGTGCTGTTTTTTGGTTGCAAACCAGGTGTGAACACCAAATGCGCCGCGCCAACTGGCCGCTCGAGCCGCATACACTTGAATGACTGCGTCGCTACTGTGTGCTGCGACAGGCGCTTGGTTGCTGCTATCACGACGTAGCTGCCACCAGCTCGAGTCGTTGGTGGTATTGCGCACCACCACCACAGCCGCCACGGGCAGGATATAAAAACAAAATATAAGCAGTACTATTCTAATGAGCCAGCGCATGGGACCTGGTTTGCTGTAGTTGAAGGAATATCTTGTCGCAGGTGCATCGCTTCTGTATTCTAATTTATTCGCCTTCACAGCAGGAAATTGGTTAGATGAAATTGCTTCGATTTGGAGCTGCAGGACACGAGAAACCCGGTGCTTTCGATAATAGCGGAATTATCAGAGATATCTCTGCACACGTAGATAATGTAACGTTCGCCCATTTAGGGGATGAATCACTTCAAAAGCTGCGGCAGATTGATCTTTCTACGTGCCCCGCTGTTGATCCGAGTACCCGTCTGGGGCAACCAATACAAGATATACGCAAAGTCGTTTGTGTTGGTTTAAATTATTCTGACCATGCGGAAGAGGCCGGCATGGCCATTCCTGAAGAGCCGGTTCTCTTTATGAAGGCCGATACCTCACTTTCCGGGCCTAATGATGATGTTGTCATTCCCAAGGGTAGCAGTAAGCTTGACTGGGAGGTAGAGCTCGGCATTGTGATAGGTAAAACGGCGAGTTATGTCAGCGAGGCCGATGCCCTGGATTATGTTGCAGGATTCTGCGTGGTCAACGATATCTCAGAACGCGCATTTCAGCTTGAAAGCACTGGGCAATGGGTAAAAGGAAAAAGTAACGACAGTTTTTGCCCCTACGGCCCCTGCATCACCACCCGGGATGAAATCGAAGACGTGCAGTCCCTGAACATGTGGCTGGATATCGATGGTGAACGGGTGCAAACCGGTAATACCAGCACGATGATTTTTAATGTGGCACATATCGTTAGCTACATTAGTCGGCACATGACATTGCGAGCGGGTGATTTAATTCCCACTGGCACACCACCGGGTGTGGGTATGGGACTTAAACCGCAGCGCTGGCTGAAGGCCGGGGAAGTCATGAAGGTCGGTATTGAGGGTCTTGGAGAAATCCAACAGCGTGTGGTGTCGCTGCCTGCTTGAAGCCATTAGCAAAGCTTGCTTCTAGCGGTATTCATGAGTCTGTATGGGTGAAGCTCGGTGGGCTTCGGTGTATCTTCATGTGCGCTCCGAACCGTGGTCTTAGCGCCCAAGTACGTACGATCTGCGATTACAACTTAATTGCGTGAAAGCACAAGCCGTCGGGCTATACACCTCAGTGGTAGAGATTGACACGGACTAATCGAGCGAAACGGTCAAATTTGCGATGCGGAATTATGCTGTGGCGCTGTTGGTTGGAGGCCGCCGAATTACTCTGAATTGAAAGGTGCATGTGGGAGAGAACATCCGTTCTCTTGAATACCATTATTGCATTGAAATGAGTTGGCCTGTGTTTGTAGGGTTAGCCGTTTAGCAACATTTACCTTAGAGAAACAATATGACCAAGCGTAAAAAACTCAGAAGTAGCGAATGGTTTGGCAAAAGCGATAAAGACGGTTTTACACATCGCAGCTGGATGAAAAACCAGGGTTTACCACATCACCTTTTTGATGGACGACCGGTCATTGGTATTTGTAATACATGGTCTGAACTCACTCCGTGTAATGCACATTTGCGCGAACTCGCCGAACGTGTCAAACGCGGTGTTTATGAAATGGGTGGTTTTCCAGTTGAATTTCCAGTGACCTCATTAGGTGAAACCCTGATGCGCCCAACCGCAATGTTATTTAGAAACCTGGCAAGTATGGACGTGGAAGAATCCATACGAGCTAATCCTCTGGATGCAGTGGTGTTACTCGTTGGATGTGACAAAACCACCCCTTCATTGTTAATGGGCGCAGCCAGTTGTGACCTGCCAACGCTTGTTGTTTCAGGTGGGCCGATGTTGAACGGTCGTTTTCGTGGTGAGCGCATCGGTTCTGGAACACACGTCTGGCAGTTTGATGCCATGGTGAAGTCGGGTGAATTAACTAAAGAAGAATTCATGGAATCAGAGTCTTGCATGTCGCGCTCTGTTGGACATTGCATGACGATGGGCACCGCTTCAACAATGGCCTGTATGGTTGAAGCTTTGGGTATGGGCATGCCGGGTAACGCGGCTATCCCGGCGGCAGACTCGCGACGACAAGTGCTTGCGCATATGGCAGGAAGACGCATTGTTGAAATGGTCGATGAAGACCTGGTGCCGTCTAAAATATTAACCAAAAATGCGTTTGAAAATGCCATTAGAGCGAATGGTGCAATTGGCGGGTCAACCAATGCGGTTGTGCATTTACTTGCGATAGCTGGCCGATTGGGTGTTGATCACACATTAGATCATTGGGATGAGGCTGGTAGAGACGTTCCTTGTTTAGTCAATCTAATGCCATCGGGTGAATTTCTTATGGAAGATTTTTACTATGCAGGCGGCTTGCCTGTGGTGTTGCGCAAGTTGGGAGAAGCGAATCTGTTGCATAAAGATGCGATGACCGTTAATGGTAAGGCTATTTGGGATAACGTTAAATCGGCAAGAAACGAAGATGAACAGGTTGTGTTTGACACAGATAAACCGTTCAAAGAACAGGGTGGGCTTGTGGTATTGCGTGGCAACCTTGCCCCGAATGGCGCAATTTTAAAACCGTCAGCGGCGACTCCGGCTTTACTCCAGCACACTGGCCGTGCGGTGGTTTTTGAAGACATTGAAGACTATAAAGCGCGAGTCGATTCAGATGATCTGGACATCGATGCCAGCTGTATTATGGTGCTGAAAAACTGTGGCCCGCGCGGTTACCCCGGCATGGCAGAGGTTGGCAATATGGCGTTGCCTGCCAAAATTTTAAAACAGGGTGTGACTGATATGATACGCATTTCCGATGCTCGCATGAGCGGCACCGCTTACGGAACAGTCGTGTTACATGTGTCGCCTGAAGCAGCAGTTGGAGGACCTTTGGCATTAGTGCAATCGGGCGATGAAATATCGCTTGATGTTGAAGCAAGCTCTTTGCAGTTAATGGTCAGTGACGAAGAGTTAACACGTCGACGTGAAGCCTGGACACCATCGCACCCACAGTCTGATCGTGGGTACGTGAAGCTTTATCAGGAGACGGTATTGCAGGCAGACGAAGGTGCCGATCTCGATTTCTTACGCGGTGGGAGCGGTGCACCTGTACCACGTGAGAGTCATTGAATCAGCGGGTGTGTCAACGCGTAATTGATCATGCCGTTATCAAGGATCTACCAGTAACTTATATCAGTTTTTTATAATCAGGGATAAACAATGAGTTCAGCAAAAGAGCGTGTCGGTTTTATTGGTCTTGGTGCCATGGGTGTGGGTATGGCTGCGAACGTTGTCAGCAAGGGTTACCCTCTGGGGATTGTTGCCAATACACGTCGAGAACCTGTTGAGCGCTTACAGGCTTTAGGTGCACAAGAGTACAGCACGCCAGCAGAGTTGGCCGAAAACAGCGACATCATTGTGTTATGCGTTACCACATCAGAAGTGGTTGAAGGCATTGTGAATGGAGAGAACGGACTGCTCTCTGGCAAGCATCAGCCGTTTATGCTAATCGATTGCGGTACGTCTCAACCAGAGTCAACGCTTGCACTTGGCAAGCAGCTGTCTGAGAAAGGGTGTGCGATGATGGATGTGCCTTTGGGGCGCTCGGCTGCCGCGGCTGAATCAGGTACTTTGAATATGATGGCTGGAGGGAGTGAAGCGGATTTTAATCGCGCCAAACCCTTGTTGGAGACCATGTCAGAAAACTTGTTTCATGTTGGTGAGTTGGGAGTTGGGCATAAATTAAAGCTCATTAATAACGGCTACTCCATGTCGGTTGCCTGTCTTATTGCAGAGTCTGTCAGCATTGCTGAGAAGTCCGGTGTGGATTTAAAACTACTTTATGATGTGATGGCGGCTGGCCCTAATCGCAGCGACTTTTTCGATTGGGCCATGGCAGGCCCACTGGCCGGCGATGAATCCAAATTGCAATTTTCACTGGCCAATGGATTTAAAGATATTGGTTACTTTAATGATATGGCCAAAGCCAATGGCGTAACGCCTAAGTTACCGACACAGGCTCAGGATATGCTTCAGGCGGTCGTGGCCGATGGCAATGGGGAAGAAACCGTTCCTGCGCTGCTGCGTCACTGGAAGAGTAAGGCGTAAATTAAAATGAGTGATACAACGAAACCCATTGTTTGGTTAAAGGATGGCAGTAGTCGACCCGTGTTGCAGCTGGATGATGCAGACAATGTGGCCGTTGCATTACGCCCTATTAAAGCGTCTGAGCAGGTCGGCGACATTACCGTACCCGCCAACGTGCCCAAAGGCCACAAGATTGCATTAACTGCAATTAGTTCGGGTGATCGTATTGTTAAGTATGCGCAAACCATTGGCATTGCCAGCGAATCGATAGAAGCGGGTGAGCATGTACACACGCATAACCTGGCCTTTAGAGATAGCAGTGCGGCGCATGACTTTTGTTCTGATGTACGGCCTTTGGAAATTGAAACAACGGATACATTCCTGGGCTATCATCGGGCCGATGGGCGAATCGGTACCCGAAACTTCATCGCCATTATCAGTAGCGTAAATTGTTCTGCTACTGTTGCTCACCATATCGCTGCAGCGGTCAATGAGTCGGTGTTATCGCAATACCCAAATGTAGATGGTGTTGCTGCATTCACGCATGGAACCGGCTGTGGCATGGCAATAGAAGGGGATGGTTGGGATAATTTGCAACGTGTATTTGCAGGTCATGCTATTCATCCCAATGTCGGCGGCGTGCTGTTTGTTGGCTTAGGTTGTGAGGGCAGTCAAATTCAGTCAACGTTAAGCGCAGCACAACTCTCCAGTGGCCCTTTATTACGCACAATGAATATTCAATCCACTGGCGGGCATCGCAAGACGGTTGAAAAAGGCATTGCTCATATTAAAGAGATGCTTCCAGAGGTTGATAAAGTGTCACGCCAAACGAGCCCCGCATCAAAGCTCAGCCTGGCCTTACAGTGCGGTGGGTCTGATGCATGGTCTGGTATAACGGCTAATCCTGCACTGGGGTTTGCGGCCGACATGCTGGTACGCCAGGGAGGTACTGCGGTGCTTGCCGAAACTCCTGAAATTTACGGTGCTGAACACTTACTCACAAGGCGAGCAACCGAAACTGATGTTGCGATCAAACTAATGCAGCGCATAGAGTGGTGGCAAGGCTATGTAGATCGCAACAACGGAAGCCTTGATAACAACCCATCCCCTGGCAACAAACTGGGCGGCTTAACCACCATCCTTGAAAAATCATTAGGCGCTGTTGCAAAAGGTGGCACCACACCACTGGCCGGTGTTTATCGCTACGCAGAACAGGTTGATCGCAGTGGTTTTGTGTTTATGGATTCACCTGGCTATGATCCCGCTTCGGTGACAGGTCAAGTATCCGGAGGCTGTAATCTGGTTGCGTTTACAACCGGCCGCGGATCAACATTTGGTTGTAAACCGGCTCCGAGTATGAAAATTGCCACCAATACCGATATGTACTCTACCTTAGAAGAAGATATGGATATCAACGCAGGCACCATTGTGTCTGATGGCGAATCGGTCGCCGATGTGGGTGAGCGTATTTACGCACAACTGCTGAAGATCGCATCGGGTGAAAAAACCCTGAGCGAAGTAAACGGGCTAGGCGACAATGAGTTCGTTCCCTGGCAAATTGGCGCAACCATGTGAAACGGGTTTGGAATATTAAGACAAGCTCAAAATATTTCAGGCCAACTCATGCTTATGAATGATTCATACGATGCAGTCGTAATCGGTGCCGGCATAATAGGCGCGTGCACTGCATATGAGCTTAGCAAACTTGGATACCGCACACTATCGGTGGATAAGTTACCGCAGGCAGGCTATGGCAGCACATCGGCCTCTTGCGCCATTATTCGAACCTATTATTCTGCATTTGAAACCTGTGCTCTGGCTTACGAGGGCTGGCACTATTGGAAAGACTGGGCTGGGTATTTAGGTTCAGCTTCCAATACCGATGATAACATCACCTATCACAACACCGGTTGTTTGGTGGCGAAAACAGAAACCAATCACTATTTGAAAGTGGTGTGCGAGACAATGGATGCACTCGGTTGTCCGTACGAACATATTGAAAATACGGAGCTTGCACAATACTTACCCGGTGTTGATACACGTTGCTTTCATCCGGCTAAAAAACTGGACCAAGCCGGTTTTGGTGAACCCACTACAGGTCAAATTAAC
>CAYSZH010000041.1:0-26124 GCA_964435305.1 uncultured Granulosicoccaceae bacterium
ATCCCCGTAGCTGTATTAGGTTTGCTATTCGAGCTTAATATGAAGTCACAGTTTGAATATTTGCATTCACTCACATGCGTTTTGTTAAGCAAAGCAATATCGCTTGCAAAAAGCGCACATTGTGTAAATGTTTTTTTCTCTATAGATTTTTTAAGCGGGTGCATAATCGAGGAAAGGTTTATGGAATGCGATGTGAAACTTGGATCCATGGGGTTAACATAGGACAAATTCCTGCGTTTAAACGAATCTATTCGGATTCTTTCCGTCTTCCATAGTCCCCATCTAGCATGCAGCCCTAGCCCGCCAAAAATAGCAAACCAAAAAAACGCAAAAGTTAACAAACCCGCCAACCACCAGCTGATTGGCGAGTATAGATTAAGAAATTCAGTGGCCTTGGCTAAATGCACGCTAATAGCCGCTCCCGCCAAGGAAATTAAGGCTGTGACTCCCTTCTCTTTGGACAAGCGATCTAACAGCGAAAGGTACGTATCTATATCGCTTAATTTTTCTGTCAGCTTTGGCATCGCTTATTGTCCCACATCCGATATCACTAGCCCGAATGGAATATCGACTAGTAAAACTTTTACACCCAGCGCCAGAAAATCGAACTTTCCTAGCCCATTGAATGAAAAAACAGAAAACAACGCCACTTAACTGACGAAGATATCCACAGGCTTGTTCAGAAACGGTACACTTCTCGCTAGTTTTCCAGCATTGAATGGAAAATATTTTCTGTACAATTGATTCACGAATTAAGTTATTGATTTGCATGCAGTTATTGCTCACGTATGCCAATGGGATAAACGCGGATCAATTCGCAGGCATAATAACTGCAATAACTTTTACAGCTCTATCCATTTAAATTATTTAATAGTCTACCGCTACCGTTTGTATGTCTCGTAAAACCGTCAGTGTTCAGGAACTCAACGCCCAAAGGCGACGTGCAGTGCAACTGCGCGTAAACGGCTGCACATTGGCTTCGGTTCGTGAACAGGTCGGTTTGAGCACACCTACCATCGTCGCCGCGGTTAAGGCATTCGAATCAGGTGGCTGGCCCGCGGTGGATGTGAAACCACGCGGCAGACCAAACCAAAAGGCCAATAATGGTCTGGATGAGAACGCACTGAGGCAATCGCTACTCGAATCAGCCTTTGCGGCTTACGATAAAAACAAGCTGTGGTCTACGGTTGCAGTGCGCGAGTGGTTATCCAGCGAGCACCAACTGGAAGTGAGCACACAAACCGCGGCCAGTTACTTAAGTAAATGGTCACTCTCGCCTACCAATCTTGCCAAAGTCGCTTTGCCGCAGAAGGATACGCAGCGCCAACACTGGCTGGACACACACTACAAACAATTTTGTGCTGACGCCAAAGCCTCGGGCAAGAGCATCGTCTGGGTGGGCGTGGCCGCAATCAACGATGGGCTTTATCTGATATACGCGCACACATTGCGCGGGCGTTGCTTTTGGCAATTTTGCCAGGGTCAGCCAGCGACCGCTGATTACTTACGATTTTTCGATGCGCTGGCTGAAACCAGCGCAAAGGGCATGGCACTGGTATTGCCTAATCAACACATCACTAAAGATGCAAATTTGTGCGCACACATAAAGGCGCAGTCTTCACTTTTTATTGCAGCTGATGCTGATTACAAGCTGACACACAATTCTTTTGATTCAACAAGCCACCCCAAAAAGGTGGTAACTGGAACCCACATGAGTAACCCAAACCCAAGCACACGCGCCGCTGCGAATGATGCTGCGGAAAAAAAACCTACATCTATACCGAATAAACCTGCATCAAACGATTCGGTTAGCTCTGCTATTAATTCAGATACGTTAACTCACTTACAGCGACTGGAAGCTGAAAGCATTCACATCATGCGCGAAGTGGTTGCAGAAGCAAACAACCCGGTAATGATGTACTCCATCGGTAAAGACAGTGCGGTGATGTTGCATCTGGCACGTAAGGCTTTTTATCCAGCACCACTTCCGTTCCCACTGTTGCACGTCGACACACGCTGGAAGTTTCAGGCTATGTACGATTTTCGCGACACGATAGCAAATGAGCAAGGCATTGAACTGATCACGCACACTAACCCCGAAGGTATCGAGAAGGACGTAAACCCGTTTACACACGGCTCAGCCCTTCACACCGATATCATGAAAACCGAGGCATTAAAACAAGCGCTGGATAAACACGGATTTGATGTCGCCTTCGGTGGTGCACGTCGCGATGAAGAAAAATCACGCTCAAAAGAGCGCGTATTTTCGTTCAGAACCAATCAGCATCGCTGGGAACCCAAAAGCCAGCGCCCCGAGCTATGGAATCTCTACAACGGTCGCAAACAAAACGGTGAAAGTATTCGCGCATTTCCTCTATCCAACTGGACAGAGCTTGATATCTGGCAGTACATACACCAACAGAACATCCCCATCGTTCCACTCTACTTCGCCGGCAAACGTCCCGTGGTTGAGCGTGATGGCATGTTGATTATGGTCGACGACGATCGTATGCCATTACGAGAAGGTGAAGTCCCAATGATGCGCAACGTGCGCTTTAGAACACTCGGCTGTTATCCGCTGACAGCGGCGGTTGATTCAGAAGCCAACACGCTATCTGAAATTATTCAGGAAATGCTGCTAACCAAAACTTCAGAGAGGCAGGGCCGCATGATCGATCACGACTCTGCAGCGTCAATGGAAAAGAAAAAGCAAGAGGGCTATTTCTAATGCATTCTCAATCAGACGATTTAATTGCCAACGATATTGAACAGTATCTTGGTGTCCATGAAAACAAGAGCCTGCTCCGCTTTATCACCTGCGGCAGTGTAGATGACGGTAAAAGCACGCTCATTGGTCGTATGCTGTTTGAGACCAAAGTGCTATTTGAGGATCAGCTGGAAGCGGTTGAGGCCGAGTCAAAGAAATGGGGTACACAAGGCAGTGATATGGATATCGCACTGCTCGTGGATGGCCTGGCAGCCGAACGTGAGCAAGGTATTACCATTGATGTCGCCTATCGCTTTTTCGCAACTGATAAACGCAAATTTATTGTTGCCGATACGCCAGGGCACGAACAATACACTCGAAATATGATCACTGGCGCATCCACTGCCGATGTCGCCATCATATTGATTGATGCCCGCTCAGGTTTACTTACACAAACAAAGCGTCACTCGTATTTAGTGTCGTTACTCGGTATTCGCAACGTGGTATTGGCTGTAAACAAAATGGATTTAATAAACCACGATGAAACCGTCTTTAATAGCATTGTGGAAGACTACAAAGCGTTTGCACAACAGCTTGATATCGAAAACATCACAGCGATTCCTATTTCAGCTTTAAACGGCGATAACATTGTTCAACGCAGAGACAATATGCCCTGGTACCATGGCACCACGCTATTGAGTTATCTGGAAACCGTTAAACTGGATAACGATATTAATCGCACCCTGCCCATGCGCATGCCTGTGCAATGGGTCAATCGCCCTAACCTGGATTTCCGAGGTTTTGCCGGTACCTTGGCAAGTGGCGAGGTACGCCCTGGCGACAGCATACGCGTGCAACCATCTGGTAAGACCAGTAAGGTATTACGCGTTGTTTCGATGGATGGCGATATGGAGTTGGCTGTTGCCGGTCAATCTATTACGCTGACACTTGAAGACGAAATCGATATTTCACGTGGTGATGTTATATCTACCACCGATCAGCCGGCAAGTTCGGCGGATCAGTTCGAGGTATCGCTGGTTTGGATGCATGAAGATCCGCTATTACCCGGCCGCCCCTATCTATTAAAGATTGGCACCAAAACAGTTACCGCAACCATTACCAACATCAAGTATGAAGTTAACGTCAATACGCTTGAGCAAGTTGCTGCAACCACTCTGGAACTTAATTCCATAGCGGTATGTACCATTAATACCGATCAGCAAGTCGCGTTTGACGCCTACAAAGACAACCGTGAAATGGGTGCCTTTATTCTGTTTGATCGAATCAGCAATGCTACAGTGGGTGCAGGCATGCTGCATTTTGCATTGCGTCGCTCTGACAATATCCACATGCAGGCAACTGATGTAGATAAAGAAAAACGCAGCGAACTCAAACAGCAGAAGTCTTGTGTTATCTGGTTTACCGGCCTCTCCGGTTCTGGTAAATCTACCGTGGCCAACGTGGTTGAGCGCAAGCTTGCCAATATGGGCCAGCACACATACCTACTCGATGGTGACAATGTGCGGCACGGCTTAAATAAAGACCTCGGCTTCACCGACGCTGACCGAGTTGAAAATATACGTCGTATTGGCGAGGTGGCCAAGCTCATGGTTGATTCAGGGCTTATCGTACTTACCGCATTTATATCGCCGTTTCGATCTGAGCGAGCATTGGCGCGAAGCCTGGTAGATGAAGGTGAGTTTCAGGAAGTGTTTGTTGAAACCCCTCTGCACGTAGCAGAACAACGCGATCCAAAAGGCTTGTATAAAAAAGCAAGGCGTGGTGAATTGAAAAACTTCACCGGCATTGACTCACCCTACGAGCCACCGGAATCACCAGAGATTCTAGTCGATACGTCCGCTTTGTCTGCCGAACAGGCCGCTGAGAAGATCATTGCCCAATTACGTAAAAATGGTATTCTAAATGGCTAAATGGTGGGCATTCGTAGCTCGAACTTGAGCGCGGCCAATAAGCAAATGCGAAAGCCGCAGCATAGGATATGTTGCGGCTTTTTGTTATTTTGGCTCAGTAAAACTAAGAATCAAAACTGCCAAACTGCCCCTTAAAAAACAATAAGGGTTCACCGTCATTCTGTATCGCCCTTTCCACACGCCCAATGATGATCGTATGATCGCCCTCATCGTACTGTGCTCGCATGCTACATTCAAAGCGTGCCAGTGCATCGTTTAGGATGGGATCATCATGCTCGTTCTTAGACCAACGCCGTGGTGCAAATTTATCCACTGTACGAGAAAAATCTAAAGCTAATTCGGCTTGATTTTTGTGCAGAACGTTGACTACAAAATGCTTGCTGCTCTCAAAAAGTGAACAACATCCAGAGCGCTTGGCGACTGACCACAGAATTAATGGCGGGTCGAGTGATACGGATGCAAAACTGTTGACTGTCATCCCGATGGGGCCATTTGGCGTGTCGATGCTCACGATAGTCACGCCCGTACCAAAGCGTCCTAATGCATGTCGATATTCCCGTGCATTTTGAGCATTGGGCACAAAGCCATGTATGTTCCCCATGTCAGAGCCTGATTCAGGTAACGGAAATGGTGCGTTCATGCGACTTCTACCCCATTCGCCGCCTGGAGCAGCACGAACCACTCTTCACGGCTCATTTCTACTTTCGTTGCGGCTGTTATTTGTCTAATACGATGCAAATTATTGGTACCCACCACAGGCAGAATTCGGCTCGGGTGTTTCAACAGCCAGGCAATGGCGATGGCATCTATTCCCACTTCATGGTTAAACGCACTCTCAGATAATGCGTTGTGTAGTTCGGCGTTTTGCTGATCGAGGCCAACAAACAATCGCCCACCTGCCAATGGTGACCAAGCCATGGGCGAAACCCCACGCTCTTGCAGGTAGGACACGGTGCCATCTGTAAAAAACGTATTCTCTAACAAGCTCAGTTCAATCTGATTGGTCACAAGCGTAGCTTCAAGAGACGATTGCAGAAGTGTCCAATCCCAATGCATAAAGTTAGATACACCCACCGATCTAATTTTGCCCTCAGCGATAAGCGCATCCAGCACTTGAGCAGTTTCAACATGATCCATTAATGGATCTGGACGGTGTAGCAGCAATACATCAATGACATCGATAGCCATGTTACTTAATGATGTTTCAACGCTGCTGCGGATATGCGCAGCGCTGGTATCGTAATGCTTCACTTTTCGGTTGGGGAATTTATCCGAGAGTAAATTAATATCGCACTTAGTTATGATCTGAATTTGATTACGTAAATGTGGAGATTGTTTGAGTACGGTGCCAAACAAGCTCTCGCAAGCATAATCACCATAAATATCAGCCTGATCAAACGTTGTGATGCCTTGCCCTATACAGGTGTCGATTTTCGCCTGAATATGCTTTACTGATGTATCAGAATCATCACCAAGACGCCACATGCCATAAATCAAACGGCTAACGTCCAACCCAGTTTGTAGTTCAACTCGTTCCATTAGACGCGGGTTCCAACACCTAACGGTGTATTAGGTGTGGAATTGGGTCTGCGGCCATACGCTTCCGGTAGGGAACAGGTGTCTAAATGCGGTAACACCAGCCGGCCAAATTGTTCACACTCGTCCAGATGCGGATAACCAGAGAATATAAATGAACGAATACCCATTGCCCTGTACTCTTCTATTTCGGCAATAATCTGCTCAGGGGTGCCCACCAGTGCCGCACCGCAGCCTGATCTTGCACGCCCAACACCGGTCCAGAGATGGGGCTCCACATAACCTTCGTCATCCGCTGCATCGCGATTTTTAGCCTGATGAGACACTCCCAACGAGGTTGAGTCCAACGCTCGCTCACGAATCTTTGACCCTTGATCATCATCCAGTTGAGACACAAGCTTACGTGCATGCTCACGCGCTTCTTCTTCGGTTTCGCGCACAATCATATGGACACGCAAACCGTAATCGATAACACGACCAAACTTCTCAGCACAGGCATTGACCGCTTGCATGCGCTCTGCCAAAACGTTTTTCTTTTCTGGCCACATCAGATACACATCGCAATGCTCACCACACAGTTCAAGCGCGGGTGGAGAGTAGCCGCCGAAATACAGTAATGGACCACCGTTCTGTTGGTAGGGTTTTACTGGATCGGTGGTCAAGCCAGAGAATTGATAAATCTCACCATTAAAATTAATTTCATCTTGCGTCCACGCCTGTTTGAGAATTTCTACAACCTCACGAGAACGTTGATAGCGATACGCACTATCTTCTTTCTGACCAGGAAAGTCGGATGAAATGATATTGACTGTAAAGCGGCCTTCGAGCATGTGATCTAAGGTCGCTAGTGTGCGTGCTAGCATGATAGGTTGCATCTCACCACAACGGACCGCCGCGAGCATGTTAATGTGCTTTGTCAGCGGTGCGTTTCCTGCAACGAAACTTAAAGTATCTTGCCCTACTTGATATGAAGACGGGCACAGAATGTTACGAAAGCCCAATTCATCGGCCTTTTGTAAAATCTGTGATGTATTAGACCAGCTACTGCGAAGATCACCTTCCGGCATGCCCAGAAAACGGTAGTCGTCGGAACACAGTGGAGCAAACCACGACACCTCTGACGCTGTTAACGCCTCGGATTTTATGGGCACAATACTCATTTACGACACTCTCAGGCAGCCATTGCATATCAATAGTGTATCAATGTATCATTTATATATCAATACAGCTGAATGTAATATTAAGATAACGTCGCTCGATTTACCGCAATCTGTACGCACAAAGTCTATGATGCCTGCGCGAAACAAATGCTAAAGACCGGAAAAAACCAATAGAAAAACGCGATGACAACACTTCACTACGGCTTAATCGGTTGCGGCATGATGGGCCAGGAGCACATCCGTAACATCCAACTGCTTGACAATGCACGGGTGGCTGCCATCTATGAACCCGATTCCGCCATGCGAGCAGCGGCGCTTGCTTTAGCACCGGACGTGGAGTTTAGTGATTCATTAAATGCCTTACTGAACATCGAAACACTCGACGCTCTGGTTATCGTCAGCCCCAATTTTACGCATGCAGATGTATTACGCGAAATTGAGAGCACAAGGCCACTGCCCTTACTGGTAGAGAAACCGCTGTTTACCGCCGCTGAAGACAGCGCTTTTATAAAAGAATTTTCACAGCGTTATCCACAACCGGTTTGGGTGGCCATGGAATATCGTTACATGCCGCCTTTAACCGAATTTACCCGTCAGGTAAATGATGTCACCGGTGACATCACCATGTTGACCATTCAAGAACACCGCTTTCCATTTTTGGAAAAAGTGAACGACTGGAATCGTTTTAATCGCTACTCTGGTGGCACGCTGGTTGAGAAATGTTGTCACTATTTTGATTTGATGCGCTTCATACTTGATTCCGAACCGGTATCGGTAATGGCTTCTGCCGGCCAGTCTCACAACCATCTGGATGAAACTTATGATGGTGAGAAGCCCGATATATGGGATAACGGTTATGTCATTGTGAACTTCAAAAACGGTGCACGTGCCATGCTTGAACTGTGCATGTTTGCGGATGGCTCTCGATATCAGGAAAAGATCTGGGCTGTCGGCCCGAAGGGAAAAATCGAATGCCTAATCCCCGGCCCTTCTCGTTTTTGGCCTGAGCATCTAGGTGAAGAGCCGGTTCCAAAAGTGATTTTAAGCCCACGCTCGCCCAAGGGGCCAATTGAAATCGATGTACCGGTTGATGCGGCATTACTTGATGCCGGCGATCACAACGGATCAACCTTTTATCAACACCAACAGTTTCAGCAAGTGCTGCTTGGGAATATCGAGCCAGAAGTGACCGTGCATGATGGCTGGGCCGCTGTGGTTGTGGCCATGGCTGCACAAGAATCAGCTGTAACGGGTGAGAGTGTGAAAGTAAGCCTGCTTTAATTTTAGTAGTGACTATTGTGTTTCGAATAACCCCTGTGATTGGCGTGTCTTGCAATAAGACACGCTGGAAACCAGCGTCTTAATTAGTCCAATTCTAAATTTGCGTCAAAGAAAGCGTGTTTCCATCTGGGTCATTGAACCAGGCAACGCGTGCGCCACTGGGCGCACGCCAAATTGCCTTTTCATCTTGCGCCAACTGAGGGATTTCCGCAAATTGCACGCCTTTTAAAGTGAGTTCATCAACGCAATTATCAATGTCAGCCACTTCCCACCCTAAAACGGTATGGGATACAACGGGAACGGCCTCAACCTTTTGTATCCTCAGCGCTGTACCGCCAACATTAAATACCAGCGCAAATGGATCATCCGATACGCAATGCAGATCCAATACTGTTTCATAAAAATGCCGCGCATCTTGTGCATTGGCTGTAGCGATAAATAAAACCGGTTGGTCGAGAAAATTCATTGGGTTAACTCGTTCCTGGCTGCATTGGCGTAACTAACACCCTTAGTTTGAGTCTTCGACAATATCGATCACCAAGCCCGCGGGGTCTCGGACCATAAAGTGTATTTGATTCCATGTTTCTGTTTTTAGCTCGAATACAATATCAAGCTCATCTTTCTTTGCCTGCGTATGCGCCTGGGCCGCGTTATCAACTTCAAACGTAATCACCATGCCCTTAGCTTCAGCCTTGGAATGTAGAAAATCAGCCTGGTTTGGTAAATTGGGGAGCATAAAGCCAAGCTGAATTCCGTTTGATGGATTTACCAAATGCAAATAAAACGCTGGATCAAAAAAAACGGCTTCAAACCCAAAATATTGATGGTAATAGTTTTTTTGGGTCTCTAGTTCCTCAACTACGTACAAAGGAAAAGCTGCATTAATATTTAGCATGGCACACCTCTTTTTTGGTTGGTGTGCCTATCTTGATGATCCGCTTTCACATTGAATTGTAGATTTCGGACATCTTTTTCAACTGGCCTGGCGTTAATCCAGTGAGTGCTCGTATCTCTTTGATTTTATGGGCCTCATCATAGAATCCGTCTTCAAGTAAATCTGGATCTGCAGCGAGTATTTCTTTAAGGGACGCCTGTAAGCGCATAACTCTTTGCACTTTCTTAGGTCCATAACCGAATAGCGACCCCATAATTCGACGAAACTGCCGGTCACTCATACCGAACCGATCTGCAATCGCCCTCATCCCCTGAGTACCTACTGTAGCCTGCATAGCTGCTATCACCTTATTGATATCTAAGCTTGTGCTAAGAACATTGACTGAAGCTTGGCTTTCTAAGCGTGCACTTATCAAGATATCTAAGGCCGAGGCAAGCGTTTCAGGTTGTTTCAAGCCCTGGACTCCGGCGACAATTTTTTCTAAAGCAAGGGTTTCGGTGACATCCTCTCCAGGAACGCAATTTTTAATAGTGACACCACTAGCACTCAGCAATTGTTCTGCTGATTGCGGGCGGATACTGATACCAATATAGGTGACCGGCCCGATCAGAGGGATTGTAAACGGCATTGGTTCCGGCAAGTACAGCAATGAAAAATGCGGTATGTCAGGAGACATCACAACATCCATGGCGTTATCAGGAATCACTTCCAATTCAGTTTCGCCAGGCTGAACTTCAAGCCACCAATAATAGTAGATGAATGATGTAAGAGATTCGTCGGGTAAAGCGCGAAAGCACCGTACCGCATCGTTGTGTAGCTGATACAGTTGCAGTGGCAAATCGAGGTCAGTTTCTGAAAACATGCCAAATATTCGTTGATGCCTTATTTAGTACTAAGCTTAATTCGCTTTTTAAAATTCGCCCGAACGATTATCTAGAAAATTAACGGGTAAAACGCTAATCATCCGACTCAGCCGAAATGGAATCGACCGCCAAAGAATCTCCGATATCCCACAGCCTTCGTAACTTGGCAAATACTGGAATGCACTCTCTTTCACCCTGACTTAACGGGCGAACCGACTCGTAGCCTTTTAATATCTCTGAGCTTAGGTTATTTGGCAGAAACTCGGTAACCGCCAACTCATAAGCACGCCAGCCATAGGCACAGTGGTCAAAATCAAAAATGGTGATTTGATCACCATTAAGGTGAAGATTGCCGAGGTGCAAATCACTATGAATAATGCCGTACTCATCCCCTGATACATCGAGTGAGTGAATAGTCTCAAGCAGCTCTTCAACTGGTTGCATTGACTCAACCATCTCTTCCATTTCCTTAGCTCTTCTCTCCGACACTGTTCTTGTGGCCTCATCAGCTTGTTGTGCGATCGTTTTTAAAGGCTCATCAACCAGATATTTTCTATCTAAATGATATCGAGAGTGCTCGGAGCTAAAGCTATTGGCGGCTAAATGAAGTTCTGCTGTTGTTTTTCCGATTAAAAAACAACGTTCCAGAGTCGCTGTTTTTTTTCTTAGTTGATCCCCTTTTGCATAGGTAAACAAAGCGAACGCCCGATCGCCTTGCGGCGTGGGTGCAACTCCCAGTTTTTTTTGATTATCACGTTTCACAGCGCAGGACACGGGGATGCCTGCGTGATTGAGATGATCAAGCAGATCAAGTTCAAATTGGAAAGCATCAGATGATTCGATGTAGTACTTATTATTTAAATACACACGAAAGACATACCACTGCCTACCAATACCTACAAGGTAGCTGTCATTGAACCCTCGCCTCAGCAGCATACAGTGATGCGTCTCACCCAGCTCGGCATATTCGGTGTTTACAAGCTCAATTACGTCAGCGGAGGATAGCAGTGTGTTCATTTGATTCGCCTAATTGCGTCGAAGTTATTTAACCAAACGGTTTTAAGTAAAGTCATTTCATTCCAACGCCATCGGTTGCGCGAACGGATAACCCACCAAGCTCAACGCCCTCCAGGCAATGAACGTTGACTCCAAAGTAATCGGGTGTGACTCGTTTTTTATGAAACGGGTATATTCCGCAATTAAAACCCGACGGCTTCTTCAGGCGCTGTTAGCTGATCGGCTGTGTCAAATCCAAGGACTTTGCTATAAAACCACAATTCAATTTCCATCGCACGCACGATATTTTCAGCTTTTCTAAATCCGTGCTGCTCGCCTTCAAACAATACATAGGCGTGCGGCAAGTTCTTTTTAGCCACAGCATCAATAATGGCAGCAGACTGGCTCGGAGGCACTATCTTGTCTTCATCACCCTGCAACACCAGCAACGGGCAATTTAACTTATCCGGATGGTTAATGGGCGAGCGTTGATCATAAATTGCTTTATCCTTGGGATATTCTCCAACCAAACCATCAATATAACGGCTTTCAAACTTATGGGTGTCCCCTGCAAGTGCAGCAAGATCAGTCACGCCATACAAGCTAGTACCTGTGGCGAACTGATCAGATGTTTGCAGCGCGCGCAGCACCGTTAAGCCACCGGCAGATCCACCACGGATCACCATTCTTTTGGCATCGACTCGACCAGCTTCGGCCAGATAACGCGCAGCAGCAATACAATCTTGCACATCGCGCTCACCCCAGCGCTTTTTCAGTAAGCGTCGATAGTCGCGGCCAAAACCGGATGATCCAGCGTAGTTGACATCAACAACCGCAATTCCACGGCTTGTCCAGAACTGAATACCCAGCCTGAAGGCCGCCGTGCTATGACCGGTTGGGCCGCCATGTCCCATCACTAAAAGTGGCGGCAATTCATTCGCTTCACCCGTGTATAGGGCCGTTGCAGGTGGATAAAAAAAGGCGTGTGATTGGTAATCATCTGATGTAAAGGTGATGGCCTCAGGTTTTGACAACCATTGTTTATCGATAGGCAGCGCATTACTTGTAGATAGCGCGCGTATTGTCCAGGCTCTCTCGAGCGCTTCCAGAGAGGTATTGTCAGCTTCCGTATTCTTAGCCTGTGGAGACAATTGAACCACCGCAGACAGCGCATCACTATATTGTCCCACTGTGACAACACCACCATCGCTACTGGCGGCAATGCCACCCATTGAAACAAAGTTTGTTTCTATGGCGTGTTGTTGAGCATCTTTGTCTATGACAACAAGATGATCCCCGGCATCACGGGTGAGTACAATGGCGATCGGGGCAGCGAGCTTTTGTTGAGCGTTCTTCGCAGCGGCCCGGGTTGAACTATCGGTTTCCACTACAGATGAAAGTTCGACAAAGCGCTTCACATTAAATGCCCAGGGTGGCACCCCAATATCAGCGTCTTTAAATGACGTCAGCGAAGTTGTCCCACCTTCGTCGGGATCAATTTGATACAGATTCCACCAGCCTGTGTGATCGCTTGCGTACAACAATCGATTATCGCTTGACCATAGCGCACCGTTGATGGACACATCCGTGGCACCGGCAATTTTCAGTGGCGCCGCAACGGTGTTATCGGTGTGTATTTGCGCAACCCACAGCTCCGTGCCGTCCCATGGCATCTGCGGATGATTCCATTGGATCCAACTAATGTACTTTCCGTTGGGTGATATGCGCGGCGTTGAGTAAAAGTCGGCACCCGTTGCCACAACGCTCACTTGAATATCGCCATTTGCGGCCGAACCATCAGTAGGAATAAGGACAATGTCATTGCGCGCCTCGGTTGCAGTGTCGTGATGGGATTCACGAACACAAACAAACCACTTGCCACAGGGCGATTCTTCGCCATCGGCGTAACGTACCGATTGCGGCGTCTGTGGAGGCAGAGTCAGTAAGCTGGGCAGCGCAGTTTTAATCCCCACCCGTTTGTAGCTGAGCCGGTATACACATTGATCATCCCAATTACAAAAAAACAGATGCGACTGACCACACCACCAACTTCCACCACCGTACTCATGCACACGGGTACGGGCAGAAAAGGGCGCCGCGAACATGTCTACAGGGTCGGCATCACCCTCTTTTGCCACCACAACTACACGCCCGGCATCTTTTGCCCGCGATTCAGACCAGCAAACGGTTGAACCGTGCACATGGACTGCGCCAAACCCTGGTGCAGCTTCGACTAATAACGTTGCACTCAGGGGCGATGGCCAACTGCCATAGGAAAGACTTTGCATTGTATTCATTCTAGGAAGCTAAGCGGTCAGCTTAACGCGGATTGGCTAAAGAATCGAGATCGAAAAATCATTTACATTTAAAACTGAAATACAGATGCCAACACTGAAAATAATGAAACCAGACTAATGCTAGACTGCGCGACAACGCGTAAAACCAGCCGAAAGAGGAACGTGAGGCATCACTTCGGTCATTGCCCACCAGCACTATTGCTTCAAAGGTCGCGAATAGAACACACTATAAAATGGTCATAAACAAACAAAATGAAACCTGAAAAATTAAATATCCTTGAATCTGCAGATCGTCAAATTACCAATGTATTCGAACCTCACATCGTTGGTGATGTGAATGACGCTCAAGTGAAAGTAGCGAAATTCGGTAAAGCGTTCGATTGGCATTCTCATGCCGAGGAAGACGAGGGCTTTTTGGTATTAAGAGGTCAGATCGCGATTGATTTTCTCGACGGCACTGTGGAACTCGGAGAAGGCGATTATATAACCGTCCCTAGAACTGTTGAGCACCGTCCAAGATCGCTAAGCCCAGAGCCGGTGGTGCTGATGTTCGAACCGGCGACAACGCTCAACACAGGGGAAACCACCAGTGAATTGACTGTGAGCGAACTCAAAAGGTTGAAGCCGTAGTCTATTTTCGTTAAATCTGTTTAGGGAGAACGTAGCGTGAATTCGGACATTCGGCTAGATCGCATTCTACAGAATCTGAAGGTAGAATCGTCGTTTAACGAGCAATACTTTGCACCAACGACTCTAGCTGAACGCATGTCGGCGTTGAATACCCCCGGGCTTAGCCTGGCAATAATCGACGAATTCGAGCTCGTCCATGTTGGTGCATTCGGTGAAGGTGACACCCGCGAGCAAAATAAAGTATCCGAAGATACCTTGTTTCTTGCCGGGTCCATCAGCAAGTCAGTATTCGCCACCAGCGTATTGTTACTTGCGCAGCAAGGGAAACTGGATCTTGACGAAGATATCAATCGTTATTTGAGTTCATGGAAAGTACCTGCGAACAATGGATGGCAGCCACGCGTAACCTTAAGAAATATTCTTAGTCATAGCGCCGGTTTTACTGTTCACGGATTTCCAGGCTACTTATCCACTGAAGCAACACCAACGATTGTTCAAGTTTTGAATGGAGAGCATCCTGCGAACACGGCAAAGGTAGAAGTCAACCAACTCCCCGGCCTTCAGTATCGCTATTCCGGAGGTGGTACCACCGTTGCACAGCTAACCGTATGCGAGCACATGAAAGAAACTTCATTTGCCGAGCTTATGCACCGTTTGGTGCTCGCACCATTGGATATGAATAACAGCACATTCGAAAATCCCTTACCATCGTCCAGAGTTACCGAGGCATCTGTCGCCTATCCGTCCAAAGGTGTACCTCTGCAAGGTCGCTATCCAGTCTACCCCGAAATGGCAGCTGCCGGTCTGTGGACAACGCCGGAAGACTTGGCAATGTTTGGTATTGATTTACTGAAAGGCCTGCAGGGGTCTAATGATCAGCTGCTCTTACAGTCAACATTAGAGGAGATGCTCAAGCCACAACTTCCACACCAAACAGACTCAACGGACTATGCGGGTCTAGGTTTTTTCTGCCATCGCAAAGATGATGCGATTTGTTTTGAACATGGCGGTTGGGATGAAGGGTTCGTGTGCTCGATGCGCCTCCATCACCCAAGCGGCAAAGGTGCTGTGGTCATGATTAATTCTAACGAGGGTCATCCACTGATAGATGAGATTTTTCAAGCAATTGAAGAAGAATACCAATGGCCGCTTCAGCGGAAGTACAAACCCATTATCGACGTCACTGACAGTGACCAGTACGTGGGCGTCTACCGTACAAAATCAGGGCTAAGCGCTTCCATCAAACCGATGGAGAACGGGTTGATACTTAACATAGATTCGCAAGCACCAGTGCCCTTTCAAGCGATATCGGAAACAAGTTTCACTTCGAATGCTGTCAACACCAGCCTTGAATTCAGTAAAGACGACGACAGTCGAATTATCCAAATGAACGTTAAATTGGACAATCTACACATCGAAATGAAAAAGGTTGAGTGAACGGTCGCTTCGGAGCGATAACTCGCCATCAGCTATACTCAATCGCATGCTAACTTACAGGAGGCGTACGTCTTTAGCTCGAATAAAAAACAGCAAATAATTCTTGACCTCTACCTTACTAGAGGTATTAGACTCTTTCCTAACGCATAGTTAATCTTCACCGCAGTTAACAACCTAAGTGAAAACCAAAAGCAGTTAAACGTAAATTTTCCGCCAATAAAACAGGAAATTTCAACTTATGATTATTCCGAAAATAGAAACACCGCGGCTAACGTTACGCGAATTCAGGGACGAGACTGATTTTGAAGCTTATGCCGATTTTTATAGTTCTGAAAATACAAGGTATTACGGTGGACCACTTGATCGATCGGCGGCATGGAGAGCCGCTGCTGCAATGATGGGTCATTGGATCATCAGGGGTTACGGTGCATGGGCAGTTGAAGAAAAGGCCACTAAAGATTTTTGTGGCATTGTTGGATTATGGAATCCAGAAGGCTGGCCAAAGCCAGAAATAACTTGGGCGATAGTCGAGCCTAAACAGGGGTCCGGATTTGCAATGGAGGCCGCAATTAGATCTAAGCAGTATGCGTATGAAACCCTAGGCTGGGACAGTGTTTACAGCTGTATATCTGAACAGAATATGGCTTCAATCAGCCTAGCCAAAAAACTTGGAGCCACTTTAGATTATGAGTTGGAACATGAGACGAAAGGTAAGATACTTGTTTACCGACACAACAAGTAATTTTTGAGTCAAGGCGCTCTAATTCGATGCTTAAGAGGCATGCAAAGCGCCCATGCAATAACCGATCGCGGCCCGTTAATCTTAAAAGCCGCGACCGATTGTGCCTTACATTTTAGTAGCGGTAAGTATCAGGTTTGTATGGACCTGACTGAGCCAAACCTAAATAATCCGCCTGCTCGTTTGTCATATCTGTAAGATTTGCACCGATTTTTTGCAGGTGCAACATAGCCACCTTTTCATCAAGCGCTTTTGGCAATACATGCACATCAACTGAATACTGATCGGCTCTCTCCCACAGTTCAAGCTGTGCCAGCACCTGGTTGGTAAACGATGCCGACATAACAAAACTTGGATGCCCTGTAGCACAACCCAGGTTAACCAAACGTCCTTCAGCCAACAAGGTAACGCGCTTGCCATCGGGGAAAATAACCTGATCCACTTGTGGCTTAACGTTTTCCCAAGTGTATTGGCGTAAACCTGCAACATCGATTTCGTTATCGAAGTGGCCAATGTTGCACACAATGGATTCGTTGCGCATGTTTTTCATGTGGTCGTGCGTGATAACGTTAACGTTACCGGTGCAGGTCACGAATATATCGGCCTGATCAGCAACATCATCCATGCGCACAACACGGTAACCTTCCATAGACGCCTGCAGTGCACAAATAGGGTCAACTTCAGTAACCATAACCGTTGCACCCATACCACGAAAGGCTTGAGCACACCCTTTTCCTACATCACCATAGCCCAATACAACCGCAACCTTACCCGCCACCATGACATCAGTAGCGCGTTTGATACCGTCAAGCAAAGACTCGCGACAGCCGTACAAGTTATCAAACTTGGATTTAGTCACTGAATCATTAACGTTAATGGCTGGTACCTTAAGCGTTCCGGCTTTCGCCATCTCAAAAAGACGGTGCACACCGGTTGTCGTTTCTTCAGATAAACCTTTGATACCTGCCATGAGTTCCGGGTAGTCGTTGTGCATCATGACGGTTAAATCACCACCATCGTCAAGAATCAGATTGGGAATCCAACCGTCCGGGCCTTTGATTGTCTGGTGAATACACCAATCAAATTCTTCGTCTGTTTCCCCTTTCCAGGCAAATACAGGCACACCCGCTGCGGCGACTGCGGAGGCTGCGTGGTCTTGTGTTGAAAAGATATTACAAGAGGACCAACGCACTTCAGCGCCAAGATCAACCAAGGTCTCGATTAACACCGCTGTTTGAATTGTCATGTGCAGGCAACCAGCAATGCGGGCACCCTTTAATGGTTGCTTACCCGCAAACTCTTCACGCAGTGCCATAAGCCCGGGCATTTCGTGTTCGGCAATGGAGATCTCTTTACGGCCCCAATCAGCAAGGCCTATATCAGCGACTTTATAATCTTCGTTACTCATTTTAAATTCCTGTATTAAATGCCGGCGGCCTGTCGAACTGCATCAGCGCGATCCGTTTTTTCCCATGTAAAATCGGCATGCTCACGACCAAAGTGTCCGTAAGCGGCGGTTTGTTGGTAGATGGGTCGAAGTAGATCAAGCATGGTCACAATGCCATAGGGGCGCAGATCAAACACATCCTGAATAATCGCCTCAATTCGCCTGTCATCAACTTTGCCAGTACCGAATGTGTCTACCGTGATTGATGTAGGCCTTGCAACACCAATTGCGTAAGAGACCTGAATTTCGCATTTATCCGCAAGCCCGGCGGCCACCACATTTTTGGCAACGTAGCGCCCTGCATATGCGGCTGAACGATCAACCTTGGATGGGTCTTTACCCGAAAACGCACCACCACCATGACGTGCCATACCACCGTAGGTATCCACAATGATCTTACGACCGGTTAGCCCGCAATCACCCACAGGCCCACCAATAACAAAGTTACCGGTGGGGTTGATGTGAACGTGCTCGCTTGGGCAGGCATCCAACCAGGCGGCTGGAAGAATTGGCTTTAAGATGTTTTCCATTACCCCTTCGCGCAACTGCGACAAAGAAACATCAGGATCATGCTGGGTAGATAACACAACCGCATCAATGCCGACAGGTTTGCCATCAGAATATTTAAGCGTCACCTGGCTCTTGGCATCCGGGCGCAACCAGGGCAGCGAACCTGAGCGGCGGACTTTCGCTTGTTGTTCGACTAAGCGGTGAGAGTAAGTGATCGGCGCTGGCATTAACACATCGGTTTCGTTATTGGCATAACCAAACATCAAGCCTTGATCACCGGCACCCTGATCTTCTGGAGCCGACCGATCGACACCTTGTGCGATATCAGATGATTGCTTACCAATGCCGTTAAGTACGGCGCAGGTTGCACCATCAAAACCCACATCGGAGCGGTCATAGCCTATGTCGGTTACGGTTTTACGCACCAGCTCTTCAAGGTCCACGTAAGCATTGGTGGTGATCTCACCGGCAATCACGACCAAGCCGGTTTTGACCATCGTTTCACAGGCGACTCGTGCACCTTTATCGCGAGCCAGCAATGCATCCAGCACGGCGTCTGAAATTGCATCTGCCATCTTGTCAGGATGACCTTCCGATACGGATTCAGAGGTAAATATGTATTCGTTTGCCATAAAAAAATCTCAGGTAGAATTCAACCTGAGTATTGTACATATAAACACATAAAGATTTCTTTATATCTTTACTTTTACGCGGCATATTTCGTCGATGAACGACCAAACTCAATCGACTTATGTCTATAGCAAAGGTAATCGGACCAAAGAGGGGGAAAGGCGTGTAATTTCGCCTTAATTCAACACGTCGAGCTAATCAAGAGCTCGGCGCTGGTAATGAATTGCAGGTTAACGATAAGGCTATCGCAGGCCTTGGTTATTTATGCCAGGCACTGTGCTCATGACGCATAGCGATGCCGCTAAGTTATTGCGGTCTTTGATACCCTGGCAGTTCAATCACATAGCTGTCGACCGCACCTGAGTCATACCAATCAGACCCAAATATGATCCTGGTACCCGACGGGCTAATTGTGGCATGCGGCTCACCAAAATACGGTGGATACCCGCCCCGCGTGGCCCCTTTTCCGTAGGAGCGGTGATGCGCAAGCCGGCAGGTGACACGGTGATCAGGGTCGGTGTCAGCCAGGTAGATTTCTGATAACAACGCGGGTGCTTTACGTTTATTAGTAAAAAATTCAAATTGATCTTTGCTTCCAATACTGGACATGGCAACCCAACCTGGTCGCAAATACGCTGTCGCCGACACATGTGTACTGCTCGTAGTGTAAGGGTAGCCCTGAGCTTCATTAATGATTGGACGGCACTCTCCCGTTTCCAGATTGTGCTCAACTAAATGACCCACTCCTTGCCACAAATCTTCATTACAACCGCCGGGGCTTGGATTGAATACGGTTTGATACAAGGCATCTTGCCCTTCATGTGTACGACCAAGACTTGAATGCTCGCTGGCCTTGTGCATGTCCATTCTGCGTTCAACCGTTTTTAAATCAGTTGCCAGAGACGCACCTTGAAACCAAAAGCGTTCGCCACTAGGGGTGGCAAGCGGTGCTGTCCACTCTTCCCATTTAGTACCTTTACCAATCGGCGTCGTTTTGACTTCTTTGGTACTGACGCGATAAGACATCATGATGTAGCGTCCATCTCCACGACGGCAACGAAAACCAAACAGATCATCATCCAGGGACTGCATGTGCACATCACCACCACCTGTTGGCAGACCACGTGCACCGCAATACTGACCGAAATCGGCAAGCACTGTCGCTTTACGCGCCTTTACGCTGTACTGCTTAAATAGACCGTAGTCGCGAGAAAATTTGCTGACGTAAAAAAATTTGTCCGGGTCGGTATGGCTCCACCACACTTCTTCCAGATCAGAAGGAATAATATCGAGCTTTGCAAGAGGCTTGTAGGTGTGCCCATCAAAAAGCGCATGGTAGGCATCACCTGCACCGCCCTTGTAAAGCAACAGTAAGGATTCATCCGCATTCCATGCTTGCATGCTGCTATAAACCGGTTTGCGTACTTCGCCTTCACGGCTTTTTGTAATTCGAATAACACGGCTACCAAAAGCCGGGTCTTTGTAATACTTAAGATAAGGTGGCTTGGCCACGGCGGGAATGTCGACGCGATCGGTATGCGTTATAGCGCCAGCACACATATCGGCTGTGCCTAAAGTGTCACGCAGAGCGACACGCTGGAGCGGTGAAGCTTGCGCCGTCGTATCAATTACGGGCGATGCCACAGCCGTTGCTCGTGAGGCTGACACAGTTGCACTGATCACCGGCGATTCAAGCACCGGTGAAGTTAACGGTAATTGTTGCGAATCGGCTGATCCAGCGGTGTGTCGCCCATCGTGACTGCAAGCGCCAAGCATGCATAGTGCGAAAAAAACGAGGTGTGAACGGATCATGGTTGCACGCATATTGTTTACCGAGAGTCATGGTACTGCAGATTACGTACCGTTGAAGGCACAGCAGGCCGCCCTAACTGGCGGCCCACCTGATTAAAGTGACTTACAACGTGTAATTCGACTGGCAGGCTTAGCCGCAAGTTCCGCGAAAAAAGCCTGCTCATCGTAAGGCCCCTGCTAACAGCCCGTTTGCAAAGGAACGGGCTATGAGCACCCCAAATTTCGGGTTTCTGGCCGCAACAGTATTGCTGAGCCAAAATATTACGTAACCGACTGATACTGAATAGGCGATCTAGAACGGGATATCGTCGTCAAATTCAGCGCCGGCAGCCGTTGCCATTGCGGGTTCTGCCGGTTTATTGGTTTGCTGCTGCGGATTGCCACGAGGCTGAAAATCACCGCCCCCCGCCGCTGCACCACCGGCATCACCACGAGACCCAAGCAATTGCAAATTGTTTGCAATAATTCCTGTGGAATAGCGATCTTCACCGGTTTTCTTGTCTTGGTACTTATCGGTGCGCAGTGAACCTTCAATATACACTTGCGAGCCTTTTCGGCAGTATTCACCTGCGATTTCGCCCAGGCGATTAAACAAAGTGACACGATGCCATTCTGTTCTTTCCTGCTTTTGACCCGTGTTTTTATCTGTCCATGATTCTGAGGTTGCAATGCTGATATTGGTAACCGCGCTGCCACTAGGGGTATAACGCACTTCCGGGTCAGCCCCGAGATTACCAACGATTATGACTTTGTTAACGCCTCTTGCCATGCTTTATCTCCTAAAAAGTGTTGATCCAGCCATCATCCATGACCGGTTGGCTCCACAGCCAGCTGGGACGCCAAAAACCATTTTGGCCCCACCCAACCGCGCTGCCTAATTGTACCGCATCAATCGACTATCGGTTCGAACACAGACCGGTCTACTTTCAGGTAAGCGACACCCTCATCCAGGGATACAAGCACTTCTTCTACACCCGGCAAATCGAGTAATTTAGCCTGGATTTTCTCAGCGTTCCCACCTTCTGAAGGGCCGAGTCGATACCGCAGCGAACCCAACCTGCGGGGCGCGCTAAAGCCTCGCATACAGCCTAACCACAGCAGGCATACCAGCGCCAGGACACAAAACAACAACTGTGCACCACCGGCACCATAGAGCCATCCACCACCTGCTCCACCCACAAACGCACCAAAAAACTGGCTGCTGGAATAGATCCCACTCGCGCTGCCACGAGAGCCTGCCGGCGCAAGCCTTGACAGCAACGATGGCAGTAGCGCCTCAAGTGAATTCAAAAACCCGAACAAAAGGCAAACTGCGAAGATTAAAGCAATGAGTTGTGCTGGCAGAACCACGAACAGCAGTTGCGTTAACAACAACCCACTAATGCACCCAAAGACAATGGTTCGCATACGCCCATAGCGTTCAGCCAAAATCAAAAAAGGCACCATCATGATCAGCGAGCACAGCATGGCGAACAGATACACTTTCCAATGGGCCTCTCGCACAAGCCCTGCATCACGCAGCAACAGCGGCAGCACCACAAACGTGGCCGTTATTAGCAGGTGCAGAAAAAAGATACTCAGATCCAGCCGCCTCAGTTCTGGCCGTTTTAACAACGTGGGAATGTTCATAAGATTCACGCCCGTGTCCGCATTGAAGCCACTCTCTTCCGGGTCTGGCACCACCAGAAAAAGGATCGCGATCGCACCCAGCGCACTTACCGCTGAAAGCCAGAACAAAGCCTGCAAAGACCAGCTCTGGATCATTAGGGGGCCGATGATCAACGCCGCTAGAAAAGACAATCCAATGCTGCCACCTAAGACCGCCATCATCTTGGTACGCTGCTCATCACGGGATAGGTCTGCCGCCAATGCCATGAGAACGGCAGACACCGCACCCGCACCCTGCAAGGCACGACCTGCGATCACCCAGTAAATAGATTCCGACAAGGCCGCGATAACGCTGCCAAACGCCATTATCAACAAGCCAACCGCAATGGTTTTTTTGCGTCCGTAGCGATCGGACACCATGCCAAACGGGATTTGTAACAAGGCTTGCAGGAGGCCGTACATGCCCAAGGCCAGGCCAATAAGAAATGGGGTACTGTGAGCGTAGTCTTGTGCGTACAGGCTAAAAACCGGCAGTATCACAAATAGCCCCAGCATTCTCACCATATAGATTAGCGCCAGAGACCAGGCTGCTCTTCTTTCGCTTGGCAGCATCGCAGTGGATTGTAGGGGTGACAAAGCCTAGTGCCCGTTTAACGTTAAACGCGTTATATTAACAGGTTGGGTGTTCAATTCCGTGCATTTGCCCACTGCCGTCGAGTCTATTTAAAAGGCCAAGCATCAATTTCATATGGACAGTATTCGCATACGAGGTGCGCGCACACATAACCTCAAAAATATCGATGCCGATTTACCCAGAGACAAGCTCATCGTTATCACCGGTTTATCGGGCTCGGGTAAATCGTCTTTGGCGTTTGATACGCTGTTTGCTGAAGGCCAGCGACGTTATGTAGAGTCGCTATCTGCCTATGCCAGGCAGTTTCTTTCGGTGATGGAAAAGCCCGATGTGGATTTAATTGACGGGCTTTCACCGGCGATCTCCATCGAGCAAAAATCAACATCACATAACCCCCGGTCAACCGTTGGCACAATAACCGAAGTGTACGATTACCTGCGCCTGCTGTTTGCACGTACCGGCACACCCGTTTGCCCTGAGCATGGCGAAACTCTCGATGCGCAAACCATCAGTCAGATGGTGGATCACATTATGTCCTTGCCCCCAGGCAGTGCGCTGGCACTACTCGCACCGGTAGTCAAAGACCGCAAAGGCGATCACGCCACCGTTCTGGAGAGCCTTCGACAACAGGGTTATTTGCGAGCTCGTATCGATGGCACGATTACAGAACTCGAAGGCGATATCTCGCTTAATGCCAAACGCAAACACAGCATTGATGTCGTTGTCGATCGTTTTAAAGTTCGCGAAGAAATCGGCCTGCGTCTGGCTGAATCTCTTGAAACCGCCACCAAGCTTGGTGAAGGAATAGCCATTGTCACCTCACTCGATGGTAGTGATACGGACACCGTTTTTTCAACGCAATACGCCTGCCCACGTTGTGGCTACTCAATACCTGAGTTGGAGCCACGCGCCTTTTCGTTCAACAGCCCACACGGTGCATGTCCAGATTGCGATGGTCTTGGCCAAAGCCAGTTTTTTGATCCAAATTTAGTGATCACGAATCGCGCAGTCAGTATTGCAGGCGGTGCCATACGTGGATGGGACCGACGCACCGCTTATTACTTTCAGATGATGCAATCCCTGGCTCGACACTATGGGTTTGATCTTGAAAAACCGTTTGAACAGCTGGCCAGGAAATGGCAAGACCTGGTTCTCTACGGCAGCGGTGATGAAGAAATAGAATTCACCTACCAGAGTGAGAAAGGCCGTGGTGCACGAAAATCCGTTCACACCTTCGAAGGCATCATCCCTAATTTAGAAAGGCGCTTTCGCGATACAGAATCTAATGCAGTAAGAGAAGAGCTATCCAAGTTGCTGGCTTCAAGGGAATGTAAAAGCTGTGGCGGTGCGCGACTAAATGAAGCCGCACGGCATGTGCTTGTAAACGAGCATCATATTCAAGATATTACATCGACGTCGATAAGTGATGCGGCCAACATTATTAATACACTTAAACTCAAAGGGCAGCGCAAAGAAGTGGGTGAAAAGATCACTGCCGAAATTGCCCAGCGCTTAAGCTTCCTTGTTAACGTGGGCTTGGAGTATTTGTCGCTTGACCGAAGCGCCAACACACTCTCAGGTGGTGAAGCACAACGCATTCGACTGGCCAGCCAAATTGGCGCAGGCCTTATGGGTGTGATGTATGTGCTGGATGAGCCATCAATCGGCCTTCATCAGCGAGATAACGATAAGCTGCTCGGTACACTTAAATATTTAAGAGATCTTGGTAACACGGTGATCGTCGTGGAACATGACGAGGATGCCGTATTAAGTGCTGATCATGTTTTGGATATTGGCCCCGGTGCAGGACGCCATGGTGGTGAAATCGTTGCCAGCGGCACGCCGCAGGCTATCATGAAAGCTTCAAATTCGTTAACAGGGCAATACTTAAGCGGACAAAAACGCATTGAAATACCCAAGCGTATAAAACCCGGTAAAGACTGGATCAGTATTAAGCAAGCTTCCGGCAACAACCTGAAAAAAGTCGATGCAAAAATACCTCACGGGTTGCTCACTGTTATAACCGGCGTGTCGGGCTCGGGGAAATCAACACTGATTAACGACACGCTGTATCGCTTTGCAGCGGCTGAGATAAACAAAGCACGGCATGTTGTCGCGCCGGTAAAGTCCATCACCGGAATGAAAGCATTTGATAAAATTGTCGAAATTGATCAAAGCCCAATTGGGCGAACACCGCGCAGCAATCCTGCCACCTACTCTGGTTTGTTTTCCATTATTAGGGAGCTGTTTGCCGGCACGCGCGAAGCACGCTCGCGGGGTTATAAAACCGGACGCTTCAGCTTTAATGTAAAAGGCGGACGCTGCGAGGCCTGTCAGGGTGATGGATTGATTAAAGTTGAAATGCACTTTTTACCTGACGTGTATGTGCCCTGCGATGTGTGTGGAGGTCAACGCTATAATCGCGAAACACTGGACATCCGCTACAAGGGTAAAAATATTCACGAAGTGCTGGAGATGACAGTAGAGACTGCGTTCGATTTTTTCTCCGCCGTGCCTAATTTACACAAAAAATTAGAAACTCTAATGGATGTTGGTTTGTCTTACATCACGCTTGGCCAAAATGCCACGACCTTGTCAGGTGGTGAAGCGCAACGCATCAAACTTGCACGAGAGCTCTCCAAGCGGGACACAGGCAATACCCTTTATATACTCGATGAGCCTACCACCGGCTTACACTTTGAAGATGTGAAAGCCTTACTGGCTGTGGTGCAACGCTTGCGCGACGCTGGTAATACGCTTGTTATCATTGAACACAATCTGGATGTGATTAAAACCGCAGATTGGATTATCGATTTAGGCCCAACTGGCGGTGATGGTGGCGGTGAGATTATCGCCACAGGCACCCCAGAAGATGTAGCGAAAGTGAAGAATTCATTTACCGGGCACTACCTTAAACGCATGCTGAACAAACACAGCAGTACCTCGAAAAGTAAATCAGCGAAAAAAACGAAGACGACTAAGTCAAGTAAACCCAGTAAGACAAGTAAACC
>CAYSZH010000041.1:26224-27988 GCA_964435305.1 uncultured Granulosicoccaceae bacterium
CAAGTAAACCCAGTAAGACAAGTAAACCAAGTAAGACAACGAAAACAACCTAGTTAACCGACCGCTATTGCGAGTCGGAAAACAGCACATTTTCGACACCGTCAATCGCATCGCTTAGCGCTTGCTCAACGGTTTCACCTAACTTTATATAATCCGGAGCATCGTCCCAGTCGTCCGGACTGGTTATTTTTGCATGCGAGAAATCATCGTATACCAACTCACCACTGGATTTTTCGTGTAAATACACCCGTACAATAGCGGCACCGTAAGGATTATTCAAAGGCTTACCCACTGCACCAAAGTGGCGATCAACACCAAAACGCAGAAGCTCCATTACCATCAAATAATCCACATCCAGCCCGGCGTAGATTGAATCGAAATTATAGGTATTACGACTGGCTATCTGCGGAAACAGCGTCGTTTTGATTGCCTGCCCGCCCAGGGTAATTGAACTGCTGCGTGAACGTTTTCGTAAACTGCCGGCATACACAGGTTTTTTTACAGACACCGCATTTACCGAGCGCGCTTGTAGCGCATCACGAAATTGAACCAAAAACTGTTGATCGATAATGGGGGCTGCATCAATACGCGAAAGCCTTGTCTGCAGACCGGCATCCGTTTCATATTGCCGATTAATATCCAAACGATCGGCCGAGCCATGAATAGCAAGCTTGGCTTTGGTTGTCATGCCACTGTCTGCCGCACAATTACCAAAAGTATCATTTGCGCATGGCGCTATCCACAACAACGCCACGGAGGCATCGGCTGTGTAAATAGAACTGGGCACCTTGAGCTTTTCAGTTGGTGTTGATACGCAAGCCATCAATTGCAGTACAAATATTGAAAGTAGCAAACGGTACAAGGTCAATGTGTGTGTCATGGGTGTTTCGCGGGTGTGTCAAAGTTGTGAGCGTAGGTCTGGCCTGCATAAGGTGCTTATACAACAGGCTTGTACTTAAGGACCAGCACCGATACCAAGGACCCTGCACAACTGACGCCAACCTACCCGCAGTAATGATTGGCTAAATAAAGTGTCACAACAGTAAACAATTAAGACGCCGGTAGGTTACATAGCATCAGCCTGTTTTGAGGGCTGTGCTGTATCGAATGCGGGCAAGGCCATTGCACGGGCCACGATGGCATTGATAGTTGGGTAGGCCTCGGTGGGTACGTCAAAGCGCTGGTTATTAATTGCTTGTGCAACCAAACATATATCCGCCAGACCAGGATCATCTCCATGGCAATACAAGCCTGTCGCGGTTTCACTAGCCAGCCTTTTTTCTATGGCGCCGAAACCTGCGGCAACCCAATGGTGAAACCAGGCTTTAACTGCGTCGTCGTCAGCGTCAAATTGCCCTTTGAGATACTGCAGAACGCGTAGGTTATTAACAGGGTGTATATCCAGCGCGACAGAATGGGCCAGCGATCTGACTCTGGCACGCCCGACCGCACCGGATGGCAGCAATGGTGGTGTTGGGTGGGATTCATCAAGAAATTCCAGAATGGCCAGTGATTGGCCAATATGGCCATGCAGTGTTTCCAAAGTGGGTACTAACCCATCCGGGTTTATCGCAAGATAGGCGTCGCTACGGTGCTCGTTTTTAAGCAACGCATAGGAGACTTGCTCGTAGCTTAAGCCTTTGAGGTTTAATGCGATTCGCACCCGAAACGAGGTGGATGATCTGAAGTAATTATGAAGAGTGTACATATACCCTCGTTTACCCTCGTTTTCGAAGATCAGTTGAAGCCGAGCATGGCGTTGTT
>CAYSZH010000041.1:28088-29803 GCA_964435305.1 uncultured Granulosicoccaceae bacterium
TACCCTCGTTTACCCTCGTTTTCGAAGATCAGTTGAAGCCGAGCATGGCGTTGTTCAGCGAACAAGTGTATCAAAATGGCAAGCATTACCCACGCGAATCAGTATGGCCTGCGAATTGCACCACTACCCTTATACACCTCGATATGAGTTCAGCATGAAATACGCTCTCCTACCCCTGTGGTTGCTGCAGTTGTTTACTCAATCAAAGTCGTTTAGTAAAAATCCTGTGATTGGCAGCCTATGGCTCAACCGCTTGGGCTTACATGCTATGCGCATGATTTTGTCACACAACATCATGCACTTCAGGATGCGTCTACTTGCTCGCTCAATTCCGAAAGAACAACGCCGCGAATTTTTCAAGAACGGCTTTGTCGTAGTGGAGAACCTTCTGGAACCCGAGCAAGTTAAACTGATTAGAGCTGAGGTTGCCAATGTGAATGCAGAAGTACGCGAGTGCATTCAAGGTGACACGCTCACACACCGCATAGTATTGGATGAGCACACACAGAGTTCACTATTAAATTGTGAAGCGATGCTGCGTTCAGACCGCGTTTTAGCCTTACACAAATTCGGTTCTGGAAAAAACAGCGCGCCTGTCTCTTATATTCAGACGATCAAAAATCATTTTGTAGATGGCCCTGCAGACCCACAAAAAAATCTGCATTCAGATACGTTTCATCCCACAATGAAGAGTTGGTACTTTATAGACAAGGTAGATGAAAACAACGGCCCCTTTATGTACCTTCCAGGCTCACACAGACTGAGCTGGTCGCGACTAAAGTGGGAGTATAAAAAGAGTATTTCTATCAGTAGTGGAGGTGATGCTTATTCAGGCAATGGCTCATTTCGTATTACAGAAGACGACCTTGCCGAAATGGGGTTTGATGCACCAATTGCATTGAGGGTACCGGGCAACACGTTGGTCATGGCCAACACCCATGGCTTTCACCGACGCGGAGATGCAAAACAACGCAGCATGCGAACCGAACTATGGAGTATCAGTCGTAGCAACCCATTTAACCCATTCCCTGGGTTCGACTTACCTGCCCTATCTCGCTTACAAAACAACGTGCTGGCCGCGTATCGAAAGCACTGTGATAAAAAGGCCATGCGACAAGGTAAGCAATCAAGCTGGCATGTGGTGCCTTATCGCAATACATTAGCAGACCCTCAGGTTGTTGATGCAGGTGAAAAGAACACAAACATAGCCGCTTAGAAAACCATGCAGTGTTTCACTAGTTTCAATTTATCGAAGAACGGCGTATTCAGTTGGCTTCGGGTCTCTCAGCTATCGTCTTTTCACTTTCCGTATTTATTCACCCTTGGCTACTCAGATATTCCACTCGAAATTTGTTTCGCAAGCGCTAACACTCGCTCGTTTGGATAGCGCATTTACCGAAGCACTACGGCGACTGCTGCAATTGAGAGATAGTCCGACGGATTCGGCGGTACTTGGAAACCCACGGCTAAGGGAGTTGTATTACACAATCTTCAAGGGGGCTGCCGCCAGGCGTGCATTACGAGTTACCGAATGTCCACTGCGCATCGCATTTACGACCTTGTTAGTGAGCTACGACAGGTAAGTCGTTCGGTAATTAGACTGACAATTTCCATTGCTAATGATGCTTCTACGGCTTGCCTAACGCCCGGCAAAAACGTACGAAACTGCCCCAGTATGCTGGGGATGGAAAATTCTGATACTGTAGTGTCACCCT
>CAYSZH010000042.1:0-28772 GCA_964435305.1 uncultured Granulosicoccaceae bacterium
AATCTGCTGAATCTGCTGAATCTGCTGAATCTGCTGAATCTGCTGAATCTGCTGAATCTGCTTCAGGCTGATCAGTATCGTTCAGATTCGCACCGTCTGTATTTGTTGATTCGATAATTTCATTGATTTCATTCTCTGCTTCTTCAGCAACGGCTGCGTCGCTGCTGCTTCCACCTCCACCACATCCAGTAAGCGCAAGAGACAGTGCTATGCAGCTTGCGCGGAAGTATTTTGTTCAGTATTGCATTTTTGTTCCAAGTTATTGATCTGCTAAGTTTTCGAGCCGGAGAATAGCATGGGTGTTTGAACACCGGTCTTGGGAATGGCTTGTCCAAAAGTATCAATTTTATTCATGGCATCAAATCTATCTGGAATTAACTGGAAAGAAAAAATGTGATGCAGTTCTCATTATTTGGATGCCTTGAAAGTCAGTCTGACGCTAGTTTGTAACGACGACTTAGCCGTTTAGAAACGGCAAGGGAATAATCCCAATATTATTAATCGCTTGCTTTTGGTAGTCTAAAAGCAGGCGAAATAGTAAGTTAGTCCAGCAATACGGGTAAATCTATTTTCGCAATTGTCAACGGTTGTTAATGGCGCTTTATTTTGTCTTACTCGTACATGGGTTTGTCATTCGTTCCTGTTAGTATTGTGAGCAACTGCCGACAAGCCAACTGCGCACTCAATGGATGCTAGAAAGTTTTTGGCAACTGTAGCGGGGAGTAATCTTGAGATGCGAAATTCGATTTATTTTAACGCCCTCGGTGTGCTTATGTATGTACAATTTGAGCTAAAGGTTAATCCTTAGTTGTGGAAAATACTCTAGAAAAAGACAAACGTCCTATGGTGGCTACGCTCTCCATTCCGCGTCTCAAGACGAAAAAAACCAGAAAGAAAAGAAGTGAAAATAACCGTCGTACCGATCCAAAAATTCTAAACGATGATCGATCTACCAATGCGTCTATTTTGGTAGCGTCAAGCAATAAGCGATACCAAGCAGAAGCCTTAACCACCTACGGGTTTAATCTGAAAACGACAGATTCCTTTGCTTCAGATAAGAGTTTTGCTGGTTATATTGTTGATGACCAAAATACGCTCTGCAATATTGAATTTAGAGCAAGAAAAATCGGCATGGATTCTTATCAGTGTAGATTAAGCAATCTCTCCATCGAAAATCAACAACGCCTGGCACGCTATCTTAATGAACAAAGCAATCCTGGTGTGAGAGGTGATTCTCTAAACCAGTTGAGCTACGATCAAATCGCTGACGGTGCCGAGGCGAAGATAGCAAGTCATAGTGTTGCTAGCGATAGCGGTGCTAACGCACCTGTCGATAAAATTATGGATGAGCCATCAAACACGAAAAAGGGTGCCCGTAAATCGACCTTGGTGCTGGCAGCATTGGCTCTGATCGCCGCAATTATAGCGATTTTTATATTGGTTACGCTCTTTGTACAAGCGCGCAATAAAGTAAAGATAGACAATGCAGCACTAGTGGGTAACTACCTTCCGATACAGTCAAGTGCGGAAGGCTTAATTACGGGATTAGAGTTTTTTGATGGCCAGGCAGTCAAAGCGGGTGATGTGCTTTTTACCGTGCAAAATAAAGAATTGGAGACCGAAGTTGCTTTTGCTCAAGCCGAAATAGAACAAGCAAATGTTGAAGTTGAGGTGCTCGAAAAACTGATTTTTGACTACCACGGTAAGCTTGAGTTAGTGGCAGAGAGTATCGCGCAAAGAATATTGATGGCCAAAGCAGACTTACGCCAAGCGCAGTTACAAAGTCAATCTCAGAAGACACTCCTTAATTCAAAGCGTAATCTACTCAATAACAATGTCATCTCACAGCTCGAGTTTGATCAAAGCCAATCCCAGTTGGAAATCATGCAAGCCGATATTCAGGCTAAGCAAGCGCAAGTTGGCATTCTAGAAGTCGACTACAAGGCCGCAACAGAAAAAGGGATATTGTCAATGGGCGATATCCTGGAAGATCAACTTGGACAATTAAAATCTGAACTGACTCTGTCACAGGCGAAAAAGAGCCGGGCGGTTGCTAATTTAGAAGCCATCTCACAAAATTTAATTGAAGTTCAAGCCCCCACAGACGGCCGAATTTACGCTGTCTATAGAAAAAAGGGCGAATTCGTCAAATTGGCAGAGCCCATTCTGTCGATAAGCCAAAATGATCACTATTGGGCCTCTGGTTCTGTCGATTCTGAGGAAGCGCACCGCATTCGTCCTGGTCAGAAAGTGGAAGTCAAAATATCTTCGTTAGATATTGTTGTAACCGGCGAGGTCGCCGCCGTTGGTCATCGTGCAGTTTACACGCAAGGTGGTTGGAGCCAAGATTTCCGGGGAGCTGGGCTCGCGGTGCCAGTGAAAGTAACGCTTCCGTCCTTACCCGCCGATGTTCCGTCCGGTCTGCGGATGAAAATGGTTGTTAATCTTGGTTTTAAATGGCCTTGGGAAAACGGTGAGAACGCGATATGGTCTGCGCATGCGAATGTGCCAGATTACTCCAGCGTAGAGCCGGCTATTGAAAATAATCAAAGCAAGACTTTGGAGATTGAACCGATTTCAACTCGCCTACAAAGTGTCAGCGTAAATTGGGATCGAAAGCTTGCAAGTGAACTGACATCGCGTTTACAGCACGTGCCTGGAGTACGCGTTTATAATGAAAAATCTGGTGTCGTGAACGTTCGCATCAACAGTAATGAAGGATTTCGTTCTGGCAGTAATACGCTTGCCAGAAGAGATAAAATGGCGATCGCTGCTATCGGCATCGCTTTACGTGACTATCATGATGTTCATATCGATATAGAAGGCCATACCGACAGTGTCTCACCTTCACCAACGGAAAGATATGCAACAAATAAATCGCTTTCGCTAGCGAGGGCGCAATCGGCTCAGCAAGTACTTGAGTCGGAGGTTGGAATACCAAAATACAGGCTTAGCGCGATTGGCCTGGCAGACTCCAAGCCCATATCCTCTAATGCCACTGTCATTGGCAGACAGCAAAATCGTCGCGTTGAATTGAAATTAAAAAAGCGTTTTGAGCGTGTCCCTGATCAAGCCAGTTTGAATGATGAACGACAGTAGTTCGAGTATTCGCTACGATATCTCCTTACCATTACGCTTATTCCGAGCACTTCCTGCGCTTGGACTAACCCTTGGTACGGCTGTTCTCATTATAGTACTGTTGCCCAGTGGTGGGCAGTCTATTCCACTAGAAAGTCTTGTCATTTTAGGGTTAATTGGCACTTGGCGGTATCTATGGCTGATGACGCACGTTGTGAGGGCCTTTTTATACGAACACTGGATGTACCCCAAGATTCGTTTTGAGGCCCAAAATCTGCCTCATGATGAACGCTATCCATCACGCTTGTTTTTTATTGTTCCCTCATTTAAAGAAAAACCGGAGGTCTCAAAGCGATCATTAAGTTCGCTACTGCAGGAATGCGCGCGCGTACCGAGCGACGTGATCATTTTTATCAATGCCGGTAGTGAGCAAGAGGACGAAATATTTAGGCAGGCGCATGTAAGCCATCCTCTTCGAGATTCTGCAAAGCTTGTCTTTATTCGTCAATCTGGGGGGAAAAGACAAGGCATGTCTGATGTGTTGGCTGAACTGAGTTCGTACGATATTGGGGAAAACGATATCGTGGCACTGATGGACGGTGATACGTTGTTGGGCGATGGCATTCTTGATAAGTGTTTGCCGCTTTTCCGGCTTCATCCAAAGCTGGGAGCGGTTACAACCGATAATATCGCTGTAACAACAGGTAACGCATTCTATCGCAAATGGTACACACTTCGATTTGCTATGCGCCATCGCATGATGAAATCGCAAAGCCTATCGAAGCAACTGCTCGTGTTAACGGGGCGTTTCTCTCTGGTTCGCGCGTCTCATGCTGTCGATCCTGAATTCATATCTTATCTAGAAAATGATCGAATTAAGCACTGGTTACACGGTGAAATTAAATTTGTTACAGGAGATGATAAAAGCACGTGGTATGTGCTGTTAAAACGAGGCTGTGAGATGCTCTATGTGCCTGATGCACATATTTACTGCATGGAGGATTCTGGTGATCAACCCTTCAGTCAAAGTATAAAAAAGATGCACCGTTGGTTTGGCAATATGCTGCGAAACAATGGCCGTGCAATTCGTTTAGGTGTGGGCGCCCCTAAAACTTTTATTTGGTGGAGCCTGGTAGATCAACGCATATCCATGTTCACAAGCCTGGTTGGTCCTATTGCGGCGATCTGGTCAGCGATGTGGTTATCCTGGCGCTATTTACCACTTTATATGATCCTGGTGATTTTTATTCGCACCATCTATCTGCTACTACTGATGCTCGAAGGTCATCGTATTGCCATTATGGATGTGCCTATGTTGCTGTATACCCAGTGGGTAGGAAGTATCGTTAAAATTTACACCTTATTCCATCTGCACAAGCAAAAGTGGGATTCGCACCGTACCGATATGAAATCCAGTGCGCAGGGTGATGCTATGTTGATCAATGTTATACCGAAGCTTCAAATGGCGCTCTGTTATGTACTACTAATATTGTTAGTGGCTTGGTTAGTGGGTGTTAAGGAGTAGATGCAGCTTGCGACAAGTCGTTTTCTCACAATTAACAATGAATAAAGGTTTGAGCCCGTTACTACTTGCAGTGTTATGTACGTTCCACAGTGTACCTGCCCTAAGCAATGAGAAAGACCTTGGTCTTAGCGATTGGTTGCCGTTGCCGAGGCAAATCGATTGGAGCACCGCTGGGCTGCCAGGTGGGCTGCCAGACGTAGAGCTTGGTGCAAACGTACTTGAGTTTGGGGCTGTAGCGGATGACAATAAAGATGATTGGTCGGCGTTTCAAAAAGCAATCGAATCCGTTCAGGGCAAAAACAGTAATGCGATAGTTATTCCTGCGGGTAATTTCATTATTTCACGAACTCTAAAGATTAAAGATAGTGTGGTGCTGCGCGGAGCAGGAGCTGAGCAAACCCATCTTGACTTTACGATGAAAGGTAATGGCATCGAAGCTATCGGGAATGATTTTGGGCCATGGGTGAAGTTGACAGAATCAGTTCCTTTCAATGCGAGCGCCATACCCGTTGCCAGTATCAAGGGCTTTAGCTCAGGGGATATTGTAGAAATACAGCAGCAGAATGACGAGCCTAAGATGTACACCAAAGATAAGTGGAATGTATCTTGGGCTCAAGAAGCTGTAGGGCAATTGTTTGCATTGAAAAAAGTGACTCAGGACGCTTTACACGTGTCAGATGCAACGCGCATCGAATTTAAAAGAGGTTTGTCTGCAACGGCGCGCCGAGTGAATCTCATACCGTGGGTTGGGATAGAAGATTTACATGTAGTCAGAAGCGCCACTGAAAAAGAGTCTGACTATACTTTTTATTTTAAAAATACGGCATACAGTTGGGTTAGTCGAGTCCACAGCGAAGATGCTGATACCAATCACATTGGTTTAAATAGAGTGTATAAATGCGAGATCAGGGATAGCTACTTTCACGACGCTACAGATCATGGAACGGGTGGAAACGGCTATGGCGTCAAGCTAGGGTTTCATGTAAGTGGCTGCTTGATTGAAAACAATGTGTTTAAATCTTTACGTCATTCTATGTTGCTACACTTAGGCGCCAACGGTAATGTGCTTGGTTATAATTATTCTTACAATTCCAGAAACCAATCTGGCAAAATTCTTCCGGATATAGCGCTTCATGGCCACTACCCATTTGGCAACCTTTTTGAAGCAAACATAGTAGAAGAAATAGGCTTTGGCGACTTCTGGGGGCCTGCGGGCCCACGTAATACGGCATTTAGAAATTGTGTCACTAAAGAGGGTATTTGGCTTCAAGATGAATCCAGTGGGCAGGCGATTGTCGGCAATACAATAGCCAACCTCCCGGAAAGCTATATAGGATTCCGAGATAGCAGCATCATAGACGATACGCTTATTTTTTCAAATGAACCCGCCGCAAAGGTTGAAATAGAACAACAAGCGCTTGTTGACTTACGGTTGTCAAACGTCATTGGTCCGTCTTTATATAAAAAGACAAAGCCTCGGTTTTATGAATTGTTAGACTGGCCCAGTGCAGGTGTTGGGTTAAATACAGATTGCCGAATTCCTGCTTTTTTACGTCAACATAAGATTGGGCAATAGCCGTTTACATCTTAGAGCCTAATAGGAGCAGTTGTGAATTTTAGCAATACAACACCAATTATTCGAATATTTGACGAAGATAAGGCAAAAGCGTTTTATGTCGATTATTTAGGCTTCGCGATCGACTGGGAACATCGATTTGAAGAGGGGCTACCCTTGTACTTACAGGTATCAAGAAACACCTGCATGATTCATCTTTCAGAGCATCATGGAGATTGTTGTCCTGGAGCTGCTATAAGAATCAAAGTGGAGGGCCTGGCCGATTTTCATAAAGAGCTCCATGAAAAAAACCCGAAGTACGGCCCAGGCATGGAAAAAATGCCTTGGGGCACTGAAGATATGTCTGTAAAAGATCCGTTTGGTAATAGGTTGACGTTTTGCACGGAGATACATACATAACAGCCGATCTATTTGGCGACCGCTATGTATAGCTGTGTGTCATCTTAGTAGAAGCATGCATGTTTTTAAAAGCTTAAGGCTTCCAGATTTCGTCAGGGCAGTAAGCAGCGCCATAGATTGTTCCGAGTGAGGCTTCCTGCATTAATACTGCACAGCCTTGACCGTCCTTCAATTTAACTTGATGATTAAGCGCGAGTGTGTTGTCTGCAACAAGCAAATCGGTAAAACCACTTTGCCTTGTAAGCTGGTTAAATTCCCGTACGATATGGTGACTGGTCAGTGTTTTGTCATGGTTTTCACCAGTGGGGATTTCGGTGGTCTTCTCGATATCAAAAACGGCCATCCACAAATGTGTGTTAGCTGGAATTTGATTGTGCTCACCTGATAGTTCAATGCGTAATCCAGTGTGGCCTGTATTGCTGTCACGTGAGGAATCGTGAGCAACGGTTAAGTCAATAAATGGACGATCAAGCACATCTATGCCTTGCTTAACAATGGATTCATTGGAACCAACAGTTGCATAGCGGCCGTTGATGACCATTTGTGGTGTGTAAACACCTGTCCGTCCATCCAGATCGGCTTGGTTATATGACTGTTGGCGTATGGTGTTTTGCTTATCCGAAAACGGATCTTTGTGAGAGCCGTGGCTACCGTACACCAGCCTGTCCCAATAATCGACGTGAAACTCAAGCGCAACCACTTCGGGGTTTTCTTTGATCACCTCTCCAAGCAACTTCTCTGCAGGTGGGCAGCTATAGCAGCCCTGGGAGGTAAACAATTCGATGACCGCTGGCCCATTGCCTGTTCGTTCGGCGGCTGTACCCGGTGGGCCTGCAAACAGGCCAAAGCCGACGATAATTGCGCCAATAGCGAGTCCAGTGAGGCCTGCCGTTGTGCCTGCTCGGACCCGACGCGCCGTTTTGGAGCCACCAGGCTTTCCGTCGGTTTTATTTGAGAGCATGTTTATTGTTTGTTTTGACTGTTCTTCTTGCATGGCTGGCTCCTAAGTTCGCTATTAGCCGCTCATTTGTGTCAGCTGTGTCAACAATTTGCCTGGCAGATGTGCGGTATTTATTGGACAAGTATTTGCGCTACAGTTCCATCTGTATGGTTTTATCCAGTGAATTTTATGTGTTTTTGGCTATTGAGCTCGTATTATTACAACAATCTTTAGCTACTTTCAGCCGCTAAAGCGCCATTTTTTAACAAAGCAGGGTGCCATTGGTAAGGGTGGCGTAAGGCCTACATGGGTTTGTTGACATGGAAGAAAGGTTGACCATAAGATCGCCATTGCCTTTTGCTCATTTGAGCACAACTAACCGTTGGAGACTCCGTTGCAACTTCCGTTTTTTTTACCGATGGGCACTATCGTGGCTATTTGCATGCTGGTTGCTGTGTTGTTCGCCAGTCGCTTTCCTTATCTTGGGTTAAACCGTGTCACGCACCCTGTGCTGCTGCGTATTATTGGGGTGATCACCGGTATCGCCGGGCTTTGGAACGTGCTTTGGTTTGCTGTTAGAAATGTTCCACAGTTCTGGGGCAACATGGCGCTGGGTTCCGGCGTGTTCATGGTGCTACTAAGCGCGCTACTCATTTTGCCGAAGGCTAGAGTACCCGCCTGGTTAGAGTCTATACGTCCGATTTTGGTCATTGTGTTGCTCGGTTTTGGCTTGTATTACGGCTACACGATTTATAATCTGTGACTCTTACTTAATGGGAGTTTCGCTGTTAAGGATAGTCAGATGAATGCCTATCAATACACCACAGAGAGGCTTGTATCCAAATATGCGCTTTCTGAATGGACGTTTAAATCTTTTAGAACCTGTGAAACTCGGGTGCTACCAGATGGCTGTAGAGATTTTATTGTTAAGACAGGTGACAACAATCAAACTGCCTGGTTTGTTTCCGAACTGATTGATGCCTCATACACCGTCCAATCTTCGGCAGGTGAAGAATTGCGAGGGATCAGGCTTCGACCAGGGGTGCATCTTCAGCAGGATCAATTGGCTTCCTGGCTCGAAGGGAAGGCCATTACTGATCTTTTCGATTCTGATCGGTTAGATGAATTTTGTATTCAGTCAGATAATTTAAAGGATGCGCTAGCGTGTTTGGCTTCTGGAATGTCCACTGTTTCATGTGTGGCTAAGGAGCTGGGTGTGTCGCATCGCAGTTTGCAGCGTTTGGTTAAATCAGGCACTGGACAAACGCCCAGTTTTTGGTTTTCACTGGCGCGGGTACGAAGGGCGGGCCAGCGATTAAGAAACACACCTAGCTTGAGCGATCTCGCGGTGGAGTTTGGTTTTTCTGACCAAGCTCACATGAACCGAGAAATGAAAAAATGGTTTTGCAGCACTCCGAATCAGATTCGTGCAAATGAAGAGCTAAACTCCCTGTTACTCGAATCCGGTTTCGCTAGTGAGGGCTAATTCTTTATCGGAGAGCATATTTCGATAAGAAAACCGTTCGGGTCTGACACGTACGAAGTCGTTTGTCCCCATGGTTCTTCTTTGATATCTTGTACCATGATCGCGCCTGAGGCTATCGATTGAGCCAGCCATTTTTTAACGTTTTCCGTTTCAAAAGCGATTTCGAAAACAGGAGCGCCTGAATCTGCTTTATTGGGGTTCTTGCCAAGTTCAGTCATGAGTTTAAGTGATGAGAAAGAGAGTGTGGTTGCACCGGTGTCCAGTTCTCCATAGTCGCCAGCTTCATGCAAAAAACGTGTTTTAAAGCCAAGTGCGTTTTCGTAAAACTTCAGAGTCTCAGCAACATCTTCAACATAGAGAATTGTGTATTTAAGTTTCATTTTGCTAACCGAAATTGAGAATTAGAATTTTCATTAGGCGAGTGTAATGCTGTAACCATGCCTTGTATAGAATATTTGCGACAGAGCTTATTATAGGTATGATTCGACTGCTCTATGAACATTCGAAACCGCACAATCATCTAAAGTGAGGCGTCAATGACGGAAACGAAGGAAAAGTGGTATGCCCGTACAGTTTTCTCAGTAAACAGTATTGAAGCTTCGTTAGAACACTACTGCGAAAAGCTGGGTTTTATGCAGTCATGGAAGTATGAAGAAAGTGGTACTTGTATTGTCACTCAAGTCAATAGAGGTGAGCATGAGTTAATATTAGCAGCTAACCTGGACAATGTTGGAGCGGGCCGAATCTTTATATCGCTTACTGAAGATGAGTTGAAGCAGCTCCAATACGAAATAGATGAAAAAGAAATATCGGTTGAACATATCCATTGGGGTTATTCGTTAATCCAGATACAAGATTCAGACGGCAATAAATTGCTATTTCCGGTAGAAACGTAAGTCGTCGTTTCGTCTGTTTTAGATATCGGCTCTCAGTCCCTATGTTGATTGAACAATACCTATTAACTCTGTTATGTTTGCTCGGTTATAACAATGAATATGATCCAGGGTTATCACCATGAGCGCTAGAATTGCAATTGTTACAGGTGCCGCACGCGGAATAGGCTTAGCCACAACCAAGCTATTAGTAGGCGAGGGAGCCACTGTCATCATGGTGGATAATGACAGCGACGAACTGATCAAAGCATCAGCTGGTATGAGTGATGTGCTGGCACATGTTTGCGATGTATCCGATGCTGATCAAGTCGCTACCATGATCTCAACAGTACTTGAGCAGCACAATCGAATCGATTGCCTGGTGAACAACGCAGGCGTCGCTGACTTTGGTCCAATGGAAGAAACCAGCTTTTCGACTTGGCGCCGTGTACTGGCCACAAACCTTGATGGCGTATTTATATGTTCACAGGCCGCAATTCCCTCGTTAAAGCAATCCAAGGGGTGCATCGTTAATATTGCGAGTATCTCTGGTCTTAGAGCATCCACATTGCGAACCGCTTATGGAACATCTAAGGCGGCTGTTGCGCATCTGACTCAGCAACAGGCTGTTGAGCTGGGTGAATTTGGTATTAGGGCCAACTGCGTCGCGCCAGGGCCTGTTAGAACCAAACTTGCCATGGCCGTGCACACACAAGATATCATTGATGCCTATCATGACGCTATACCGCTTAACCGCTACGGCAGCGAGAATGAAATTGCCGAAGCCATTGTATTTTTGGCATCAAACAAAGCCAGTTACATCACGGGGCAGGTACTTGCTGCAGATGGTGGGTTCGAATGCACAGGTGTAGGCTTACCGTCATTGCGCACATAAGCATTGATTCCCCGGCTATGTTGATTGTCCAGATCCGTTGCTTTCTTAGTACTGTGGGTTTTATAGCAACGTTTTCTAACAACATAGTCTAATAACGTACTCTATTAAGCTAGAACCGCCGTACATGACATCGCGTGTTTTAATGTTTCAAGGTACCGGCTCTGATGTGGGTAAATCCACTTTGGTTGCAGGTTTATGCCGCATAGCTCGCAGGCGGGGGATATCGGTTGCGCCTTTTAAACCGCAAAACATGTCTAACAACGCCGCTGCGTGTGCGTCGGGTGGAGAGATTGGGCGTGCTCAAGCATTGCAGGCCCGGGCCAGTGGCTTAGACCTGCATACCGATTTCAATCCTGTTTTACTAAAACCTCAAAGTGATCTCACAGCACAAGTGGTTGTGCACGGGGCTGTGCTTAATACAGTCTCGGCAAGTGACTACATGACCCGTCAGCGCGCATTTTTGCTAGATGCTGTGCTTGAAAGCTTTTCGCGATTAAATCGACAATACGAATTAGTACTCGTCGAAGGTGCCGGCAGCCCAGCTGAAATTAATCTGCGCCAGCATGATATCGCCAATATGGGTTTTGCCCGTGCTGTTAAAGCACCAGTCTGTTTAATTGGTGATATTGATCGAGGTGGTGTGATAGCCGCAATTGCGGGAACGCAACAGGTTATTGATCGCGCCGATTCAGACATGATCAAAAGTTTCATTATAAATCGCTTTCGGGGAGATCCCAGCTTGTTCGAGGATGGCGTAACCGCAATAGAGAAGTTAACGCAATGGCCCTGCCGAGGTGTTGTACCTTGGCTGCCAAGCGCATTGCGCCTGCCACAGGAAGATGCTGTAGTGTTGGACAAGTTGTCAACGCAGTCAAGTAACGCAAGTGCTTCTCAGGTATCGATTGCCGTGCCTATGCTCTCACGCATTGCCAACTTTGATGATATGGACCCGCTACGTGCGGAGGCCAATGTGTCGCTTTTTTTCGTACCACCGGGAGAGTCCATTCCGTTGAACGTAGATGCTGTCATTATTCCAGGTACAAAGTCTTCAATTGGTGATATGCAGTTCATGATCAACCAGGGTTGGGACCATGACATCATCGCTATTGCGAGGGCAGGTGGTAGGGTGTTGGGTGTGTGTGGTGGCTATCAATTACTGGGCACGGCGATTTATGATCCTGACTTACTCGATGGCAATTGCGCCTCAATTGCCGGCTTAGGCTTACTTGATGTGGTGACACACATGGAAGGAGAAAAAAATATACAGCCAGTAAATGGCATATGTGTACGTAGCAACGCAGATGTATCGGGTTATGAAATACACATGGGGAAAACGGTTGGATCAGATACCGGCCGGCCGGTACTTAGGCTTGCTGCAGGCGTCGATGGAGCAATCAGCCGCAGCGGAAATGTGGAGGGCACGTATGTCCATGGGCTATTCACCGATGATGAATTTCGATCATGGTGGCTCGATAGCATCGTGCAAGGCTCATCTAGTCAATTGCAGTATGAGGAAGATCTAGAACACGACCTGGATGCACTGGCAGACGGGCTGGAAGCGTCACTTGATGTTAATGCACTTTTTAACGACGCAAGTGCACCTGAGAGTAGGGCTGCTTTGCGTGAGCTTTGATTAGGCCTTGGCATTGTTCCACCGGTATTGTCGTTTTAACAATACCCTGTCTTGTCAGCGTCCTGAGATGTGGTTGACAATAGTGTCTTTACGGCTCGACTAACTTTATAGTGTCTCTTGCCACCTGGAGAAACAGTTGACTTACGAATTTAAATGGACACAGCCGCGGCTGCAATCCAAGCCGGACGACAATGGATTGCCTTTAGGATTAGACCTTGTCGATTGGAAGCCAGTTTCCAGACCGCCAGTTGCGCCAATAAGTGGGCAATACTGCCGCCTGGAGCCGTTTAACATCGATGTGCATTCCGAGGAATTATTCCATGCCTTTTCGCTAGATAAAAAGGGCGTCAACTGGGCGTACTTACCTTATGGCCCTTTCGATACTCTAGGGCAGTTTCGTCAATGGTGCACAGAGTATTGTGTTTCGGACGATCCGCTCTTTCATACGGTTATTGATCTGAAATCCGATCAGGCGGTTGGTCTTGCCAGCTATTTACGCATAACGCCGGATATGGGCAGCATTGAAGTGGGGCATATACACTTTTCACCCCTTATGCAAAGAACGCGTATGGCAACGGAGAGCATGTACTTAATGATGAGTCGCGTGTTTGATGAATTGGGATACCGGCGATACGAATGGAAGTGTAATGCCCTTAATGCACCTTCATGTAAAGCGGCTGAACGACTCGGATTTCAATTTGAAGGAATCTTTCGCCAGGCGGTTATCAGTAAGAATCAGAATCGTGATACCGCCTGGTTTGCGATAATAGATGAAGACTGGCCTCAAATAAAAAACGGTTTTACACAATGGCTAGCGGCTGAAAATTTTAATGAAGGGCAGTCTCAAGTGTGCTCATTAGAAGCGTGTATGCAGAGCCGCTAGTCCAAACTAACCCAGGAGCTGTCTTTGTTGGATGATTTCACGGCAGCGTTTATAAAAGCAATACCAGCGTAGCCGTCTTGCACAGTGGGAACCAGCCATTCTCCTGAATATTTTTGTTTGTCTCTTGCCATGTAGATCGCCTGCGCCGCTTCTTTGTAAAGTGTGGCGAAACCTTCCAAATACCCTTCTGGGTGGCCTGCCGGAATACGCGAGACAGCGGTTGCGGCCTCGTTAGCACCGGCCCCATTACGGGTGAGCAGCCTTTTAGGTTCTCCCAGTGGTGTGAACCACAGCTTGTTCGGTTCTTCTTGCCGCCATTCGATACCACCTTTGCTGCCATACACTCGCAGCTGTAGCGCGTTTTCATTTCCAGTGGCCACCTGGCTAGACCACAGCATGCCTCTGGCGCCACCTTCGTAGCGCAGCATGATATGCACATTATCATCAAGCTGTCGCCCTTCAACAAAGGTATGTAAATCGGCACACAAGGCACTCAGTTTCAGGCCGCTTACAAATCCGGCCAAATTGTAGGCGTGTGTTCCAATGTCACCAATGCAGCCACCAGCACCTGATTTTTCAGGATCGACTCGCCAGCTTGCCTGTTTTTGATCTGATGATTCCAGGTCGGTTGCAAGCCAGTCTTGTGCATACTCAACTTGTACTACGCGTAGGTCACCCAATTCTCCTGTGGCCACCATGTCACGAGCCTGGCGGATCATCGGATACGCTGTGTAGTTGTGGGTAAGCACAAATAGCGCATCGCTGGATTCAGCCTGCTTAAGCAATTTTTTTGCATCCGGCAGTGTGGATGTCAGCGGCTTATCACAAATGACATGAATTCCACGCTTTAAGAACTCCCGTGCTACCGGGAAGTGCAGATGGTTTGGTGTAACAATGCTGACCGCTTCAATTCCGTTTTTTAATCGGGCTTCGCGGATCGCCATTTCCTTGTAGTCGCCATAGGCGCGATCATCATCAACGCCAATATCCATTGCGCTTAACTTGGATTTCTCCAATGTTGATGAAAAAGCACCAGCAACCAGTTCGAAATGGTCATCTATTCTTGAGGCGATGCGGTGCACACCACCTATGAATGCATCGCGTCCTCCGCCTACCATGCCCAGTCTGATGCGAGGAGGTTTTTGGGTAACTGCCATTTGATCGTTTCAATTTGATCTGAAAGTTAGACAATGCCAATACGACAGCCCGAATGCAAGCGGCCTCCCGTTGTTGGAATATGTGCGGGAATAGCAGTTTTATACGATCGAAACAATGTGTAAAGCACGCTAGCAGCGCGGCTTCTGCGTGATTTTGTGCAGTAAATAGCATACTCTAATGACAGGCTTGCATTGCGCTATGTGACATAACATATTGATATTTATATTAATAATGAGATTTGATGGAGTTTACTAACCCATTTCGGCCAGTTTGTTGCTACTGAAGGGCCAGGCCTGAGTAATTTTCGGTGTTCGCCGTTATATGAAGTACTCCGTTTTAATTTTATTTCGGGGAAATCGGCGATATTCATGGGACATGACCGAAAATGAATTCATCAACATTAATACAAGCCACGGACCGGTTTGTAAAAGAGAAACCATTGATCGCAAGTGATCTATTAAAAAACACCGTTGCATTGGTATTAGCTGGTGGGCGAGGTTCTCGACTGGCTGGTCTGACAGATTGGCGAGCAAAGCCTGCTGTGCCGTTTGGCGGCAAGTATCGGCTTATCGACTTTGCGCTGTCCAATTGCCTTAATTCGGGAGTGGGTCGTGTAGGTATTCTCACCCAGTATATGTCGCACTCGCTAAATCAGCATGTGCAGCAGGGCTGGGGCATGACAACGCCGGACGGATCACCACTGATGCAACTTTTGCCTGCACAACAACGCACCAAAGAGCATAACTGGTATTCGGGTACAGCTGATGCAATTTACCAAAATCTGGATATCATACGAGGCTATGGTGCGGAGTATGTGCTCGTGCTGGCGGGCGATCATGTTTATAAAATGGACTATCGACCTTTGATAGAAGAACATGTTCGAAATAACGCAGACATGACAATCTGTGCTATCGAAACACCGGTTGCAGATGCGCAGCAGTTTGGTGTACTGGCCGTTAACGATGATGGCAGTGTTAAACGTTTTGAAGAAAAGCCAGATAAGCCTGAACCTATTCCAGGTCAGGATAAGATGTGCCTGGCTTCTATGGGCGTGTATGTATTTAATGCCAAATTTTTATATCAAGAATTAATAAACGGGCATGAAGGCAAAGGCTCGGGTGACGATTTTGGTAAAGATGTCATCCCGTCACTAATCGGTAAACGAAAAATCATGTCTTACTCGCACCGAGATCCTGTAAAAGACCAAGCGGCCTATTGGCGCGATGTGGGTACTCTGGACGCGTTCTGGCAAGCGAATCTTGAACTCATCGATATCGTACCACCACTTAACCTGTACGATAAAGAATGGCCCATGCGTACGTTTGCTACCCAGTCTCCACCGGCAAAATTTGTATTTGATTCGGAAGATCGCTGTGGCGCGGCGGTGAATTCAATGATCTGCGATGGATGCATTATTTCAGGCGCGCGAATCAGTAATTCAGTGGTGTGTAATAACGTGATCGCTAATGAACGATCAGAAGTTGATGAGTGTGTTCTGCTGCCAGATTCAACTATCGGTGAGCACTGCAAATTACGCCGAGTGATCATTGATCGTCATTGTGTAGTGCCATGCGGTACTGTGATCGGTTACGATCGTGAAGAAGATGAAGCACGTTTTCATGTATCCGATAATGGCGTGGTATTGGTGACATCCCAAATGATCGAAGCACTAGGTCAGGATACGCGACAAGCCGCGTAGACCAATTTAATTGGTATTTTTATTCTCTTTGGGTGCTGCACTTTGAATTTAGGGTGTCAGGTCCACAATAGGCAAGTTGTCTGGGTTTTCAACGCTGCAGCCCAGCGCGGTAATACCTTCTTCTTCAAAAGACAGCCGTAAAACACCTGATTTTGACTGACCAGTGGCGCAGTAATTTTCTAAACGCATCGCATACATGCAGCCTCCTGGCACCGGTTTTCGCATCAGTAGCCGTGTGCTGGACTCAGCGTCGTAAGCGGCAAGGTAAGCTGAAACGGAAGCTCCATTCACGTCCGACGTCAATACAACAATGTCTTGCTTGTTCATTTTCAGGCTGATTTGTTCGTCCGTTCTGGAAATAAGCTCTAATGACGTCCCGTTTGATTGAGTGATAGTGATGAACCGGGTTACATCGCTTGTCTGTGTCATATCGCTTGCCAGCTTACGTGCGACTTTGACAGAAAAACTTTCACCTACGGCGGGACAGAACGTACTGATATCATGTACAAGCGAATCAGTAGCTTCAGTTGATGTTGATTCGTTTTGCACTGCGGGGGCGGCTGTCACAGTCAGGTTATCTAATTCTTCTGCGTTAATGTTTAAGCTACTATTATCTATGTTTGCGTCGATCAATCCAGCATCACTTGGTGGGCTGAGGTTGCTGTTGACAAGCTCTGCGCCTGGGCTGCTGACGTTTGGGTTGTCGGCACTTATAGCGTTGTCGCCACTGCTGCACGCAACAAGGGTGCTACTTAAAAATGCCGTAAAAAGTAGGCGAAATTGACGAGACGCCTCGGTAGACAATGTCATCATGGATTTTGGCTGCGCTAATGCAATATGGAACAGATACGTGGCACCAGGCAACAGCAAACCAGATTAATGCTTAAACCGGTTAACGATACAAAGGTTAATCTCGTTGCAGGTACGTACGCTTGTGCACAGTATGCAGGTGTTTAGCATGCATACAAGTCATGCTTTATTACAAGTAGGTGACATGGAATCAAAATTCGGATGTATGGTAGTGGTAGTCGGGGCCAGTGGTGCCGGTAAAGACAGCATTATTGATGCGGCAAAAGTACGCTATGCAGCTAATACGCGTTTTGGATTTGTTCGTCGTGTTATCACCAGAGCATCACAGCCAGGGTCAGAAGAGCACGATACACTGGACGAATATACCTTCAAGCAGTGGTGCGATGATGGTCTTTTTGCCGTGCATTGGCAGGCAAACGGACTGTACTACGGCTTGCCTTTAGAGAGCCTTGAGCGAGTCTCAAAGGGGACTATCATGATTGCCAACGGCAGCCGAGCCGCAGTGGCTCAAGTGATACGGGTTTATCCAAGGGTGCGTATAGTTCATATTACGGCTCGCCGCGATGTGTTGGCCAAGCGGCTGCAAAACCGGAAACGTGAAACAGCGGCTGAAATAGAGCAGCGATTACAACGCAACGCAGCCATGCCAGCTATACCTGGAGAGGTATTCGAGATCGACAACAGTGGCAAACTTGCGGATGCAGTTGATTCTTTTAGCGCCTATCTTTCTCAACTATAGAAACTCATTATTACGCACAGGCGACACCTCATCTGGCTAAAACCTTCGTGGGGGTGTTATCGTCGCGCTATACAACAGCAGAAGAAATAACGTCAATGAAAGTCGGTTTTATTGGTCTTGGAAATGTTGGGGCTAAGCTTGCTGGTAGCCTGCTCCGAAATGGTGTGGATCTGACGGTTAGGGATCTTGATCGAGATGCTGCTAGAGCATTCTTGGATGCAGGTGCGGCCTGGGGTGAATCACCCAAAGCCATGGCTGAGCAATGTGGCTTGATGATTACCTGTTTGCCATCACCTGCCGCAAGTGCTGCTGTGCTGGAGAACGATGACGGTGTATTGGCAGGGCTCAGTGCTGGCAAAATTTGGGCTGAGATGAGTACCACCGATGAAGCGGAAGTTAAGCGATTGGGCAAACTCGCTCAGGCGCGCGGTGCATCGGCGGTTGATTGCCCCGTTTCGGGCGGTTGTCATCGGGCAGCCACTGGCAACATCGCCATTTTTGCGGGATGTGAGCGTGATGTTTTTGAACGGATACTCCCTGTGCTGGGTATTTTAGGTAGACGAGTATTACATACAGGTGGGCTGGGATCAGCTTCCACGTTAAAGGTAATGACGAATTACCTTGCAACCGCTAATTTGCTTACCCTGTGCGAAGCGCTTACCACGATGAAAGCGGCTGGTCTGGACTTGGCCACAACATACGAAGCCATTCGCGTGTCTTCAGGTAATTCTTTTGTGCATGAAACCGAAAGTCAGGTGATACTCAATGGCTCACGCGATATTAACTTCACCATAGATCTTGTCAGAAAAGATATCGGTCTGTTTCAGGAAATAGCTGAGCGTAACTCGGTACCTTTGGATATTAGTCCTGTGTTGATTGATATTATGCGCGATGGCGAAGAACGCTTTGGTCCGCGGGAGTGGTCGCCCAATATTATTAAAAGGCTGGAAGAGGCCACAGGCCTTTCGATATTGGCTGACGGGTTCCCGGCCGAAATGGAAGATGATGAACCTGAAGCGCCCGGTTACGAAGTCGTGCCACCAGGTGCTTAAGCTAACCGTCAGTAAGTTTGTTGATAGGGACTTTCAGCACAACATTGCCGCCATCATCTTTTGGAAATTCACCTGCACGCATGTTCACTTGCAATGAGGGAATGATGAGCTTTGGTGCAGGCAGGGTTGCATCTCGTGCTTCTCTTAACGCCACATACTCGTCTTCTGTATTGCATGTGGATAGATGCAGGTTGTGTTCTCGTTCTTCGCGTACCGTTGTTTCCCAGGCATAGTCGCGTCCGCCAGGGCCGTAATCGTGACAAACAAACATGCGCATAGCATCTGGCAGGGTGAGGACGCGCTGCATGGATCGATACAGTGCTCGCGCATCTCCGCCAGGGAAGTCGGCTCGGCCGGTTCCTCCGTCGGGCATAAAAAACGTATCTCCAACAAACGCTGCATCACCGATAATGTGTGTGGTGCAAGCGGGTGTGTGCCCGGGAGTGTGAAGCACTGTGGCTGTTAGCCCGCCTATCGTGTAGGTATCCCCGTCGCTGAACAATTGATCGAACTGCGAACCATCGCGTTGAAATTCGGTGCCTTCATTAAATATCTTGCCGAACGTATCTTGTACTAATGTGATGTTCTCACTAATACCCAGCTTGCCTCCGAGTTTTTCCTGCAGATAGGGGGCTGCAGACAAATGATCCGCATGCACATGGGTTTCGATAATCCAGTCGACACTGAGCTGATGCAGTTTGACATGGTTGAGCAACAACCCGGCATTGTCATAGCTGATATGCCCGGCGGCGTAGTCGATATCAAGCACGCTGTCGATAATGGCGCAATGGTTGCTGTCAGGGTCTTTGACGATATACGTTACCGTGTTGGTGGTTTCGTCAAAAAAGGCCGTCACTTCTGGCTTAACGGATGTATCCATTTCTGGCAACTGACCTTGCGACATGTGCGGATTCCTTCATATTAAGTTAGTGGCTTATTTTGTCAGAATAGCCGAGATTTTAAGCAAGCAGGATCTTTTGTATAGCGCAGGTCAGATTCGAGCGCGTGACAAAGCGTCAATTTACACGCAAACTTATCATATAGACATTATCAAGGCACATATTTAGATGGGTTCGTTGCATTCTCTAGAAGACAAATTTACCGCCGAGTCTGGTTCGGTGTTTATGAGTGGTACTCAGGCTTTGGTGCGCTTGCCGATGGTGCAGATGCGGCGCGACCGAGCCCACGGGCTTAATACGGCGACTTACATTACCGGTTACCGTGGCTCACCGCTTGGCGCCTATGATTTGCAGTTGGCACACGCCAAGTCCTTTCTCGATCCATTGGATATTCGATTTCAGCCAGGCGTAAATGAAGACCTGGCCGCAACGGCCATTTGGGGCACACAACAAGTGCCCCTGTATGAACACGCTCAGAAAGACGGTGTACTGGGTATCTGGTACGCAAAGGGCCCAGGTGTGGATCGAAGCGGGGATATTTTTCGCCATGGCAATGCGGCAGGCTCATCCACACACGGCGGCGTGCTGTGTTTGGCAGGTGATGATCATTCGGCCAAATCTTCCACGGTGCCGCACCAGTCTGATCATGCGTTTATCTCGGCAAGAATGCCCATGCTTTATCCCTCCTCAGTGCATGAATTTATTGAAGTAGGCTTGCTTGGAATCGCCTTGTCACGTTACTCGGGTTGTTGGGTTGGCATGAAAGTCATTTCCGATACGGTAGAAACCAGCGCCGTGGTGAGTTTGGGTGATGAGATGCAAGAATTTAATATTCCGCAGGATGCTGACTTACCAGAGGGTGGGCTTAATTTGCGTTGGCCAGATACCCCCATGGTTCAGGATAAACGTGTGCAAGAACGCAAAGAACAGGCGGTATTTGCATTTGCGCGCGCTAACCAGATAGACAAAACGGTTATCGGCTGCAATCACCCCCGTTTTGGTGTAGTGGCCTCAGGTAAGGCCTTTGAAGATGTTCGGCAAGCCTTGGGCATTCTGGGTATTGATGAACAAGCCGTTGAGGAAATCGGGTTCGCTTTGTATAAAGTGCGCATGCCGTTCCCACTGGAGCCAATCGGTATAACCGAATTTTGTACCGGTCTCAACGAAGTGCTGGTGCTCGAAGAGCGTCGCGAAATCATTGAACATCAGTTGAAGCAACACCTCTATCATTTAGCCGATAATCGTCGTCCCATCGTTGTTGGGAAGCAGGATGAAAATGGTGATCCGTTTTTACCTGTATCCGATACGCTATCAATTGCGGTGTGTACACAAGCGCTTGGGCAGCGGTTGTTAAAACAGTCTTTGAGTGTCGATTTAAAATTGCAGATTGAAGAAAAACTTAAGGCACTGCAGCACGCATTGAATAAGCAATTAACACAGGTGACGCCGATATCGCGCAACCCATGGTTTTGCTCAGGTTGTCCACACAACAGTTCGACCAAGGTGCCAACAGGATCACAGGCGCATGCGGGTATCGGTTGTCATTACATGGTGCAGTGGATGGATCGTAGTACGCAAACCTTCACCCAAATGGGAGCTGAAGGGATGCCCTGGACGTCCATTGCAAATTATGTCGATGATGAGCATCGCTTCGTAAATATTGGTGATGGTACTTATTACCATTCAGGCTTATTAGCCATTCGTGGTGGCGTCGCATCAGGTGTTAACGTCACTTACAAAGTACTATACAACGATGCTGTTGCCATGACCGGCGGCCAGGCCATTGACGGAAATTTAACGCCTGAGCAAATCACACATCAACTGAAAGCTGAGGGTGTATCGCCTATTTATTTAGTGACAGATGAGCCGGAGCGTTATCAACAAGGTGATCTTGCCAGTGGCGTGGTGCTGGAAGATCGCGAACAGCTCGATCAAGTGATGCGTAAGTTACGTACGCTTAAAGGGTGTAATGCAATAGTCTATGCACAAACCTGTGCTGCTGAAAAACGACGTCGTCGTAAGCGCGGTTTATTAGAAGATCCAAACACACGAATGTTTATACATTCAGCTGTATGTGAAGGTTGTGGTGATTGTTCGGCGCAATCTAATTGTGTATCCATAGAGCCGCTAGAAACACCCATGGGCCGAAAACGAAAGATCAATCAATCCAGTTGTAATAAGGATTACACATGCAAAAACGGTTTTTGTCCGGCGTTTGTTACGGTAAAAGATGCCAAGCTGTTTAAACGTGATGCTGTAAACCCTGATCAATACGATTCTAATACACAGCGTGAGTTAGACCGCTTGCCACAGCCAGCATTGCCATCGCTTGAAGAGGGTAGTTGCAATATTCTTGTTACGGGTGTGGGTGGTACTGGTGTGCTTACCATTGGATCATTGCTTGGTATGGCTGCTCATATAGATGGGCATGCGGCCATGATTCTGGATTTAGCTGGTTTAGCACAAAAGGGCGGCGCGGTTGTCAGTCATGTTCGCGTGGCCAAATCTCAACAGCAGATTACCAGCCCGCATATTGTCCCAGGTGGCACCGATGTGCTGATCGCAGCCGATAGTGTCGTGGCCTCGTCCAGTGACAATGCGCTTTTGTTTGAGCAAGGCAGAACACAGGCGGTTGTGAATTCAACTGTGGCTCCCGTTGCTGATTTTGTACTCGAACGTGATTTTGATTTTAAACATGATGCGGTTGCTCGTGCTATTGGCGCCCAGGTGGTCAACACCGAACACTTCCACGCATTCAGCGAAATCGCCGAGCAACTGACCGGTGATGCCATTACCAATAATATCCTTATGCTGGGCTATGCCTGGCAACGCGGTTTTATTCCGGTATCGCTAGAGGCTCTGACAACAGCTGTGAAACTAAATGGTGTTGCAGTTGAGATGAATTTATTGGCATTCAAATGGGGGCGTATTTTGGCCGAGCATCCCACTGTGGTTGCAGACAAGCTGGCATCGCCAGCTGCAAAAGATAGCGTGGAGTCACTCAGTGTGAGCGCACTGATCGAGCATCGCAAGCAACATGTAAGAGATTATCAGAACAAGCGTCTGGCTAAAAAATACCTGGCCATGGTTGAGCGGTTTCAACGTGCATGTGATGAGGCAAGTCTTGATGCACCTGAAGCGGAAGAGCTGGTTCGCACAGTTGCACATAACTATGCGCGTGTGTTGACCTACAAAGATGAGTTTGAGGTGGCGCGCTTATTTAGTCTGCCTGAATTTAAAGACCAGTTGAGCAGGCAGTTTACGGGTAACTACTCGATCAAATTTAATCTGGCTCCACCGGTGTTCAGCCGCATGGGCCCTAATGGGCGACCTCGTAAACGTCAGTTTGGTCAAAACATGCAGTCGCTGTTTCGAATACTAAAGCACGCGCGTGTGATCAGAAATACACCACTTAATGTGTTTGCATATACTGAGGAGCGTAAAGCAGAGCGTCGTTGGATAAAGCAATACGAGGCCGATTTAAACGAAGTGCTTGAGCGCTTAAAAAAGTCAGGAGGTGGGCAGAATCTCAGCACAGCGTTGCAGCTACTGTCGTTGCCGGACAAGCTGCGTGGGTTTGGGCCAGTGAAGCAGAAAGCGATGCAGCAGGCAGATGTGGAACGAATCCAGCTTTTGAAGCGTTTTAACGCCCCAGCACCAGTCGATTTAACCCAGGCGGCATAAATCCTGCTCTTGACGTTTACGTTAACGTCAAGATAGGCTACACCCTCAGATTTTAGTTATCCAAAAAAAAGGCTGGTCAGTACCATGTTCGAATCCGGATTGAAGTTTGGTTTAGGGGACGATATCGACGCGTTACGAGAGTCGGTTGCACGCTTTGCGCGTGATGAAATAGCACCTCGCGCCGCTGAAATTGATAGTAGCAATCAATTTCCAATGGACCTTTGGCAAAAGATGGGCGATTTGGGGCTATTGGGCATCACCGTACCTGAAGACGATGGTGGCGTCGGGATGGGCTACCTTGCGCACTGTGTTGCGGTTGAGGAAATTAGTCGGGCATCGGCCTCCGTTGGCTTGTCTTATGGCGCACACTCAAACCTCTGTGTTAATCAAATCAATCGCAACGGCAATAGCGAACAAAAAGCCAAGTACTTACCTGGCTTAATCAGTGGTGAGCATGTTGGTGCTTTGGCCATGTCTGAACCAAATGCAGGTTCCGATGTAGTTTCGATGGGTCTAAAAGCCGTTGCACATGGTGACGATTACATTCTAAATGGCAACAAAATGTGGATCACTAACGGGCCTGATGCAGATACGTTAGTTGTTTATGCCAAGACGGATCCTGATGCACAGGCGAAAGGGATCACGGCCTTCATCATTGAAAAAGGCATGGCCGGTTTTTCGACGGCGCAAAAGCTGGATAAGCTTGGCATGCGTGGATCAAACACCTGCGAACTTGTCTTTAAAGACTGCCACGTACCCGCAGCCAATGTGTTGGGTAACGTTGGACGAGGTGTTAACGTGCTGATGTCGGGGCTGGACTATGAGCGTGTTGTGCTCGCGGCCGGGCCCGTCGGCATCATGGCGGCCTGCCTGGATGTCGTGACACCCTATGTGCATGAGCGAAAGCAATTTGGACAAGCCATTGGGGAATTCCAATTAATGCAGGGCAAGCTTGCGGATATGTATACCAGCACCAATGCTTGCCGGGCCTATGTGTATGCAGTGGCAAGCGCTTGCGATCGCGGTGAGACAACACGCAAAGATGCCGCAGGGTGCATTTTATATGCTGCTGAAAAAGCCACCTGGTGTGCGCTGGAAGCAATCCAGACGCTCGGGGGTAACGGTTACATAAACGAGTATCCAACCGGGCGTCTGTTGCGCGATGCCAAGCTTTATGAAATAGGCGCTGGAACCAGCGAAATACGTCGTATGCTAATTGGGCGCGAGTTGTTTAACGAAACAGCCTAAACGGACGCATCACAAAGCCGTGAATCAAGTACCCGTATTTAAACAGAACCATACAGCTAAACATCATGAATCTCACTAGCACAATCGATACGGAACATGCCGCTTTTCACGCTAATCGAGTGGCGATGCAGAGTTCGATAGAGGCGCTTAAAAAAGTATCGTCAAGCTTGATGCTGGGTGGCAGTGAAAAGGCCAGAGATCGCCATATTGCCAGAGGTAAGCTTTTACCACGCGATCGCATTCACACTCTGCTTGATCCCGGGTCGCCGTTTTTGGAAATTGGATTGTTCGCCGCATGGGATCAGTACGACAACGAGGTGCCCTGTGCCGGTGTTATTGCAGGTGTCGGCACGGTATGCGGTCAGGAATGCATGATCGTCTCTAATGATGCAACCGTTAAGGGCGGTACCTACTATCCATTAACGGTAAAAAAGCATTTGCGCGCACAGGCTATTGCTGAACAAAATAACTTGCCTTGCCTGTACCTGGTGGATAGCGGTGGCGCTAACCTACCTAATCAGGATGAAGTGTTTCCCGATCGTGAGCACTTCGGCAGAATTTTTTTTAATCAAGCGTCAATGTCTTCTAAAGGTATTCCACAAATTGCGGTGGTTATGGGTTCGTGTACAGCAGGTGGTGCCTACGTCCCTGCGATGTCGGATCAAACGATTATTGTGGCGCAGCAGGGTACTATTTTTTTGGCAGGACCACCGCTGGTAAAAGCGGCAACAGGAGAAGAAGTTAGTGCAGAAGAATTAGGTGGTGGTGAAACTCACACAAGCCTATCAGGTGTAGCAGATTATCTTGCCCAAGATGATGCGCATGCATTGGCGATTGCGCGCGATATCGTCTCTGGCTTTAATCGTTCAAAACCTGTGCAGCTAAACCTTAGAGCTATCGCTGAGCCAAAGTATCCAGCTGAAGAGCTACTCGGAGTCGTTCCCGATGATCCCAAAGTACCTTACGACGTTAAAGAGGTCATCATGCGTATTGTCGATGATTCCGCTTTCGATGAATTTAAACCCTTGTATGGATCAACGCTTGTCACAGGTTTTGCCCACATTATGGGGATGCCAGTGGGTATCGTTGCAAACAATGGCGTGCTGTTTTCTGATAGCGCGGTAAAAGGGGCGCACTTTGTAGAGCTGTGCTGTCAACGTAAAATTCCACTGGTATTTCTGCAAAACATTACAGGCTTTATGGTTGGGCGGGAAGCAGAGGCCAACGGCATAGCCAAACATGGCGCCAAGCTTGTTATGGCTGTGAGCAATGCTAACGTCCCCAAACTCACCGTGATTATTGGTGGATCGTACGGAGCGGGAAACTATGGCATGTGTGGGCGCGCATACGATCCCAGGTTTTTATGGATATGGCCTAACGCGCGTATTGCCGTGATGGGAGGTGAACAAGCGGCCGGTGTATTAGCCTCCGTTAAAAGAGCTGGCATTGAACGCAGTGGTGGGCAATGGAGCGAGGAGCAGGAAGCTGAATTTAAACAACCTTTGTTGGATCAGTTTGATGCTCAGTCTCAGCCTTTATATTCGTCTTCGCAGCTGTGGGATGATGGCATTATCGATCCTATTTATACCCGTACCGTATTGGGCTTAAGTTTATCGGCATCGCTAAACGCCACCATTGAGGAAACACGCTTTGGCGTGTTTAGAATGTGATGCAAACATCCCAACTTTCTACTAACGACAATGCCGGCATGTCTACCGTTTCACCCATCAATACGGTGCTTGTCGCCAATCGTGGCGAGATTGCTTGCCGGGTAATTAACACCGCTAAACGCTTGGGCAAACGTACAGTGGCCATTTACTCCGATGTTGATTCACATGCACGGCATGTACAGCTGGCTGATCATGCTGTGTGTGTTGGAGGCGCTGCCGCAACCGATAGTTATCTCAATATCGATCGTATTATTTTGGCTGCAACACAAAACAATGTTGACGCCATACATCCTGGCTACGGTTTTTTGTCAGAAAATGCTGAATTTGTCGATGCCTGTGTCGCCGCTGGTATCGTGTTTATGGGGCCTGATGCATCTGCTATTCGCGCTATGGGTTTAAAGGATGCAGCAAAAGCACTTATGGAAGATGCCGGTGTCGCCGTTGTGCCGGGCTACCATGGGGAGCGGAACGATGCAAAATTTTTGCTCGACAAAGCAGCCGAGATTGGTTACCCGATACTGATCAAGGCACGCGCTGGCGGTGGCGGTAAAGGGATGCGTCGCGTAGATGCAGCGGATGACTTTGTCGATGCCCTAACGAGTGCGCAACGCGAGGCGCAGGCAAGTTTTACCGACGATGCGGTGTTAATTGAAAAGTTTATTGAAACACCCAGGCATATCGAGGTGCAGGTGTTTGGAGACCGACACGGAAACGTTGTGCATTTGTACGAGCGCGATTGTTCATTGCAGCGACGCCATCAAAAAGTGCTTGAAGAATCGCCTGCGCCTGGAATGAGTGCCGCGATGCGAGACGCGATGACATCAGCTGCAATAAGAGCTGCACGCGCTGTTAACTATGTTGGGGCCGGTACAGTTGAATTTATTGTTAGCGCCGAAAACGAACTGCAACCTGATCATTTCTGGTTTATGGAAATGAACACGCGGCTGCAAGTGGAGCATCCGGTCACTGAAGCGGTAACGGGTATTGATCTTGTCGAATGGCAGTTTCTGGTGGCTGAAGGTCATGTTCTTCCGTGCAAGCAAGATGCTATTGCATTGAACGGACATGCCGTTGAGGTCAGATTGTATGCAGAAGATCCACAGAACAACTTTATGCCAGCCACTGGTCGCTTGCAGCGCTTGCGCTTTAGTGAGCAAGGCCGTATCGATACAGGTGTGGTTGAAGGTGACGAGGTATTGCCTTACTACGACCCCATGCTCGCCAAATTGATTGCTTATCAGCCGAATCGAAAGGCGGCACTGTTTCAGTTGAAAGCCATGTTGGATGAGTCTGTCGTGTTGGGGACGCTAACCAACAGACAATTCTTATCGGCTTTGTGTGCACACGACTCGGTTATGTTGGAGCAACTGGACACCGGTCTGATCGAACGGGATGCTGACGTTTTGTGTGCATTGGGTGAAACTGACACGCGTGCACTGGCGGTGTGTGCGCTGGTGTGTGCTGCCCATCCAGAAAGTGAATACATGTCAGCCAAAATTGAACCACCTAACTTTCCGATAAGCACACTTGCCCATTCAATAACAGAACAGGTTGGGCTGTTTGAGCTGTGGGCAAACCCGCGTAGGCAGGTGGTGTTAACGCAAGCCGATCAAGTGCATCAGATGCAGGTTGAACGCGCTGGCCGTTGCGAATGGCGAGTGTGGTTGGACGGACAAGAGACTACGCTCGAGATTGATGATGTTCGGGCACTTGTGCATGGTGCTGATATAACCGTTAATGATCAACACTACAGCGCCACGGTTTTTTACCGCGAAGGTCAGGTGGGAGCACAACTTGATGGCGAATCGGTTTTGCTTAGCCTGCCTTCAGTTGAGCAATCGCTACACGGTGGGCGTTCAGCTTTGTCGCTCAATGCGAATATGCCTGGTCGGGTGATTGCCGTTCATTGCGCTGCTGGTGACACAATTGAGGCGGGTGCACCGCTGATCACACTCGAGGCGATGAAGATGGAGCACAGCTTAAGTGCAGCCGACACCCATGTGATCGAGAAAGTCCTGGTCCGCGAGGGCGAGCAAGTGGCGCATGGGGCTGAATTGGTCCGCTTTATAGTGGCAAAGATGGGCGAGGAAGCTAAACAAAATGCGGCTGGCTAGTGCCGCTTTATGTTCGCTTGCGTTATCAGTAGCTTGGTGGGCCAGTATTAACGGCGCATAGGGCGACGGTAATTTGCCGCATTGGCCGGTTTGCACCTCCAAAAGGCCGAGGCCGAGTGACCGGCATCCAACTTGCTCTGCTTATTTCAAGAAACTCGGCGAATGTTTGCCGTGTTAGACCGCAGCCTGTTATAATGGGCGAATTGCAGCGCGAACTCCCTCATTGAGACAGCAACGTGCGCACTGGGAGACGGCACCGAGTAATGGCTGGTGGCGAAAAATCAGAATTTTTTAAAGGCTCCTATTGGAGCCTTTTTCGTTGCTGGTTCACATTGGTTGCCCAAGAAGCTGGATTGTGAAGCTGGATTGTGAAGCTGGATTGTGAAGCTGGATTGTGAAGCTGGATTGTGAA
>CAYSZH010000042.1:28872-29771 GCA_964435305.1 uncultured Granulosicoccaceae bacterium
GCTGGATTTTGAAAAAGCTGGCTTGAATTGAAAAGGAATACGAACGGCTATGCGGCGAGCATCGCAAGCGATACAAGATGTTGTTGAGCCAGTAGTCACTGGCTTGGGGTACGAGTTTGTAGGTGCTCAGTTTGGCCAGGGAGAAAACGGTCAAACGCTGCGGATCTTTATCGACACCGATAAAGGGATTCTGGTTGATGACTGTGTAGCGGTTAGCAAGCAACTCAGCGCTGTACTGGATGTTGAAGACACCATCAAAAGTGCATATCAGCTTGAAGTGTCATCGCCAGGCCTTGATCGACCTTTGTTTACGGCGGCTCATTTTGAATCGCAATTAAACGAAGAAGTGCGCATTAGAATGGATGTCGCGGTCGATGGGCGTAGAAATTTTAAAGGCAAGCTTGTTGTTGTTGAAAACGACGAACTTGTTGTAGAAGTCGATGGTATTGACTACACATTGCCAGTGAATGAGGTTGAACAAGCTCATTTGGTCGCGAACTTGAAAAAGGGGACAGGACGCAAGTAATTGCCACTGTCTGTTGAATTAATTTTTAAACGTAATCAGTTAAGGGAGGCGCAAATGCGCAACTTGGCTTTAAGGTTTACAACTGCGTATCACGCGGCCATTGCCGGTGTTGCATCTGTCAGTTTTGTGTTTGCTAATGGTTTTATGTTTGCCAATGGTGAGTTTGCCAATGGTGAGTTTGCCGACCATGGGTAAGGATATACTTCTCGTTGTTGATACTGTTTCCAATGAGAAAGGTGTTGATGAGTCAATTATCTTTGAAGCGCTTGAAGCTGCACTGGCATCGGCTACACGAAAACGACACGGTTCAGATATCGAAGTACGCGTCAAAATTGATCGTGAAACGGGCGAGTACCTAACATACAGACGTTGG
>CAYSZH010000043.1:0-29131 GCA_964435305.1 uncultured Granulosicoccaceae bacterium
ACAGATGCCATGGCTGTGGCGGGTACATCATTAAAGTCGTTTGAATTAAACCAGCGATCAATTAAACGGCAGGACGGCAAGCTTTTACTTGAAGACGGCACGCTGGCAGGTGCAGATATTGATATGACGTCGGCCATAAAATGGTTGGTGACGGAAGTCGGTGTGTCTTTGCAGGAGGCTTTGATTGCGGCAATTAGTAACCCAAGGCGCGTGCTTTATGCTGGTGAGCAGCGTTCGGGCTTAATCGCTTGTTCGGTTAACGATTGCATCTGTATCAATGCCGATTTAAGCGCCGTGCAGTTACAAAGCGCCTTTTAAGCTTAAGTTCACGCCATCAACGACGGCATCCACGCCATACACTTGCGCCAGCCTCTCGCTTGTCAGCGTATCTTCTGGTGTGCCGTCAGCCACAATACTGCCTTCATGCATCCACAGTAATCGGGTTGCGGTGCGAACGGCCAGCTGTAAATCATGCAGCACAACCAAAGCCCCACCGCCGTTTTGTACATAGCGGGCAATGAGATCCATAACGCTAAATTGATGGCGAGGATCAAGTGCGGTAGTCGGTTCATCTGCAATCAGTAGCGGCGCTTCCGCAGCAAAGGCGCGTGCGCAATGAACGCGTGCCAGTTCACCCCCTGAGAGTGTATCGGTACGGCGCATGGCAAGTTCCTTTAAGCCACAGGCGTCCAGTGCTCGATCAATTGCCTGCGCATCTTCATCACACAAGCGCGCAATCGTAGCGCCGTGACTAAAGCGCCCCAGTGCCACAGCATCTCGTACCCGCACAGGCCAGGCTAAGGAACGCGTTTGCGGTAAATAAGATACTTTGCGAGCCCGCTTTGCAGCGGCTAGTTTACGCGTATCGGTACCATCAATAGTGGCATTGCCAGCGCTGGGTTTTTGAAGGCCTAAGCTTGTGCGCAGCAAGCTGGTTTTGCCGGCACCGTTTGCACCCAGTAGTGCAATCAGTTCGCCCGGTGCCAGGGTGAACGAGACATTGGATACCAAGGCTCTGCCTGCCGCGTTATAGCTTAGTGAATTGACGCGTAGTTCAGTCACGTAAGCCTCGTCTTTGGGCAGCTATCCAGATAAATGCCGGTGCACCAATTAAGGCCGCCACAACGCCGAGTTTAAGTTCATTAGTGGATGGCAGGAGGCGTACCCCGATATCAGCAACAATTAAAATTAAGCCTGCGAGCAGAGCAGAAGGTAACAAGGAACGAGCCGGGTCATAGCCAACCCATGGCCGTACCAAATGCGGTGCAATGATGCCGACAAAACCAATAGCGCCTGCCAGCGCAACCGATGCACCAGTGGTAACACCTGCGCCTAAAACCGTAATGACGCGTTGGCGTCGTAAATTTAGCCCGATACCGCTTGCGGCTTCTTCACCCAATGTTAGCGCCGATAAGCCGCGGCGAGAAAACCATAAAATGGCTATGCCCACAACCAGAAAAGGCAGTGTCAGTCCAATTTCGCTAAAGCTTCTATTTGCCACTGAACCTAATGTCCAGTTGACCATGTCGGCAAGCGAAAACGGATTGGGAGCCATGTTCAACAATAAGCTCATTAAAGCCCCGGCAAAGCTGGATAGCCCAACGCCAATCAATATAAGGGTGACCACCGATTGCGTGCGCACGGCCGCTATGGTTAGTAGCGTTGTAGCCAGCAGTGCCCCCGTAATCGCCGCGATTGGTAACACCCAAGCCGATGCGGCGACAAGCCCATAGTAAAGGGTAAACGTGGCTGCCAATGAGGCTGTTGCAGATACTCCTAATACACCCGGTTCTGCCAGCGGATTTCTAAGTAAGCCTTGCAGAGCTGCCCCACTGATACCTAGCGCTGCGCCGACTAAAAACGCGGCCAATGCTCTGGGTAGCCTAATTGACCACACGACAACTCTATCGTTGATATCACCTTGACCTAACAAAGCCAGAAGCACGCGCTCGGCAGGAAGTGCTGTTGAGCCAAGCAAGCAGGCACAGAACATTGCAGCCAGACAGGCAAGCAAGAGCATCGGTGATAGCCAAGGGTTTGCGCCGCTATTGTTTTGCATGGAATTCATTGTGCCGTAGCTGCACCCGCATTTGCACCGGCAGCTTCACGCGAAATTGTAGCCGCACTTGCGCCCGCTTTTGTTTGCGCAGCTGTTGCAAGTGCTTCTATAGCATCCATGATGTACCAACCACCGCAGGCCGTCCACGCACCGTGTAGGGCGACCACATTGGCACCTTTTAGTTGTTGCTGCGCAACTGGATGACGTGCCGCACTCCAGATACTGCGGTATTGGTTACCGGTTTCAAAAAACGCTGCGGCAACAACATCAGGCTGCTCAAATATTAAGCGCTCCAGTGGTATCGGGTGCCAGCCAGGTTTCTCTTGAAAATTATCCAAACCGGCCGCAAGCAGCATTTCATGCATCAGCGAACCGGCACCAGACGTCACGCCCGATGATGTCATGTAAAAAGCCGATGATTTATTTTCCCTTTTCGGTATCGCGTCGAGCCGTTCGCGATAACGATTAATCAATGCGTCGCCTCGTGCGGTTTGCCCAAGGCCTATAGCCATATCGCGTATCACAGAAGTCAGTGATCCTGCTTGATCACCGTCAAGTTGAGATGTCCAGCCCACCTGCAATACCGGAATGCCGGCTTGAGTAAAAAAAGACGGAGCATTTGGCCCACCACCGTAGCTTCGAACGATTAAATCGGGCTTAAGAATCAAGACATCCTCGGCATGTGGTCTTACTGTGGGTAAGCCTTGTGCTGCATCACGCATATACGAATACGCGCTGCTTGCTTCCGGTGAAAGCGCAAGAATCTGGTTTTTATCCGCCAGCTGCAATACGTATTGGTCGGCACAGTAATCGAGGCTGACAATGCGCATGGGTAGGCTTAAGCTCGCCTCAGGCTTAAGCGCTTGGGTTTCTGTGTCTCCTGACTTTATACAGCCCATTAGCAGTAGCGAAAGCGCTAGAATAGTGGCTAGCGACAGCTGTGCGTGATGCGAAAAAACCTTGGGATTCAACACGGGCTTGCTCACAGGAGAGGCGTTGGTTTTTCGTTCATAGCAGGGCTGAAGAGAATACACTGTGCCGGCCTTGAGCGAAAGTCGAAAGGCCAGTTTTAGCGTGTACGAATTAACGTGTGAAGCGTAAATAAGTCCAGGAGAGTATTAATGAAAGCCATTGGAATCGTGAACTACTTACCGGTAACAAATGAGGCCGCGTTTGTGGACTTTGAGGCCGATAAACTGCAAGCCACGGGGCGTGATCTGTTAGTCGCGATAAAAGCGATTGCTGTTAACCCTGTCGATACAAAAATACGCGGTGGTAAAGGCCAGCCCCAAGGCGCCACTGAAAGCCCTCCGCGCATCATTGGTTGGGATGCCAGTGCAGTGGTTGAAGCAGTTGGCCCGGAGGTAACGCTTTTTAAACCGGGTGATGAAGTTTATTATGCCGGCGATATCACACGCTCAGGCTGCAATGCTGAATTCCAACTGGTTGATGAACGCATTGTGGGTAAAAAACCGCAATCACTATCCCATGCTCAAGCAGCTGCGTTGCCATTAACATCTATTACCGCCTACGAAAGTTTTTTCGCTCGCTTGAAAATAGATCGTGATGGTGGCAATGCTGGTGAATCCGTTTTGATTATTGGCGCGGGTGGTGGCGTTGGATCAATTGGTATTCAGCTTGCCAAGCAGGCAGGCTTAAACGTCATTGCAACAGCATCGCGCCCAGAAACCCAACAATGGGTTACAGAGCTCGGTGCAGACTATGTTGTTAATCACCGCAACAATATAGTGGAAGAAGTACGCGCACATGGATTCAACTTTGTGGATCACATTGCCATATTCAATGATATGGGGCACTGGGATGCCGCCGTCGAACTGATTAAACCGCAAAATGGAATCGTTACCATCGATGATACCGCTATGCCAATGCCAATGGAGTTGATGAAAACCAAGTCGGCCAGCGTGCATTGGGAGTTTATGTATACCCGTGCTGTACACAACACCGACGACATGATTGAACAACATCGTTTGCTTTCTTGGGTCGCTGATGAAATTGATGCGGGCCGAATTAAAACAACCTTACAAGATGTGGTGTCACCGATAAATGCTGCAAACTTGCGCGAAGTTCACCGGCGGATAGAAACGGGTACGGCAATGGGTAAGATTGTGTTAGAGGGGTTTTAAAGTTGCTTCAAAATTTGAGGTTAGCGAGGCACGTCCCTGTGCCTTATGTGTTTGCAATTACATTGTCTGCAATTAAGTCTGCAATTAAATGTTAGCTATCCTTCAGGGTTAGCTTAGTCATTAATGACATATCTAATCGCTTTAATCACTTCTGCCTTGTACTCTTCTGGTGATACATTCCAAAGCTTTAACGTATCGGCATCAGGGGTGCCATCTCGCAGCTTACGTAACAATGTCAGCGAAAAATTGGTATATAAGTGTTCAAGCAATGAATCGCGACGTATGGGGCCGTTAGTTGTTGGGCTGGGATATTTCAGTAGAGCAGTTGACATCTAGGTTACCTCTATTGTTTGGTCTTCATTGACCCGTTAAAACTTTTAGCTAGATCTTCAATGACCGGCTAAAACAAATGGTTTTCCGATTGAACTGTGAATAATTGTAGCTAATTGTATGCCCTTGTCAGTGCGCATACGGGTTATTTTGAAGAATTTCCATGTAACCAGGTTACGTTGGTTGGGTTTTGGTACGGAAAAATGAGGTTTATGATGGAAATAAAATTCTAACAAAGTGCTGGTGTGGGAAAGATCACTGATTATCGATGTTACAGATCATTGATATCTATCTGGGTGTGCCGTCGAACCCACAGTTAGATAAGGATCGGAGTAGAGCTACAAAACTAAACTACGATACTCATAAAATCCAGCACAGCTCTTACGGCGGGACTTGGCGGATGTTTTTTTGCCCAGGCCAAACCCACATCCATTGTTGGAATATCAGCATCAACATTGCGGGTTTCAATGTGTTGCCCGTCTAGCGACCACGGTCGATAAACCATATCGGACAGTATTGTCACACCCATACCTGCTGCGACCATAGAGCGTACGGCTTCAACCGATGAAGTATCAAATAAGATATCTGGTTTTAATCCTTGCTTTTTCCAGTACTTGCCAACAGTTTCTTTTGCTTCGTCAACTGTGAGCATTATGTATGGTTCTTTTGCGATATCCGTCAAAGTCACACTGTTAACGTCTAATAATTTGTGTCCTGGTGGAAGCCAGAGTCTTCGCCTGGAATGTAGCAGGGTTTCAAAGGTGATCTGTTTTTTATTACGTAGGTTTGAGACAAGCATTACGGCAATATCGAGTTTGCCGTTTACAAGACGACATTCAATTTCGCTTCGTGGCAGCTCGCAGAGTTCAAAATCAACGTTGGGATGCAACTGCGTTAATTGTGCGTGATACTTTGGAAGAAAGTAGCCAGCCACGGTATAGGTGACCCCAATTGCCACCCGACCGGCAATACCCCGTACGGCGGTTAATGGTGAATGTACCGCTTGATTCACTGCTGCGACTATATTGTGTGCGTGCTGCAAAAAGCGTGATCCTTCTGCGGTCAATTGCATGCCAGTGGCAACGCGATTAAATAATTTCGCGCCGAGTAGGTCTTCCAATTGCTTGATGGCGGTGGTAACTGCAGACTGGGATACGTTTAATTCTTTCGCAGCAAGTGATACCTGGCCGAAATCGGCAGCGGCAACAAAATAGCGGGCTTGCTTAACAGTGATGCTCATAAATCTTATCCCTTGTATCTAAAAATCAGATAAAGATTAACAGAAAATAGTATTTTACAATATCATTGTAAAATTGCATGCTTATTAAACTTGAATTTCGGCCGACGAACGGCCGGATTGAACCATCACGAGCTTGCTATGCCAATGTCAGTCACATTGAACTGCGATATGGGTGAAGCGTTTGGCCTTTACACTATGGGCGATGACGAAGGCTTGATGCCTTTGATAAACGTGGCGAATGTAGCCTGCGGGTTTCACGGTTCTGACTACAACCATATGCGTGCAACAGTACGACTTGCTAAAGAGCATGGAGTGCAAGTTGGTGCTCATCCTTCACTTCCCGATCTGCAGGGATTTGGCCGTCGTGAAATGAAAATGACGCGGCAGGAAATGGCTAACTGCGTGATTTATCAAGTGGGTGCACTCAAAGGTTTCCTGGACGCCGAAGGCATGGCGCTCAATCACATTAAACCGCACGGTTCACTCTATGGCATGGCCGCGCGGCTTGAGCACATTGCACATGCGATATGCGATGTTGCAGATATTTTTCAAGTGCCAGTCATGGGGATGATTGGAACGATGCACGAGAAAATCTACACAGCGAGAGGCCATCAGTTTATCGCAGAATTTTATGCCGATCTAGACTACGATGACGACGGCAATCTCATTATCACTCGCGAACATGAAAAAAAAGACCCGATCGAAGCCGGTCAACGATGTCTTCGCGCTATTAATGATGGCTTGGTAAAAACGGTGGGTGGCAAAGACATCCCCGCAAAAGTGGAAACCATTTGTGTCCATTCTGATACTCCCAACGCCGTAGAAATTACCAGTTCGGTACGCGCGGCAGTATCAACTTATTTGGAAAACAATTAAGGCAGTTACATCGTTATGGCTAAAATACAGATCATGTCTCCTTTGCCAGGTACGTTTTATCGCAAACCTAATCCCGAAGACCCGCCATTCAAGGCAGACGGTGATGATGTTGCCGTAGGGGATGTGCTTGGACTGGTCGAGGTTATGAAGTCTTTTCATGAGGTGAAGGCCGAATCGGCCGGAACGAATATACGCTTTGTTGCTGAAAACGAAGAGCCCATTATGGCAGGGCACCCACTGGCAGAGATGGAAAGCTGATTCTGTCTACCGATGCGTTCACTATTTATCGCAAACCGCGGAGAAATTGCCATACGCATTAATCGTGCTGCAAAAGAGCTTGGTATTGAAACTGTCCAGGCGTATTCCGATGCGGACGAAGATTCGCTGGCAGTTCAGATCGCAGACCGACGAGTCAACATCGGGCCGCCTCACGCAAGTAAGTCGTACTTGAACATTGAATCGGTGGTTAATTTTGCAAAGCTAAGTGGTGCAGACGCCGTGCATCCGGGCTACGGATTTTTAGCTGAGAATGCAGAATTTTCAGATGCCGTAACTGCTGCTGGCATGACCTTTGTTGGCCCGGACGGTGGCACCATTAGAAAAATGGGCGATAAGGTTAGTGCTCGCGTGGCCGCTCAAAATGCAGGTGTGCCAACAGTACCAGGTAGCGACGGGAGAGTACCTGATGCAGATGGTGCCGTTGCACTTGCAGGATCGATTGGCTTTCCTGTGATGATTAAAGCGGCTGCTGGTGGTGGTGGTCGTGGAATTCGAGTTGTGAATGATGCGGATGAGCTTCAGGAAGCGTTTCAGCTAGCACGCAATGAAGCAGGTGCAACCTTTGGCGATAGTGGATTGTATGTTGAAAAACTCCTTGGTCATGCCAGGCACATAGAGGTTCAGGTCCTAGGCGATGGCAAAAAGGTTGTGCACTGTTTTGAACGAGAGTGCTCTTTGCAACGGCGGCGGCAAAAGGTCTGGGAAGAGGCCCCCGCTTCCATGCTGACACCAGTGGTTCGGAAGAAAGTCTGTGATTCCGCTGTTGCCTTGGCAAAAGCGGTTAACTATCGGGGCGCTGGTACGGTTGAGTTTTTGGTTGATGAGCGTTCTGGCGAATTCTATTTTATAGAAATGAATACTCGAATTCAGGTGGAGCATCCAGTCACTGAATGTATCTGTGGAATTGATCTTGTTGCAGAGATGTTGCGAATTGCCAGAGGCGAGAATTTGCGGTTTTCACAAAGTGACATTAGGTCTGAGGGTCACGCAATTGAGGTTCGGCTAAATGCTGAGGACCCGAGTAACGATTTCATGCCGTTTCCCGGAACTGTGGATGAGCTTCGTATCCCTGGTGGGCCTGGAGTGCGCTTCGATTCCATGTTGTATTCCGGCTACACAATCCCACCGTTTTATGACTCTCTGCTGGGCAAATTAATTGTCTGGGCAGAGTCACGCGAAGCGGCCATTTTTCGGCTTGAGAGAGCACTCACTGAGTTGCGTATTTCAGGTGTCAAAACAACAAGCCCGTTGTTCACTGCATTGTGCTCTGATCAACAGGTTCGCGAAGGGCAGTTTCACACCAAGTGGCTTGAAGGCTGGCTGGACAGCAACAGCCGCGAACTGAACAAGTGATTGACGATTAATGACTGAGGAAACACGATGAAGACACGGTATTCCTATGGTGGTGACGAACATATTTTCGTAGAGGTGGATGAAGAAATGTCACTCGATGCGTTCTTTAAGAGTCTGTCGATGACAACTGCCCTGCGCGAAAGCAGTATCACCGGTGTCAGTGAGATCTGTCCAGCTAATGCATCACTGCAGGTTAAATACAATCCCGATATCATTAAACCAGATGATCTGTTACAGGAAATCAAATCGCTGGAAGCTCAGGCTGAAAACGCAGAATCTGTGTTAAATACGCGAGTGATTGAGATTCCAGTTTACTATCAGGACCCCTGGACAAACGAGACGCTGATGCGCTTTCGTGAGCGTCACCAGGATCCGAGCAACACTGACATTGAATACGCTGCGCGTATCAACGGCTTTTCCACGGTCGACGATTTTATTAAGGCGCATTCTGGTGCACCCTGGTTTGTGTCGATGGTCGGGTTTGTAGCGGGCCTGCCGTTTCTTTATCAGATGGTTGATCGCCCGCGACAAATAGAAGTACCAAAATACCTTCGTCCAAGAACCGATACACCAAAGTTAACGGTCGGTTATGGCGGGTGCTTTTCCTGTATCTACTCTGTGCGTGGCGCGGGCGGATATCAAATGTTTGGAATAACACCGATGCCGATTTATGACCCGACTCAAAAAATCAGTTATCTGAGCGACTTTATGTGCTTTTTCAAACCTGGTGATATTGTTAAATGGAAGCCAATAGACAGTAGCGAGTATGGGACAGCGCTTGAAGCAGTAGAGGCGGGTAAGTTCGTTCCACGAATGGCCGATGTGACCTTCGATCTGGCTGATTTCAATAACGATATTGATGCCTATAATCGCAAACTGGAGGGCTTACTTAATGAGCATTAAAGTGATCAACCCAGGACTGTCTACGACAGTGCAGGATCTGGGTAGACCAGGTTATTTTCATTTAGGCATTCCTTTATCGGGTGCGATGGATCGCTATGCTCTGCGTACAGCGAATATGTTGGTTGGTAACGAAGAAGGAGCAGCCTGTCTTGAAGCGGTCTTCATGGGGCCTGAACTGGAATTTAAGCGCGATTGCACTATCGCTGTGACCGGTGCGGCCATGCCAGTCAAACTGGATGGAAGCGAGAAAGAGGGATGGACGTCTATTCAGGTCAAGTCCGGTCAGGTAATCAGTTTTGATTATTTGAAAAGTGGTGCACGTGTGTATATCGCGGTTTCAGGTGGCATTAGCGTTCCGCAAGCCTTGGGTAGTCGTTCCACCTATGCTATTGGCGCTTTGGGTGGTGTGGAAGGGCGACCTGTGGCCGCTAATGACACACTACCAGTGGCAAACGCCAAAGGTGCTGCCGAGGGAAGAGCTGTTCCGGCGAAATTGCAAAGGGGCCCGAACACACCGGCTGAACTACGAGTGCTCCCTGGATTATATTGGCATCGTTTGACTGAACAGGCGGGAAAGAATTTTTTTGACGATGAATGGAAAGTCGCTCCCGAAGCAGATCGCATGGGCTACCGTTTTCGTGGTGGGCATGAACTTGAATTTAACGACCGCAAACAACCCTTTGGCGCTGGGTCCGATCCATCAAACATAGTTGATGGTTGCTACCCTTACGGTTCAATTCAAGTACCCGGAGGAACAGAACCGATTGTTTTGCATCGGGATGCGGTTTCAGGTGGTGGCTATTTCATGCTTGGCACAGTGATCGCTGCCGATATGGATCTTATCGGACAACTGCAGCCGCACACGGCATCGCGATTTGTGAAGGTGGACATGGAGCAGGCATTGCAGGCTAGGCAGGACCGACGGGCACAGCTGGATGAGATTCGTCAAATGTTAGCGTAAGCTTGTTAGCTTTCTTGCTTGTGAAGGTGTCTGAAGTCTTTGGGTGTTTGTTCAAAATGGATTCTAAATGCGCGTGAGAACTGTGCCTGATCGGTAAATCCGTGTGAGTATGCAATGGTTGCGATAGTTTGGCAGTTCGTCGGGTCTTTCAGGTCCTGTCGGCAGGCAAGTAGCCGTTGATCGCGGATCCATTGACCTAAAGTCTGATTGGTGTCGCGAAACAGTTCGTGTAAATAGCGGGTGGAAATTCCACATGCGTCAGCAACACGTTCCGGACTGAGCAATGGGTCAGACAGGTGAGTTCTCAAATAGTGTTCTATGCGGGCCAAATGTGCGGAGCGCACCGCAGAAGACCCGCTAACCATCGTGCGCTCGTCCGACTCCACTGACAATGCCAGCAATTCAATGAGCTGTTCGCCAATTGTTGCACGTGCCTCTTCAGTCATGTTGTGAATACGAGTTGGAATGTGTTGCAACATATCAGTAAACAACCCACCAGTGCCGTTGCTTGCATCAAATTCAAGAGAACAAAAACGCCCTGGTGCCTGAATACGCTGCGACAAGGCTTTGTCGCTTACTTTAAGCACCCACAGGCTTGCAGGATCACTGTGTGAAAATTCGTAGGGTTCGTTACTGCGTTCGAAAATAAATCCGCCAGGATTACAACGAACTTCTTTTCCGTTCTGAGAAAAAAATACTTCCGAATGAGTAGGGATGGTTATTAAAAATTCTTCTTCGCTTTCATTTGTCATGTGTCTTGGCAGACGTCGGTAATTTAATGGTTGCGAACGCAAGCGGGAAAGCGAAAGTTCCCCTAGCTGCCAGCTCAGTAACTCACCTTCAAAAGTATCCGTGTGTTTGAAAGTGAGTTCGAGCGGAAAATAAGTAGACGCAATCGCTTCATGCCAATGACGTGAGCGACTGGCAGGATCTAGTCCGGCTGTGGTAATGCGTGATTCCATGCTGCCCCTTGCGGCCCCATGACTGAAATCAACTTAAAACAAATCGAACTTTTATGCAAATGCGAAAGACTTCCGGTTGCATGCCTGTGCACTCTCAGACAAACAATCACACGCTTGGCGCACAGACAGCATGCGAAAGACTTTCGTAGTATCGAATTAAGAACGGTATTGATGACAGTACAGACACCGCCGTCAATCACTTAGCGAATTGCATGGGACATTTTGCACCTTTGATCGATTAAATCGTTATTTTGCAAGGTAAATGCAGCTAAACGACTGATTTAGTCCAAATGGATATGTGTTGCATACGTTTGTCTGAATACGATGAAATTTTCGTGAACACATTTTTATGTCGCAAATTCAGGGGCATGCACTTTTAAAGGGCACAAAGCGACAGGTCGCGAATAAGTCGCGAGTATCTAAGACCGCGCAACTAATTCTCGCTACATAGCAATACTCGCTACATAGCAATAAAAAGTGGAATATGAGGCAAAGGAAGAATATGAGCGCAAAAAAAAAGGCTGCGGCAAAAAAAATTCCAGGAACCTCAACATCGCGCAGGAAAAAAAACCAAGTAGGAAATTCGAAAATAAATCGGAAGGTAGGTAAAAAAGTAGCCGCAAAGTCTAAGTCAAAAACCACCAAAAAAAATCGTGCTGGCGCGAATAAGAACGCATCAAAGAAATCAGCAAAAAAATCTACGAAAAAAGTGAAGGTTGATCCGATAACACTATCGGTTGTGCGAGGAGTGCTTGAAACGACTCAACGTGAAATGACGCTCACGCTTGAGAAAACCGCGCGCTCCAGCGTTTTCAATTTGGCACACGACTATTCAACGTCATTGTTCAATCACACACCTGAGATGATTTTGCAAGGACAGGATATTCCGATTCATCTGGGCTCCTTGATTCCAGCGATGAAGGCAGTCAGTGAATATTTTGATGGAGACGTTAATGAAGGTGATTTGATACTGCAGAACGATCCAACCTTCGGTGGCAGCCATTCAATTGATACATGTATGTACAAGCCCGTTTTTTATAAAGGTGAGTTGGTTTTCTGGACCGTTTGCAAAGGGCATCTGACCGACATTGGGGGTCCCGTGCCTGCTGGCTACAACCCGGATGCTAAAGAGATTTTTGCAGAAGGCTTGCGGATTCCTCCAATAAAATTGTGGGACCGCGGTGTACAGCGAGACGATATATTGAACATGATACTGCTGAACATGCGCGCTCGCAGAGATCAGCAGGGCGACTTTAATGCCTTAATTGGCGCATGCCAGGTTGGCGAAAGAAACTTACTTGCGTTGATTGAAAAATACGGTTTGAAAATGGTGCAAGCCTGCATCGATGAGTTGCTTTCCATGGCCGAGCGTCAGATGCGAACACTGATTAAGTCAGTGCCCGATGGAAAGTACGAAGGTACGGCGATTCTTGAAGATGCCGGTCATGGCTTTGGCGATATGGAAATTAGATCTACTCTGACAGTTAAAAAGGATAGCTGTCATATAGAAATTGAATCGCCTCCGCAGGTACCGTACTTCATTAATTCATATGAAGGTAATTCCTACTCGGGTGTGTATCTTGGTTTAATGATGTTCGCTCAATTGCCACCACCGTATAACGAAGGGCTCTACCGCTGCGTCACGGTGGACATGGGAAAACCCGGCAGTTTGTGTAATGCCCTTGAACCGGCACCCCATATGAACTGTACAACCACGCCAATGGAAACCTTGACAGATGCGGTACGCATGTCGTTCGAACAGGCCGTACCCGAAAAAGTCGCCGCATCTTGGGGACACGCAAACGGATTGAACATCGCTGGTTGGGATAATCGGCACGAAGAAGAATACGTCACTATGGTTTTGGCAACAATAATCTCAGGTGCTGGTGCAACGCCGCAACAAGATGGCTGGCATGCCTGTGGTCCGGAATGTTGTTTTGGGGCGCTTACGTCCGGTGATGTCGAACTGCTCGAGCATTCATACCCAATCATAATTCATAACTACTCATTGATGACTGACAGTGGTGGTGCGGGAAAGTACCGTGGCGGATCAGGTACGGCGTGGAAAGTTGAACCGATGGATTCGGACATGACCTTCATCATGTTTGGAGAGGGTCGACGTATTCCGGCTTTAGGTGCTGCGGGCGCCGAATCAACTGTAATTCAACCAAAGGTTGGAAGCATGGATATTTTTCGTAACGGCGTAGTGACCACGCTGCGCGACAACGTAATCGATGCGATCAAACCGGGTGAGTGGGTAATGAATAAAAATCCCGGCGGCGGCGGTTATGGAAATCCGATGGAACGCTCAGTTGACAAAGTGGTCTCCGATGTCAGAAACGAACTGGTATCAATTGAAGGTGCCAGAGAAGACTACGGAGTTGTTTTTGTGAATGAGGCGAGACTGCAAGTTGACATGGACGCAACCTCGACTTTGCGAAAAAAGAAAGGAGCTTGAACTGATGCGTACTCAATACAGACTTGGCATCGATGCAGGTGGAACCTTCACTGATTTTGTTTTAGCGAACAATGCCGGCCAAGTCCAACTCTATAAAGCGTTATCAACTCCTGCAGATCCAACATTGGCTATCAAGAACGGTCTTGCGCTGATTGCGGAAGACACCGGATTTGAACCTGAAGACATTGTTTCCAAATGCGATCTATGCATTAACGGAACCACCGTTGGACTCAATGCGCTAATTCAACATAAGGGAGCAAAGACTGGGCTTATCTGCACCGCTGGCCACGAAGACTCGATCGAAATCAGATTGGGTCATAAGGAAGACGGTTATCGCTATGACCCGGAGTATCCACCAGCCGACATGCTGGTGCCACGCTATTTGCGAAAAGGCATTCGAGAGCGGGTTTTATCCGATGGCTCAATCCGAACACCAATGAACGATGGTGATGTGCGATCGGCCTGTGAAATTTTTATCAAAGAAGGTGTCGAGACAGTTGCCATTTCTTTTGTATGGTCGGTACTGGATCAATCTCACGAGTCCAGAGCCGCCGAAATCGTGCGCGAGATGATGCCAGATGCGGTGCTCACCGTCGGCTCTGAACTCTATCCTCAGGTTCGCGAATATACACGTACGTCCACCGCTGTAACCAATGCCTACCTTGCACCTACGATGAAAAAGTATGTTGATTCAATCGATTCATACTTTCACAAACTCGGCGCAAAGTATCCTGTGCGCTATTTCCAGTCTAACGGTGGTCTAGCGATAGGCCAGGCAATGACTGATCGTTCCGTTTATGCGATTAATTCTGGGCCTGCATCTGCTCCAACTGCCGGGCTTGCCGTATCTGCCCCGTTTGAACAAAGGAATGTCATTACCTGTGACATGGGCGGCACTTCGTTCGACATTACGTTGACAAAAGGCGGTGTCACAAACCTTAACAAGAATATTGATTTCCTAAGATACCGAATTGGGGTGCCCATGATTCAGGTTGAAACCCTGGGTGCTGGTGGAGGGTCCATCGGATGGATCGACAACATGGGTTTATTGCAGATGGGTCCGCAAAGTGCGGGAGCCGATCCGGGTCCAGCATGCTACAGCCAAGGTGGCACACAACCCACGGTATCGGATGCCAATTTAATTCTTGGGTATTTAAATCCGGATGGGCTGGTCGGTGGTCGATTGCCCTTGGATGCAGACAAAGCTCACAAAGCAATCAAAGAGCATATTGCCAAGCCGTTAGGAATTACGGTTGAGCAGGCAGCCTTCGGCATGTACACCATCGTAAATTCCAATATGGTTAACGGAATTCGTCGCGTGTCAGTGGAGCGTGGTTACGACCCAAGGGATTTCGTATTGGTTGGTGCTGGTGGGGCGACGGCTGCCCACATTACTGCAATAGCTGAAGAGATGGGCATAAACAATATCATTTTGCCTAAATTGGCTTCCGGATTGTGCGCCTACGGTCAAATAATTTCCGATGTTAAATACAACTACATGGCAACTGCGCCATTGCGTCTGGACAATGCCAGCGCCTACAAACAGATTAATTCATTGTTCAAGAAAATTGAAAAGGAAGGCAAACAGCATTTGAAAGAGGATGGATTCGCTGCGAAGGATATCTCAGCAGAACGCAGTATTGAAATGCGCTACGTTGGTCAGGTACACGAGTGCACGGTAGAAATTGGAAATTTTGAAATAAACAAAAAATCCATAGACAAAATCAAGGAGGCATTCCATCAGCGACATGAGCAGCTCTACACCTATTCGGAACGTCATAACACCATAGAAGTCGTGAACATAGAAAGTACCTTGTTGGGGCGGGTTAAGAAACCAAAACAGGGCAGCATTGAAAAAGGCATGACCCCAGCCAAGGCACTCAAAGCGCATCGCAAGGCGGTTTTTTCATCTAAAGGTAAAACCGCACGCACCCCGGTATACGCAGGTGAGTTGTTTGGGGCTGGTGCAACAATTAAAGGTCCGGCAATTATTGAAGAGGAAACCACGACAATTGTTATTCAACCAGGCTGGCGTGCAAAGCTCGATGCCAGTGGTTCTTATTTCCTTAAACGTACAAGTTAGGGGCCGGACGACATGATGGAAATTCGTGGCATAGAAAAATGCTTTGATGGCGTGCCAGCCATTGTGGATTTTTCCATCGACATTGTCGATGACGAATACCTGACGTTGCTTGGCCCTTCCGGTTCTGGAAAATCAACCTTGTTACGTCTTATCGCAGGGCTCGATCAACCCGACAAAGGTGAAATCACACTTAACGGTGAGCCGATAACCGGGAGGCCACCGCATATGCGTGGGCTAGGGTTTGTACAGCAGAACTATGCTCTGTTTCCGCTGTTGACCGTATTCGACAATGTTGCGTTTGGATTGCGAAACCGTCTGGTTGATCCGGTTACCGACGAAGCAGAAGTTAAACGGCGAACCGATGCCATGCTCGAGCTCGTCGGACTTGATGATCTTGGCAAGCGTATGGTCGGTGAAATTTCCGGTGGTCAGAAGCAGCGCGTCTCACTTGCTAGAACCTTGGTAACAGAACCGCGTCTGTGTTTGCTGGATGAGCCACTCGGCGCTCTGGATGCGAATCTGCGTGAACGCATGACACTTGAACTTCGTCGGATTAGGTCGTCACTGGGTGTCACATTCATGCACGTGACTGGTAATGAAACCGAAGCGCTGGCTATGGGCGATCGGATGATTGTTTTGGAAGAGGGTAAGGCCATTCAAATTGATGAGCCTGGAACAATATTTTCGAAACCGGCAACGGTTGGGGTTGCTCGTTATGTGAATAACTACAACATACTTGAGGGAAAGGTTTCAGAAAATCAATTTAACTATGGTGGCAATGCATTTGATCTGCCGTTTAGCGCGGCTGAAGCATTTCACTATGCCATACGGTTTGATCAAGTAACGATAAGTGAGCCTGGCACCGAAATTGGCGTGGGGAAAACAATGTTTAATTCGGAGTTTTTAGCGAGCGAATTTATGGGTTCGCACGTTATTTATTTTTTCTCGAAACCTGATGGGGGTGTCTTTGAAGTCGAACGACATTTGAGTCGTGAAGAACCTGTTGATTACCAAAAAGGCCAGCGATTGGATCTTAGCTGGCCGGTACAGCAGGTTCTATTGTATGACGCCGAAGGGTTCTTACTGAATTCGGCTACGAAGGGAGGTAGACATTGAGCGGCGCTAACCCGACAGCGAGCGGGCATTCTCGCGGGTTTTGGCAGCGACACGGGCACTTTGTACTTCTGACGCCGGGAGTGTTGTGGATGCTCGTGTTTCTGGTTGTACCGCTACTGATGATGGTTTATGTCAGTTTCTGGACTCAGACTACCTTTGCCATTAACTCAGAACTCACGACCAAATCGTGGGTCAACTTCTTTTCATCCGAAACCTATTTTGGTGCGCTACTCCGAACGTTACGTTTATGGTTAACCGTATTATTTCTGACATTTATAGTCGGCTATCCCGCAGCGCTTTTTATCGGGCAGTTTGTTCGTAACAAAACGCTGCAGACCGTATTACTGGTGACCTGTGTTATCCCTTTCTGGACGTCGTTTCTTATTCGCGTGCTGGCCTGGCGCCCCATGTTAGGTAAAGAGGGCGCTATTAATATCGTATTGCAAAAGTTTGGACTAATCAGCGAACCGATCGAAGTGTTGTTGTTCACCGAACTTTCTGTGGTGATTGGCATGCTGCAAATCTATGTGGTTTTCATGGTTGGCCCAATTGCGTTCATGTTGGCACGAATCGACGGCAGCTTACTGGAGGCGGCACGTGATCTGGGTGCATCACCGGGTATGATCTTTCGAAAAATCATTTTTCCGTTAAGTTTGCCCGGGGTCGTTGTTGGTGCGATATTCGTCTCTGTCATGGTGCTGGGAGAGTTTGCTACCGCCTCTGCATTGTCCGGTCGAAAAGTCAATTTGCTTGGCAATATCATTGTGACGCAGGTTGGCTCCCTGAAATGGGCCTTTGCTGCAGTGATTGGTGTTGTGCTGACCGTGGTTATGGCTTTCGTCATTACTGGGTTGTTGCGCATCGTCAATTTGCGTAAAGAGCTGTAGGGGTACGCCATGCATCAATTAAAAGGTTTACGTTGGTTGCTGGCTGCATATACGTTCTTGTTTGTTGCGTTTCTGTATGGCCCATTCATTGTCATGGGTATTATCAGTTTTCAGCAAGGGCCCGAAGGAGGGCCACAGTTTCCTATCATTGAATGGTCAACATTCTGGTATCAGCATGTTCTTGGAATGGCACCGCCATCGCGTGTTGCACCACTACCCATAGCAACGGCACTCACACGCTCACTTACACTTGCGTTTGCCACCATGGTTATTTCAACTGTTTTGGGCACATTAACAGCACAGGCGTTTCGCCGACAATTCAAAGGGTCCGGTTTTGTTTTTTATCTTGTCGTACTCGGCATGATGGTACCTGGAGTGTTGCTGGGTCTTGGCATGACACTGGTGGCCGATCAGCTGGACATAGATCGTCATTGGTGGGGTACGGCATTTGTTTTACATGTGGTGTACACCTATCCATTTGCGTTTCTAGTCATGCTGGCCATTTTTAATCGATTCGATAAGTCAGTTGAAGAAGCGGCATGGGTGCTTGGGGTGCCACCGGGACGGACGTTTCGCAAAATTACCTTTCCTATGATATTCCCAGGTGTTTTGTCAGCAATGCTATTCGCTTTTACGCTGAGCTACGATGAATTTCCGCGCACGCTTTTTACTGCCGGATCGGATGTCACGATGCCACTGGCAATCTATGGGACTTTTTCAGTTGAAATTCACCCGAACCTGTTTGCGTTTGGAGTGTTAACCACGCTGTTTTCGTTTGCCCTGCTTAGTATTTACGCCATTTTGATGGCTGCATCGACTCGCAAAACACGCGTCAGCGCTTCCGGCATACAGGAGGATGTTGAATGAGTCGCCTGGAAGAACATCGCGCCATTGTTACCGGTGCCGGCAACGGTATAGGAAGGGCCATTGCTAAGCGCTTGGCAGCAGAAGGCGCAAGGGTTGTTGTCAACGATCTATCCGGCCGCGCGGCCCAGGTAACGGCCGATGCCATTAATCAAAGTGGTGGCACTGCCGTTTCGGTAGAAGGTGATATTTCAACAGAGGCCGGTGTTGAGGCTAACTTTTCGTTGTGTGAAAAACACTGGGGACATTGCACCTTATTGGTTAACAACGCTGGCATTGTTCAACAGTTACGATTTAGTGACATGAATACTGAGGACTTTGATCGAATGGTGGCTGTGCATCTGCGTGGTTGCTTTCTGGGGTGTCGACGTGCGATGGATGCAATGTTGGATGCGAAAAGTGGCGTGATCGTCAATATCGCATCCCAGCTTGGCCAAATCGGTGGTGTCGAACTGGTGCATTACTCTGCAGCTAAGGCCGGCATCATCGGCTTAACCAAAGCGCTGTCCCGTGAAGTCAGCAGTGAAGGTGTTCGAGTGAACGCGGTCGCACCCGGACCGATTAATACCGATCTTGTGATGTCATTATCTGAAGGCTGGCGTAATGCCAAAGCGGATGAATTGCCACTGGGTCGGTTTGGAGAACCGGAGGAAGTCGCTGCAACCGTTGCCTTTTTGGCTTCAAGTGATGCTTCTAACTATGTCGGACAAACACTTGGGCCAAATTCAGGTGATGTGATGCTTTAGTTGGATAACAGATTGAACAACGTCAAGTGCGTGGCTTTATCTAAGGTTGCATTAATTCTGTACGGTTTAATAACTTAGTCGATTGTAGTTCGTGAGATAAGTAGCAGGAGCGATAAAGATGACAGATAAAACTGTGATGATAACCGGAGCTGGTATTGGTATAGGCCGCGCCACGGCAAAAGCTTTCGGTCAGGCTGGTTTTCGCGTCGTTGTGACCGATGTGCTCGAAACAGAAGGTGCCGCCGTTGCAAAAGAGGTAATCGATGCAGGTGGTAACGCGGAGTTTCATCTCTTAGATGTGACATCAACCACGGCTGCAAATAGTGTAGTCAGTGACATTGAGAAGCGGTTTGGAAAACTCGACGTTGTGGTTGCCAATGCTGGCATCGCGCGCAAGGTGGCTCTGGATGATCTCTCGGATGAGCATTGGGACAACGTCATGGACGTTGATCTTAAAGGTATGCTTCGCGTGATTCGTCCGGCATCAAAAAAAATGCGTGAGTCAGGCAGCGGAGCAATTGTCTGTTTGTCATCAATTATGGGTGTTGCGTACGGCTGGGATCAGCATGTCCATTACTCAGCCGCCAAAGCAGGCGTTGTTGGTCTTGTGCGAGGACTAGCAGTGGAGCTTGCTTCATCGGGTGTACGGGTCAATGGCATTGCACCCGGTTACATCCGCACCGCACAGCTACTTTCCGAAGAACATTCATTAGGACAGTCTGGCCTGGCGGAAGCCGAGTCATTCATTCCGATGGGGCGCGTAGGTGAACCAGAAGATATAGCCGACGTGATTGTATTCCTGGCTTCAGACTCTGCTCGGTATTTAACCGGTCAGGTTGTTCCTGTCGACGGGGGGTTATTGGTTGGGCGTTATTAAATGATCCGATCAGAGAACGTGAGATGAGGTACTAACAAAAGCAGTTTAATCAGGAGTCTTAAATGAGTAAATACATAAGTAATAGCAGGCGCCGATTTATGGCGCAATCCAGTGCGCTCGCAGCCGCGGGTTTCATGATGCGTCCTAACCTGTCGTTTGCAGCAGGCGATGTGGCCAGTCAAGAGCTTCGCACGGTAGGTTTGTCTGTAACCGTACAGGAACGCATACTGAATGAGTTCAAGGCCGTATCCGGTGTTAAAGCGGTAAACGGAAAAGCTGATATTTTTCCTAACACGCAAACTGAGTTGTTGTCAGGTTCTGATGCCTACGATGTCTGGGAAACCATCGGCGAAAGACTGCCGGCAATGACGCAAACCAAAACCATCAAGCCAATTGCAACGTCGGATTTGTCGAACTGGGGAAATATCAGACCGATTTTCACCGACACCGACCCTCGCATGGAAGCTCGTGCACAGATATCCGGACAGATCTGGGCTGACGATGGCAAGTCTGAGCTGTGGATGGTGCCGACAGTGTACAACTTCGACTCCATCGGCTATCGACCCGATCTAGTCAGTGCCGAGGAAGCCAATACCTGGACATCGCTGTTTGACCCCAAGTTCAAAGGTAAGACTGGGCTTAATGTCGATCCGTTAATTGCATTCGGTCAGGCAATACTTGCGATGAATTCCTTGGGATTACTGGAAGTTCCAAATCCGGGTAATCCGAACGAAGAAGAAATTAATGAGGCAGCCAAATTCCTTATAGCGAAAAAGAAAGAAGGTCAGTTCCGTGCACTCTGGGGTGATTTCGGAGAGCTAGTTAACCTGCTTGCTTCTGGCGAAATGATTTTGGCTGATGCCTGGCAGCCGGCGGTAATGGCAGTTAAAGCTCAGGGTATTGAATGTTCGTACGCTGTTCCAAAAGAAGGATATAGAGCCTGGTCGATTGGTCTTTCCATGATCGCCAACTCACCAAACCCTGATGCGGTGAAAGCATACGCTGATTACTGGTTGTCAGGTCCGCCAGCTATAACCGTATCGGAGCAGGGCTACTACTCACCAACAACCAACATCAAAGATGTTATGCCAGCGGATAAATATGCGTTCTGGTATGAGGGTAAACCTTGGGTTGGGGAAGGAGAGCGCGGTATCAACGAGGGTGACCTGCGTGACGGTGGTTCTCTTGAAGAGCGTGCCAAGCACGTTAGCTACTGGCATCAGTGGCCTGACAAGTATGATCACCTGATTAGCCGTTGGGATGAATTCCTGAGTGCCTGATATCAGTTCCATTAGTGAGAATGGCGGAGCTTTGTTGGCTCCGCCATCTCTGCAAACACGCAAGAGCTTAACCAACGCATGAGCCAGTACGATTTGGAATTACTTGATCTGCGCAAAGTCTATCCGGATGGTACTGAAGCGGTGCAATCGTTCGACTTGCAGGTTGAAAAAGGAGAGTTCATTTCCTTTGTGGGGCCGTCTGGCTGTGGCAAGACAACGTCCTTGCGCATGATCGCCGGACTCGAAGATATAACATCAGGACAGCTAAAAATCGCCGGGAATGACTTTACCCGTGTACCACCAGAACGGCGACCAACGGCGACAATCTTCCAGAACTACGCGATTTTTCCACACATGAGTGTGTATGAAAATATTGAGTTTGGTTTAACTGTTCGCAAACTTTCGACGGCGGATAAAAAAGAGAAAGTGGGCGCTATCCTGGAGAAATTGCATCTGACAGATGTAGCGGATATGCGTGAGGGTTCACTTTCGGGTGGGCAGAGACAAAGACTCGCACTGGCTCGAGGCCTCGTTACCGAACCTGAAATTCTATTGCTGGACGAACCACTTGGAGCGCTCGATGCAAATTTGAGAAAATCCATACAAGAAGAGCTCAAGCTATTGCAACGTTCCCTAAATATCACGTTCGTATTTGTAACGCACGCGCAGGCCGAAGCATTATCGATGGGCGATCGGGTTGTTGTCATGAACGCTGGACGCGTCGAACAGATATCAGCACCGTATGATCTTTATACCCGACCGCGATCACCGTTTGTGGCGCGTTTTATTGGGCGTAACAAGATAATTGAGGGCACGTTGATAGCCTCTGACAGCAGCAGCGCACGTGTGAACACAAAGTTGGGTGAATTTAGTGGTACGCCAGCTACCGATTTTTCAGCGCTTGCAACAGATGCGGCGGTCATGCTGGTCATCCCGTCTGAATATGTCGACATCTTTCCAGCAGGTTCCCCGGTATCTGGAAGCCCGGGTGATTCCATTAGCGGCACTGTGTCTTTAATGGATACGGTTGGACAACTCTTATATGTATCGGTGGCGTTGGAGGATGGCAGTGAAATGCGTCTGGAAACCCATACGGAAAACCTAGCGGGTAGAAATATTGAGCCCGGCAGTGCCGTAGATTTACGCTGGAATTCGGCTAAAGCAACACTTGTTCGTAATTAGTGTAGGGTATCGGGTAATGCAAATTGTTTATTCGAATATTGGATTTCCATAAATAACAGATTATTAAAAATGGGTTGCGTTCATTTTTTATGAACGCCTGAAAGTAAGGAAATAAAATGATTAGAGTCGGCGTAGATGTAGGCGGGACCTTTACAGATATTGTACTGGAACAGATTCAAGGTTCAGATCAGAACGTGGTAGTAACCAAAGTTCCGAGTACTCCCCATGATCAATCTGAAGGTGTGGTTAAAGGGGTGCTTCAGGTCTGCGAACAAGCCGGCGTTAAACCGAACGCTATCGACATGCTGTTTCATGGAACCACTGTTGCCACCAATATGGTTATCGAACGAAACGGTGCTGAGGTTGGTATGCTAACCACAAAAGGTTTTCGCGACATCATGCATATGGCGCGGCACAAACGACCGCATAATTTTAGTTTACATTTCGATATTCCTTGGCAATCCAAGCCGCTTGTAAAACGCCGTAATCGCTTACCTATTACCGAGCGACTGATGCCGCCTGAAGGCACCATAGACACACCGCTTGATGAAAAGGAAGTGCGCGAAGCGGCCGAGTTATGCAAAAAGCGCGGGCTCGATGCGGTTGTGGTTGGTTTTCTATTTTCGTTTTTGAACGACGAACATGAAAAAAGGGCAGCCGCTATCGTAAAAGAGGTGATGCCGGATGCGTTTGTCTGTACGTCATCTGAAGTGGTCAATGCGATTCGCGAGTATGAGCGTTTCAGCTCAACCGCCATGAACGCCTACATTGGCCCGAAAACATCGTTGTACTTGAAAAACCTGGGTGAACGCTTAAGCAGCAATGGCATCGATGCCGTCGTTCGTATCATGCAATCGAACGGTGGTATTTCAACCATTGAGAATACGTCGCAACGTCCCATTGGTTTACTGCTATCGGGCCCTGCCGGCGGTGTTATCGGTGGACGATGGACAGGTGCCAGCAGCGATATAAAAGACATTATCACCATAGACATAGGCGGAACTTCTGCAGATATATCAGTAATTCAAGCGGGCGATTTGCGTATAAAAAATCCGCGCGATACCGAAGTGGCAGGGCTTCCAGTGTTAGCACCAATGATTGATATCGATGCGATTGGTGCCGGTGGCGGCTCCATTGCGTACCTTGATGCTGGCGGTGCCTTTCGTGTTGGTCCACGATCAGCCGGTGCGGTACCTGGGCCTGCGTGCTATGGCAACGGTGGTACTGAACCCACAGTAACCGATGCACAAGTTGCATTGGGGCGGCTGGACGAAGAACAGTTTCTTGGTGGTGATCTGGCTATAGACGCGGCAAAGGCACGTAAGGCTATAGAAGAACACATCGGCAAGCCTATGGGTTTGTCGGTTGAGGATGCCGCCTTAGGTATTCTTAAAATCATTAACAACAACATGTCGTTGGCAATTAACGCTAATTCAGTAGCCAAAGGCATCGACCCACGTGGTTTTACGTTAATGGGGTTTGGCGGTGCTGGTCCGCTGCACGCCGTGGCCTTGGCCGAAATGATCAAGGCTAAAGATGTGGTATCGCCAGTTCAACCTGGCATAACCGCTGCCATGGGTTTGCTGGTTACCGATCTTCAGTATGAATACACACGATCGGTTCTGGTTGCCTTGAACCCACCGCAAGCTGCCAGGGATGACATAAGTGAAGAAGAACAAAAAGCGCACGATCAGCAACGCCAGGACTTACAAAAAGAATTTGATCGTATCAACATTGTAGCCAGCGAATTAACTGCTGAAGCCGATGCGCAACTTGAGGCTGACGGCATTGAAAAAAGCCAGCGGCGTTTCACGAAAATACTGGAATGCCGATACATGGGCCAGGGTTTTGAGCTGCGTGCCGATATGCCTGATGCCGCATTGACGCTCGATAATGTGCAAACGGTTATTGATAACTTCTTTAATGTGCACAAGGAAGCTTATGGTCACGCGTTCCGTGATCAGATTACCGAAGGCGTGACGCTTCGCGTGATTGCTGTAGCCGATGTAGAGCAACTCAAACCCAGTGCCTTGGCAGAACGTGGAGATAAGAATCCAAAAGATGCCTTGCTGTATTCTCGTTCCACCGTTTTTGAAGATCACGGCGCCTGCGATACGCCTCGCTACGATCGCATGAAATTACAGGCAAAGGATTCGGTAACGGGCCCCGCTATTATTTCGCAGCATAACTCAACGACGCTGATACCACCTGATTACACAGCCACAGTACTTGGCCACGGTGATATCCGAATCATACGCGATTAAAGGAGAGGATAAAAAAATGGCTAAAGAAATCGATCCAATTACCCTGCAGGTTGTCGGTGGTGCACTGCATTCAATCGCTGAACAAATGGGTAACGTCCTGTACCGTATGAGTTACTCATCCATTATTCGCGAAAGTCAGGATTTAGGCGCCGGCTTGTTCGATACTGACTTCAATACGCTGTGTGAATCTGATTCGACGCCCATGCATATTGGATCTTTGCCGGGTTACTTACGTGGTATAGAACAAAGTGTACCGCTGGAAGACTGGCATCCGGGCGATTGTGTCATTCATAACCATCCTTATAAAGGTGCTAGTCACTCACCCGATATTGCTATTGTGATGCCGGTTTTTTCTGATGGTGAGCTCGTTGGTTTTTCGGCCAACACAGCCCATCACGTCGATATTGGCGCAGCGACTCCCGGTCTTATTATCGATGTACCCGACCTCTGGGCAGAAGGTATGCTGCTTGATGGCATCAAGCTTTACGAAAAGGGTAAGCGAATTGAACCGCTGTGGAAATACATTCGTGATAACACCCGCGTGCCTGACCTTGTGATGGGCGACCTTGAAGCGCAAATTGCCTCCGCGCAATTGGGTGTGAAACGGTTTGAAGAATTGTTGCAGGTGTATGGAAAAGATATGATCATCCAGGCAACGTCCCAATTGATGGATTACACCGAACGCATGATGCGAAGCGAGATAGCCAAGATTCCGGATGGCGAATACTTTGCAGAAGGCTTTCTCGACGACGATGGACGAAATCGGGAAACAACACTGCCGATTAAAGTCTGTGTACGAGTTGAAGGCGACGGAGTGGAAGTCGATCTTACAGGATCGTCCGACCAAGTACCCACTGCCTTCAATGTGCCATTTGATGGCTCAACAAAAGTAGCCGCCTTCTTCGCCTTTCGTGCCTTGTTACTCGATACCTATACATCAACGGAGTATGTACCGCAGAACGAAGGTTCGTTTCGTCCGATAAAAGTCACCGCTCCATTAGGAAGCATCTATAACCCGATTGCACCGGCTGCGGCCGAAGCGCGGTTTTGCCAGATTCAACGCATGGTTGATCTGATCATCAAGGCACTTGCCCCGGTTCTACCAGACAAATGCACCGCGGGTAATGCTGCAACATTATCCTTCGCCGCATTCTCGGGTGTTCGACCAAACGGGGATTACTGGGTTTTTCTCGAGGTTAATGAAGCTGCAATGGGTGGTCGACCGCTCTCAGATGGTCCGGACACCGTTGAAGAATTGATGCGTAACACACGTAATAATCCGCTGGAAGATCTTGGCATGCACCTGCCACTAATCTGTGATCGGTATGAGGTTCGTGATGATGTCGCACCAGGTGCCGGTAAGTTTCGTGGCGGGCAAGGTGTGGTGAAATCGCAGCGCTATATGACGCCTGGTTTTATGACGCACGAATCTGATAGACACCTCGACGCGCCCTGGGGCGTCTTCGGTGGTAAAGAGGGTGCGGGTGGAAAAATGGAAATTTACAACGTTGCGACACCAGATGAGATTAGGCAGGAGTATTCTAAGTTCTCTGGTTTGCGTACTGAAGAGGGTGATGTGGTGAGTTACTTTTCGCCGTCCGGTGGTGGGTACGGCGATCCGCTGGAGCGAGATCCGCAAAAAGTACTGGACGATGTGCTCGATGGGTTTATAACACCTGACCATGCAGCAGATGATTACGGCGTTGTGTTGAAAGCCGTTGATGATGGCTATGGTTGGCAGATCGACAAAGCGGCAACCGACTCAAAACGCGCGGCTAGGTGAAAAGGGCGGAACGGTATGGCAAAACAAGCGCAAATACGTAGAGAGCGCAAAGTGGATAACGTCGACGGTAAAGAACTTGATCGAATGTTACATGAAGCGTTTGATGCGGCATCTGAATTGTATAAAGAGCGTGGTTTTCAACGCCGAATCGGTTTTGGCACTAGACCGGCGCTGATTAGTGTGGATCTGGCCAATGCCTGGACTCGGCCGGGTAATCCGTTTACCTGCGATATGCAAAAAATGGATGATGAAATTATTCCGGGTATGCAACGTATGCTGGACGTGTTCCGTAGAAACGGCTGGCCTGTTGTGCATACGACTACGGCTTATGAAATCACGGATCGTGCAGCAGCGTTTACCGATATGGGTCTGTGGCATTGCAAAATACCGGTTGAAGCCGTGAGTCTTGATGACAGTGAGTTATGGGCAATAGACAGTCGCATTGCGCCGGTGGAAGGTGAATACACCTTACTTAAAAAACGCGCGAGTGCATTTCACGGTACTGAGCTCGCCGGCATTCTGCGATCGAATAATGTCGATACCATACTGGTAACCGGGGTTACCGCATGTGCCTGTGTACGGCAAACAATCTGCGATGGTCTGGCAGACGGTTTTCGCACCATCGCAGTCAAAGAGTGTATTGGAGATCGTGTGCCGGGTGCTGTAGCCTGGAATCTGTTTGATATTGATGCAAAGTTTGGCGATGTACATACCGTTGATGAGTGCATTGAGCATCTGGGAAAAATGAGTGAAGTTTAAGTCAATTTACATAGAATATGTTTGTTGCGTGATTGTACTAAATTCGGACGCGCGGGAAGACATCTCGCTCCAGGCGAGACATTATTGTTACGGCGTGGTTTTCCACCCAAGTGCTTTTGAATTCACTAAACCACTCGCGGGCGACGGCTTCAAATGAATTGGCGTGCTTAATCTTCACCGATAGCTTGTTCTGTTTCTTCTGATAGCTGGGATCGACCCCTGAAGTGACCAGCTGTTTGGCATCTGCATGCTTTTCTCGAGCGTCTTTTAAACTAAGGTCTGGAAAAACGCCCAGTGCCAGTGTTTGTGTTTTCCATTGTGACGGTAGTTATATCGCCAATATTTCCCAGTACGACTAACCATCAGATAGAGACCTGCGCCATCGGACAATTTGAACGGTTTTCCAGTAGGGTTTGGCCTGGTAGATTTGATGGTTGAAGCGGCTAAATTCTGTCTCATGAAAGCGATCTCCGTATCGCGGGTATCTCAAATCATAAAACGAAAAGTACCTAAAAATATACCCGCGAAGTTTTTGAATCCAGAGGTATCTAGTTGCATTTAGATGAATGCAAAAGGCACAAAAAAGCCCGCAAGAATGCGGGCTTCGAAGTGTTATTGAATCTCTTCAACAACGGTATTGGTGGAGGAGGGGGGAGTGTGTATTTGAATATAAGCAACTGTAAAATAACAATATATTGTTATAAGCCATCCTTTTATACCGCCTTTGTTCCGTCGTATTCGTAACTTGCTCCTACAAACTCCCGTTTCCATTGAATCTGCCTGCAGTAGTACCGAGCGTTTCGTTTCACAATAGCAGTATAAGATATGCATCATCTCGATAGCTATTTGTAGCTTTTTCAATCTAAAAGAATTTTCATGGCAATTGAAATAAATACTACATTCAGCTCCTTACCTCTTCGTGAGGAGCTACAACAAGCATTAAGCGCAATTCACTACGTAGACATGTCAGCCATTCAGGCAAGTACTGCTGCGGCCATACTCGATGGTCGTGACGTGTTGGCGCAAGCTGAAACAGGAAGTGGTAAGACGGCCGCTTTTGCTATTGGTTTGTTGAACAAGCTAGAGGTTTCTAATTTTGAGACTCAGGCCCTGGTGATATGCCCCACACGCGAATTAAGTGATCAGGTAGCGGCAGAAATTCGTCGTCTAGCCAGCAGCCTTGCTAACACGCGTGTGCTCACACTGTGCGGAGGAAAACCCATACAAGATCAACTGACATCGTTGCAGCGTGAGCCTCATATTGTAGTTGGAACCCCAGGTAGGCTTAAAAAACATCTTGAAAAAGGCACGCTGAACGTCAGCCGCGTTGAGACATTGGTTCTTGATGAAGCCGATAGAATGCTAGACATGGGGTTTTACGATGACATTGAGCATATTGTCGGCAGAACAAGCCCAGGTAGGCAGACACTGTTGTTTTCCGCCACTTACCCAGATGACATTGTCAGAGTGAGTCGCGCATTTCAAATCGACCCTGTGCACATTCGGGTAGAAGGCAGCAACACAGAAAAACACATTGAACAAAGGTTTGTTTTTGCGACAGATGAGCAAAAGCTTGAAACCCTGTACAGGGTGATGGGTAAATACCAACCCGCTAATGCCATTATTTTTTGTAATCGTAAAACCCGTGTCAACGAACTATGCGATGCTTTAATGCAGCGCGGTATACATGCTCAAGCTTTGCATGGAGATCTCGAACAACGCGAT
>CAYSZH010000044.1:0-29114 GCA_964435305.1 uncultured Granulosicoccaceae bacterium
ACGGAGACGGGCGACTTCCTGGCAAACCTTATATTCAGTTTGTGATGGGAGTTAAGAATGCTATGCCAGTTGATCGTGATGTGTTTGATTTTTATATCGAAACCACAAAACGATTGTTGCCAAGTGCACAGTGGTGTGCGGCGGGTATCGCAGCCGGCCAACTTAAAGTGAATGAATGGTGCGTGGCGGCAGGAGGGCATGCCCGAACCGGCCTGGAAGATAACGTGCGTTTAGATAAACACACTTTGGCTCCATCGAATGCAGCCTTGGTTCAGCGCGTGGTCGATCTATGCGATCAATACAGCCGGCCCGTGGCCAATGCGACTCAAGCACGACAAATTCTGGGTATTTCCTGATTCGATTCTTTGGCTTGCCACAACAAATAGAGGATTCTCGATTGGACAACGAACTATTGGATAAATTGGCTCTGCGAGAATTAATCGATAACTGGGCGATTTGGCGTGATGCCGGATTCTGGGGAAAATTCCGAACGGTGTGGCATGACGATGGGCGGATGATGGCCACATGGACTCAGGGCACAGCGGATGAATTTATTGAGATGAACAAGAAAGGCTGGCCACGCGGAGTGTCCATTCTTCGCTTTCTAGGTGGATTTACCTGTGAATTAAGTGGTAATCGTGCGGTGACGCAAACCAAGATGACCATCTCTCAACGCGGCGAAGTTCATGGAGTGTTACTGGATGTGGTTTGTACCGGTCGTTTTTTTGATTTTTTAGAAAAGCGTGATGAACGCTAGGGCATGTGCTTACGTCAGCCCATTTATGAAAAAGATCGAATGGATCCTGTTGACCCCACCGCAAGGCTATCTCTCGACGCTGAAAAGCTCAATGGATTCCCGGTTGGCTATCAGCACCTTGCGTACCTGCAGTCTCAGGTCGGTTACCCAGTTAAAAAAGATATGCCAGGGTTGAAAGGCGAAGAGGTTGATGCACTGTATAAAACCGGTGTTGACTGGGTTGAAGGTAAAACTATTACATGGGCTGGATTTACCTGGGGATAGCTTTTTATTTTTTTCAGTGCATTCATGACACCGACTTCAAAATTAACTAACAATTTATCCGGAGAGTACCAAAGGCTGCATTAGGCGAAGACATCATCAGTAAAAGTGATTTACCGCCATTTTTCAAATTGGCCAATGCGCAGCTTGTTGATGTGCCTGCTAATCGACTAGGTGACGCACTTCGAACCTATGTGCGATCATTTTCGGGATTCCAAAAGGAAGCATTGGTTCGCTCCGCCAAAACCGGTGATACCTGGCGTTTTGTCAGTGATGAAGGGCCTTATCTTAACGGGCATGATGCCGCTTGCTGCCCCTTAGCCTTTTTGTCAGTGGGTGTGGTCGCAAGCTTTATGAATGAAATACTGGCCTATGCTGAACAGAAAAATATCGAAATTAGACAACTTAAACTAATTCAGGATAACTATTACACGATGAAGGGCTCAATGCCGCGTCGCACCATGGTCGGTGGGGCAGAGAATATAGAACTTCAAGTTGAAATTGATTGTGATCTTGATGATGAAACCTTAAACGAATTTTTAATTGAAGCGACTTATGCCTCACCATTGAACGGATTAATGCGCGGCCAGTTGGATAGTTTATTCAAGCTAGGTAAAAACGGGGAAACATTGAGCTGCGCTAAAGCGGCCGAACTTGAGGGTGATCTGCTGCCCGATCCAATGGATCTATTCAGCCAGGTGCAAGTTCAATCCAACAATCAGGCCGACCTGCTGACAAAGGTAGGGCCAACCCCGAAGAAAGCCGTAGCCGGGGGTACTGCGACAGGGAGTTCCTCTTTATCTGATGAGCAAGACAGGCGCCTAAATATTGGAGCGGTTGCCATACTTCGCGAAGATGGCATAAAAGAAATTCAACAGATGCAATATTCGCCTTATGGACCTCATTTAAATTACTCAGTTCAGGGGACGGACGTGCACCAGATGCCAATACCTTGATTGAAGTTGAAGGTTGTTCGGATTTAGCTGAACGTGAGCTACCAGGCGCGCAGCTATCTACCGTTGAGATACTGACAAACAGCATTGTTATTATCCAAATTCCCTTCGTACTTGATTCTGCTCTGCTGTAGTGCCCTGTCGCACAAACTTCCGACCAGTTCGGAATTATTTGGGCCGTGGTGGCTCAAGCCAGTCGGATTTCGCAGCATTAGCGTTATTTTGTTCCATAAAACGAAGCGCTCAATCTATATCTCTCGCTAATTATCTGGATTAGAAGTCGGCCGAATGGTAATAAAATTCTGTGGAATCTTGCCCGCGAATGTTGCCAAATCACCGATAGGTGTTTACCCTCTATCGAGTACGACTTTCAACACTTTGGAGTGAAATATAAGATGAAATTAAACCTACTAAAAGCGTCCTTATTTTTGGGCGTTTTTGCGTTTGCCAATAGCGCCTACGCTGAAGTATGCGACACGCCGTCCGAGTTGGGCGATCTTGGTAGCTTTGCAGGTGAAACCATTACTATTATGGGTTCCATGGAAGGCGAAGATGAACAAATGCTGACCAATACGGTTAGCTGCTTCGAAAAAGCGACTGGCGCCGTTGTTAAGTATTCTGGTTCTCGTGATTTTGCAGCACTGATTGTTGCTGATTTGCGTTCTAACAATGCACCTAACATTGCCATTTTCCCGCAACCCGGTCTTGCAGCTGACATGGCTAAAGACGGTTTTCTAACACCTATTGGCCAGGAGTCTGCTGACTGGATGACAGAAAACTACGGCGCAGGATCATCATGGGTTGCTTTGGGAACGTACCCCAGCCCAGAAGGTAAGGATGAATTCTATGGCTTTCCTTTCAAAATGGATCTGAAGTCATTGGTTTGGTATTCGCCTGAGCAATTTGAAGATAACGGTTACGAAATTCCAGACACCATGGAAGGCCTCATTGCACTGTCTGATCAAATGGTTGAAGACGGCAACACGCCGTGGTGCATTGGTGTTGAATCAGGTAATGCGACTGGCTGGACAGCTACCGATTGGATGGAAGACCTAATGCTTCGAACCACATCGCCTGAAAACTATGACCGCTGGGTATCGAATGAGCTTCCGTTTAACAGTCCTGAAGTCATGAATGCAATGGAAGTGTATGGGAAGTTTTCTCGAAATGATGATTACGTTGCTGGCGGCGCCTCTTCAGTGGCAACCACCTTCTTCGGTGACGCACCTAAGGGTCTATTCTCTAGCCCGGCATCGTGCATGATGCATCGTCAAGCCTCGTTTATTCCTGCGTTCTTCCCGAAAAAAGGCGAAGAAGTGGCTAACGGCGAAGCCGATTTTTTCTACTTTCCTCCGTATGAAGACTCAGAGCTGGGTAACCCTGTTTTGGGCGCTGGTACCTTATGGACAATGACAAAAGATAGCCCAGCTACTCGTGCATTCTTTGAGTTCATGAAAGAAGCGTCTGCCCACGAAGCGTGGATGCAACAAGGCACTTTCCTGACTGCTCATAAAGCAGCTGATTTGGGTGCATATGCAACACCTGCGTTAAGAAAGCAGGGTGAAATCCTGTCAAATGCGACAACTTTTCGCTTTGATGCCTCAGATTTGATGCCCGGTGCGATTGGCGCGGGTGCGTTCTGGTCTGAAATGACGGCATTTGCGAACGGTCAGGATGCGAAAACCACGGCTGATAACATTCAGTCCGCATGGGATGCGATTAAGTAGATTACAGTAGAACCTGTATTCGTTATGCAGCAGGAAGCTTCTGTATATTCAAGAGCCTGTCGATCAAAAGGTGCGCATTTACCGCGCACCTTTTGATTCCCACCTTTAAATTTTCGGACTAACACTGTGAGTTCAATCAGGCCAATCATTGCCGGTAATAGTTTGGCTATTGCAGTGACTATTATCTTTGTACTCCCCATTACTGGAATTTTGGCATACGCCATCTCGTCTCCTCTTGATGATTGGATGGCGCAATTGGGCACTTGGCTACACGAGACCAATGGTTGGTCATCGTCAGCATTAACAACCCAAGAACGTATGACAAAAATCGGCTTCGCAATTCGGTCGATCATAATTGCCGTGGGTTTGTCGTTTCTGTATTTCTGGCTCAGCAATTGGCTAAACCAGGGACTGGCGCGTTACACCGCAAAAGGGTCGGCCGGTCGCGAAACCACTATTCTCGAAGCCATACAGCCCTGGATATTTGTTGGCCCGGCATTAGTGCTGTTGATTCTGTTTCTATTAATTCCGGCGTTTTCAACGTTGAGCCTGTCGTTCCAGGAAGCCGATGGGACTCGAACGGTAAGAAACTATGCGTTTATTTGGGATCCGACATCACTGGGGTATGAACAATTCCGATATGCCATGCGCAACAGTGTGATGTGGTTAGTACTGGTTCCGACGGTTTGCATCGGCTTGGGGCTGCTCATCGCCGTACTTGCTGATTCCACACGTTGGGGGATTGTGGCGAAAACACTCATTTTTGTTCCCATGGCAATTTCATTTGTCGGCGCTGCAGTCATTTGGCGCAATATATTCGCAGGCGGCGGCATTCAACCGCAAGAAGCGATAAACGGGTTGACACCTTCCTATCAGATTGGATTGCTAAAAGCGCTGTTGGGGCACACCGCGGCTTATAACGAACCACTTTACAGTTTAAAATTTTGGGGCAACTTCTTTTTAATGTGGATTTTGGTTTGGGTGCAAACCGGTTTTGCCATGGTTATTTTCTCAGCAGCGCTTCGGGGTGTACCAGAAGATACGATAGAGGCTGCAAAGATTGATGGCGCTAACCCGTTCCAAATGTTTTTTCGCATCAAGCTGCCGCAGATTTATTCAACGGTTGTTGTTGTTTGGACCACGCTGGTCATACTGGTGCTTAAGATGTTTGACATCCCGTACGCACTCTCTGCCAACGACGATGATAAGCTTTTGCTTGCCACCATGATGGAAAATGCACGCAACAATTGGTCGGTTGGTGGCGACAATGTTGAAAATCTCTTTGCAGCCATCGCTGTTATGTTGATGGTAACGGTGATACCCAATATGATCTTTAATGCTCGGCGTCTTCGGCGTGAACAAAAAGAAATGGGGCATTAATCTGTTATGTCTCGTACATTCAAACACATCATTTTGGCGCTCATTGTCTTTATCTGGGTAGTCCCGTTTGTGGCCCTGGTTACCACATCCATGCGTTCAGAAACGGCCTCAAAAACATCAGGTTTCTGGACGGCTTTCACGCCTACGGAATTAGGCCATCGATTTTCAACTCATGATAAAACGGACACCGAACCGTTTGTCACCATGAGCGGCAATATTTTTGAGCGATTGAATGGGGCGAGCGACAGTTATGCCGTTGACGGTGAGATCAAATCGATATTGTTTAAAGGCCGAGTGCCAGATCCAGAAAAAGAGGGAAAAACCAAGTTGATTCGCCAGTTGATATTCGCTGGTGATGTGATGGACGTACGCGGCGGTGACTTTGTGTTTGAGTCCAATGGCGATTTTATCTGGACCTTCCCGGAAGCCACAGCGCCTAAGCCAAAAAACCTGGATACTTTTATTGATCAAAATCCGGTTTTTGGAAACGATGCTTATATTGAGGTGTTGTTTGAAAACAAGAATGTGCCAAACGCACTCATATCGTCGTTTATTGTGACAATACCAGCCACCATCATACCAATCACTATTGCGGCTTTCGCCGCTTATGCGTTTGCATGGATGAGTTTCCCAGGGCGGGATTGGCTTTTTATTCTGGTGGTGTCGTTGATGGTCGTACCCACGCAGTTAGCGTTCTTACCTGTATTACAAGGTTTTAGCGGTATTGCGTCATGGGCGACCTCGCTTAACGCCTGGGTGAGCGACTGCGAGGCAACAGGGACCTGTCAGGTGGCGTCGAAATCGTTTGCCGGGCTATGGATCACCCATACGGCCTTTGGGCTCCCTCTGGCAATTTACCTGTTGCGCAATTACATTGTTGGGCTGCCCAAAGAGCTACTGGAAAGTGCACGAATTGACGGTGCAAGCCACTTGCAAATATTTACGCGTCTCATTATCCCACTTTCGGTGCCTGCGCTTGCCTCGTTTAGTATTTTTCAGTTTCTCTGGGTATGGAACGACCTCATTGTCGCCCTTTATATTGGGCCTGCTGATAGTGCTGATCTGGTGTTTCCGATTCGTCTACAGAAACAACTTGGCACTTTTAAAGATCAGCTGCATTTACTGAATGCGTCAGCGGTTATCTCGATTATCGTTCCGGTCATCGTGTTTCTGTCTATGCAACGCTATTTTATTCGCGGGCTTCTTGCAGGCTCTGTTAAAGGCGGATAACACCTTACTAATAACATGTTAAAAAAAGCACATACACCAACTCCTGACGTGACTAGCGATGAGTCGTTAAGTTGGTGGGAAACGGCGATCATTTATCAAATCTATCCTCGCTCCTATCAAGACTCAAACGATGATGGGATAGGGGATTTGCCGGGTATTACTTCAAGGCTTGAGTACATTGCGAATCTCGGGGTGGATGCGGTTTGGATAAGCCCGTTCTTTAAAAGCCCTCAAAAGGACTTTGGCTATGATGTGTCTGACTACTGCGACATAAACCCTGAATATGGAACACTGGATGACTTTGATCGCCTGTTGGCGCGTGCACATGAACTTGGCTTAAAAATCATGGTGGACATTGTGCCCGCGCATTGTTCCGATCAACATGAATGGTTTGTTGAGAGCCGCCAATCAAGAGATAACGACAAAGCCGATTGGTTTCACTGGGTCGACCCTGAACCTGATGGTAGCCCACCTACTAATTGGTTATCATTTTTTGGTGGCCCTGCCTGGACTTGGGAGCCACGACGTCAGCAGTACTATCTTCACAACTTTCTAAGCAGTCAACCGAATTTGAATCACGCTAACTCTGCTGTGCGAGATGCGTATGGCGATATCGCGCGGTTTTGGTTTGATCGTGGAGTGGATGGTTTTCGTATCGATGCGGTCCATACGGTCAATGCAGACAGTGCGCCATATAAAAACAACCAAGCTAATCCAAAATTTGTACCGGGTGAACTGCCGCAGCAGCAGCAGCCATTTTTTAGACAGCTACATGACAGCGCGCAACTGAACCAAGACGCCATTCAATTGTTTAGTGAGTCGTTTAGAGCGGTTGCCGATGAGTACGAAGGCCGTTTTTTAATGGGCGAGCTGCACGGTGACGATCCAATCAAAGCGAGTGAGACTTTTACCGCTCCTGGCAGGTTGCACGCTACTTATAACTTCAACTTGCTGCAGTGGGACGGCCATGATGTTGCTGGCATTAAAAAAGCCATTACCGATGCCACTGAAACATTTAATGGCACAGGCCGATTGAGTTTTGCTTTTTCTAACCATGATGTACCGCGCAGTGCTACAAGACAATTAGCACCGCTGGGTCTAACCGAAGACCAGCAGCCAGCCCTGCAATTGCTGCTGCTTCAGTTGGAGTCGTGTTTGATCGGTTCAACCTGTGTTTATCAAGGTGAGGAGCTTGCCCTACACGATATTCAAGACATTCCCAAAGAGCATATGCAAGATCCATGGGGAATAGAATTCGCGCCCACGTTTCTGGGTAGAGACACGTGCAGAACACCTATGGTATGGAAGAGTACTGCATCTAATGGTGGTTTTTCCAATGCAAACAGGACATGGCTCCCAGTTGCCGAAGTACATTTGCAGCGAGCAGCCCTGGACGAGGTAGCACGGCCTGACTCTGTTTATAACCAATTTGCTGAATTTTTGAAGTGGCGTAAAGAACAGCCAGCAATAATGAGTGCCAACAATATAAGCGCTATTGAGGGCGGTGAAAAATCGATTGTGTTTGATCGGATATCGCCAACGCAGACGCTTCGTTGTCACTTTGACTTCTCATCGCTTTGTGCGACATTCGAGGAAATCTAAATGGCTCGTGTGGTTTTAGAAGGCGTTAACAAGTCTTTCGGTAAAATCGACGTTATCCGTGATGTTGATTTGCAAATTGACAACGGTGAGTTCGTCGTATTTGTAGGGCCTTCGGGTTGTGGCAAGTCCACGTTGCTGCGTCTAATTTCCGGTCTTGAATCTTTATCAAGTGGTGAAATTAGCATTGCGGATCGATCTGTAACCGATTTACCACCATCAAAACGTGGGATTGCCATGGTGTTCCAGTCTTATGCCTTATACCCGCATATGACGGTGTTCCACAATATGGCGTTTTCTTTAGACCTTCAAGGAGTGAGTAAAAAAGAGATTCGAGATCGAGTTGAAGCAGCGGCTACCATTTTGCAAATGGAACACTTGCTTGATCGTCGTCCGGCTGCGCTTTCAGGTGGGCAACGCCAGCGTGTTGCAATAGGGCGCGCCATAGTACGCAACCCGGATGTATTTTTATTTGACGAACCTTTATCAAACCTTGATGCCGCACTTCGTCATGATACCCGAGTGGAGATTGCGAAACTTCACAAGCAACTGGATGCTACAACTATTTATGTGACGCACGATCAGGTTGAAGCAATGACCTTGGCCGATAAAATTGTGGTGCTTAAAGATGGAAAGGTGATGCAAGTAGGTGCGCCTATGGATTTGTTTGAAAACCCGGCTAATGAGTTTGTTGCAGGTTTTTTGGGTTCACCAAAAATGAATTTCTTTGACGGTGAGCTAGTTGCCGTGTCGGGTGAAACCGGTCGCTATACCGGTGAAGGGTTTGATATAGAGGGTGTCCGATTGGTTTCAACGGAAAAAACCAATGGCTCTGATGTACGTCTTGGGGTACGTCCGCAAAATATGGTGCTTGATGCTAATGGGCCATTAGTAGGTACCGTAACGCTAGTTGAACAGCTTGGGACGGAATCTGTGCTGGAGCTGCTGACAGAGAAGGACACGCCTTTTCGTTTTGCATCAGCTGAAAAAACGGATGTGAGCGTTGGGGAGTCTGTCCGGTTTCGGTTTGATGCAAGCGCTGCGCACTTGTTTTAGAGCGGGTTTACTATTTAAGGGATGAGGCAATTCGCCAGTATCACTGGCGAACCAGACACAATCATCCGGTTCGCCAGTTTTAGCTATTCAGTATTACCCTTCTGAAACGACCAATTTATAATCAAGTGTTGAATTAAGCGGGCAAGAATAAACGTACTCGCCTGGCTTTAAGTCAATGTTATAGTCTTTGGTTACGCCTTTAAGCAGACCACCACCTGATACTTTTGGCAGGCGAGCTTTGTCTATCAGGCTTGCGCCTCGCAGATAAAAACCGAGTGGGTAGTCAACGTTATCGTTGGTTACTCTGAATGTGTATTTACCGGGCTTAAGCTCAATGACTTTTGCTGCAGCCAATCGGTCGGCACCTGATTCATCATGAATGTTTTCGCAATCCGCTTTTTCGGTCGATTTGAAACCGTGGTTTGTACCGTTTTCACTTTCGACGAATTGGCAATTCACTTGCGTAAGCTCGATAATCTGAGCGTCTTCCGCGCTTGCTGTGCCAACGTAACTAACGGACGCAAAAGCCAGCAAAGAGAGACCTGAGAGGGTTTTAAACAGAGGTGAGAAAATGGTTGAGCTGGGCTGTTTCATTCTTTGGATTCCTGTTGGATGGTGTGTCTTCGTAAAATAGATAACGCCGGCATCTGAAAGTTCCCGATTTTGACTGTATCCCAAATTAACGCCGAAATTTGCTGTCATAGACGTTAAAAAAACGGTCAAATGGTTGTGTAGCGCCGTTAAAACATTACAATTGTGCGCCATGCATTGCAATCAACGCGCATCCGTGTTTCACAACTTATTCTGCCAAAAATCAGGCTGGGTACCGCGACTACCGCTTCCTATGGTGTAAGGCTCAAAACGTACAGCATTCAAAATTCAGACAAAAGGCTAAACTGCGCGTGCCTGTAAGCTTGGCAGTATCCAATTGGTCCCTACAGAGGTTTCGCCTTGCTAATCGCATCAATAAAATCTGTAATGCTCGGATTAGAGCTGGATATAAAATATTTAGCCACATCTCGATCGGATAAATTCTGCTGACGCTCTGCTATCGCAGCAGACATAATCGGCTCAACCCCCAGCTGTTCTACCATTTTTTTTGCCTCAACCATTTCTGCTGCTCGGCGCGTTGCGTGTATGCTTGCGCGCGATAATTGATACCCGGCAAGCTGTTGCCAATTTAATTCAGGGTATGTGGCTTGCAAAGAATTTATTACTTCATCCTGCATACCGACTTTACCCGCGGCCTCCATGGACTCTGCGAACAATGCTTCCATGCCTTTGATTAAAATTGAACGCAGCAGTTTGGTTGTTGAGGCTGCGCCCAAGTCTTGAGATATTGATCTTGAATTAAAACCGGCTTCGTTGAGCATTTGACCTAATGCTCTCGATTCGTTGCCGCATAACAAAAGTGGTACCTGTATTCCTTTAGAGGGCACTGTGTCCATAGCAACACCCTCAGTGAACAATGCACCTTTAGCTGTAACCACATTATGAATCGCTTTTTTGGTGGTAGGGGATACGGAATTCAAATCCAGCCAATGGCTATTTTCTGTAAGGCCCTGTGCTGCCTGCTCGGCGGCGATGAGAGCCTGTGACGCGGTGACTGTTGAAATAACTAAGTCGGCAGCTCTAACAGCATCTGGCATTGAAGGGGCAGGGTTTATCCCCAGCGATTCCGTTTTCAATTTTTGCTGTGCTGAGCGTGTCGGATCGTCTTGCAGCTTGTCCCAGGCGGTTACCGCCATACCCTGATTAAGCAGTTGCTTCCCAAATACAGGGCCAGCTTCGCCAAAACCAATGATGGTTACATTCATGAGGAATCTCCTTGCGCTGTGCTCTTTCGGAGTGATCAATAGCCCATTACGCGCAATTAGGTTTGTTTATCTTAAGCCAAGCATAATATAAGCGGGCTATCCGAATACTTAGTATGTACGAGTATGATATTTTGCACCGCAAGATTCATTTTTGTGTAAACGGACTTTCTGATGAGTGACATACGGGTTTTCGAAGTGCTGGCAGCCGTATTTTCAGCGGAGGAGGTCAGCACCTGTTTTGCGTTACTGGGTGACGCCAATATGAACTGGGCGTCCGCCATGGCCAGCAGTGGTTGTGAATTTATTTATGTAAGGCATGAGCACTGCGCCGTAGCCGCAGCCATGGCTTACGCTCGTTCAAGAGATACCGTTGGGGTTGCAACGGTTACTTGCGGGCCAGGGCTTACACAGGTTATGACAGCCTTACCGGCTGCGGTCAGAGCGCGTATACCACTGGTTATTTTTGCTGGTGAAGCGCCGGTTAAATCCCGCTGGTACAACCAGGCGATAGATCAAAAGCCTTTTGTTGATGCGTGCGGAGCGCTGTATGTGCGTTTACAACATCAGCAATCCATGCGAGAGAAAATCAGGGACGCTTTTTTACAGGCAAATACCCAGCGCTGCCCGGTTGTAATTGGCGTGCCATTGGATTTGCAAAACGATCTTTGGCAAGTGGCCCTGAATCCTCTACCCACTTCAAAAAAACTTACCCCGGCTAGAGCGCCACTAACACCAAACAGCCACCAGCTTACCAAAGCGGTAGAACTTATAAACACATCTAATAAAATCGTCATCATGGCAGGCTTAGGTGCAATTCGATCGAATGCGGGGCCTGCTTGCCAGTCGCTTGCTGAACAATTGGGCGCATTATTAGCTACAACACTACCGGCTAAAGGGCTTTTTTATCAGGATGAATTCAGTCTTGGGGTTGCTGGTGGGTTTTCCAGCGCCATTGCCAGGCAGTTCTTGCAGGAAGCTGATTTGATCATCGCCGTGGGCGGTAGTTTGTCTAGCCATAATTCAGATGGTGGCAAGCTGTTTGATGCAAGCAAGGTGTTGCATCTCGATATTGAACCCGGTGCAGTCCGACAGGGTAGAGCCGCTGCCCATCATCACTTTTGCTGTGATGCAAAGGTTGGTGTAGAGGCTTTGATGCAAACGGTCGCAGCTCGGGATAAGGCGGATGTGACCAGCTGGCGTTCGGAAACGGTCGCCGCCGCGATAAGAGATACGCCTGCAGACGATGAAGAATTTGATGTGGAATCGGGCCTGCTCGATCCGCGTGACCTTGTAGAGGAGCTTGACAAATTAATCCCTTCTAGTTGGTACACGGTTAATTCATCCGGTCATTGTTCTTGTTTTTTTGCACAAATGAAAAATAGACCGGCCGATCGATTCTTAACCATTCGCGAGTTTGGTGCCATTGGCAATGGCTTGTCATTTGCAATGGGTGTCGCAGCAGCAAACACCGATGCACCTGTCGTATTGTTTGATGGCGACGGTAGTTTTCTGATGCATATACAAGAACTAGAGACCATTTTACGTCATCGCTTGAACATACTCATTGTTGTCGTGAATGATGGCGCGTACGGGTCCGAGATACATAAATTAAGAGCTGAAGGTTTGCCGGATGATGGAGCGGTATTTGGCAGAACAGATTTTGCGTCAATCGCTCGAGGCTTTGGAGCCTCTGGGGCGACTGTTACAAATCTGAATGAGCTGCCTGCGCTTATTGAGGCGTATGGAGAGTATGTTAACGATACATCGTCGTCTGCTGAGGGTGCTTGTGTGTCGGTAATCGATGTGCATGTCAGTGATAAAGTGGTGTCATCTGTGATTCGGCGTTCACATCAGCATTGATGTCTTTTAAACGCGTCGGATAACAGGGTTCTGTACCAATAAATTACTGAGTAAGCTTGTTCGCCCTCCAGCGATAATGTAAAACCTGCCCGGCAATTTTGTCAAAGCCGCTTGGTGCTCGTATAATTAAGCAGTCTGTTGTCCTCCTCAATCGGGAAAAAATTATGGCTCATGAAGCTGCCTCTTCTGTACTAGAAGATATTCGCGTGCTGGACTTAACACGTGTTCGTTCGGGGCCAACCGCGGTGCGACAACTCGCCGACTGGGGCGCCGATGTGATCAGGATAGAGCAGCCTGAAGCCTTGGAGCCGGATGGCTCTCTTGGTGCTGCCCGCCACACCGCCGATTTTCAGAACCTGCAACGTAACAAACGCGGCATAACGTTGAACTTAAAAAATGCAGAAGGTATGGCTTTATTCCGAAAGCTTTCGGATACGGCGGATGTCGTTGTAGAAAATTTTCGCCCCGATGTTAAAGAACGTCTGGGTATAGATTACGACACCTTATCTAAAACTAACGAGCGCCTGATTTATGCCAGCATCTCAGGCTTTGGGCAGACAGGGCCGTATGCGAAACGGCCTGGTTTTGATCAGGTTGCACAAGGCATGGGTGGGCTTATGTCAATAACCGGTGCAGCGGGTGAAGGTCCGATGCGTGTGGGCATCCCTATCGCCGATCTGTGTGCTGGTCATTTTTGTGCCCAAGGTATTTTACTTGCACTATATGAGCGTGAACGCTCTGGCAAAGGTCAGTGGCTGCACACCTCATTATTACAGGCGATGATTGCCATGCTTGATTTTCAGGCGGCACGATGGACCGTTAATCAAGAGGTGCCTGTACAAGCGGGTAATAACCATCCGACCAGCATTCCAACCGGTGTTTTTCAAACTGAAGATGGCTATATCAATATTGCGGTTGCTGGTGAAGCGACCTGGACACGTTTTTGTAATTCAGTTAACAAAGCTGAATGGCAAGATCATCCAGACTATAAAACGGCTAAGCTGCGTTCTGCCAATAGAGATGAATTAAACAAGCTCATTACCGATGTCACAATAACGAAATCCAGTGAAGCCTGGATCGATATTTTTGGCGAAGCAGGTGTGCCCAGTGGCCCGATTTACACGATCGATAAAACGTTTTCTGATCCACAGGTAAAACATTTGGATATGAGTGCCACTGTCAACACGCCCGTGATGGGTGCTATAGATTTAATCAAACAGCCCGTAGTGTTGGAGCGTACGCCAAGCAGTGTTAAGGTCGCGCCACCAGAGCGCGGAAGCGACACACAGGATATCCTGGCAGAATTGGGTGTTTCAGAAGATGATCTGTCACGAATGCGGGACGAGCACATAATCTGATGCCCCAACGTACCGCACTTATTACCGGTTCTGGCAGAAATATTGGCCGGGCCATAGCGATCGAATTAGCCGCCGATGGCTACAATGTCATTCTTAACGGTTCATCCAACCGCGCCGCATGCGAATCGATAGCGCGTGAATTGGAAACACACGGAACGAAGGTACTTATTGCGATGGGCGATGTGGGTACGCGAGATCAAGCTCTTGCAATCGCGCAAAGTGGAATCCATCATTTTGGGTGTATTGATGTATTGATAAACAACGCTGCCATTCGCCCCTCCTTTGATTTATTGAATGGTGATGAGGCTGACTTTCAACGCATTATGGACGTCAATTTTTATGCTGCAATGTGGCTAACACGGGCCTGTCTGCCCGGTATGATCGAAAATGGCTGGGGACGAATCGTTAACTTTACTGGTATGAACGCACAGCAGGGCTATATCGGAAAATCGGCAGTTAGCGTTTCCAAACATGCCTCTTGGGGCTTAACTAAATCCATTGCAAAGGAATACGGGGCCAACGGTGTCACAGCCAATATAATTTCTCCTGGAACGATAATGGATGATGTTGAGGATAAACAACTAGCAGACAAGCATGAAAGCTTAAGGCAACAAAACCCAGCTGGCCGTCTGGGCGAGCCCGCCGATATTGCACAAATAGTTAAATACCTGGTTAGTGACAATGCCAGTTTTGTTAATGGGCAATTGATTCAGGTTAATGGTGGGGTGGTGGTCTAACTACTTACCCTTAAACTCCGGCTTTCGCTTTTCCATAAAGGCCTTGCGCCCTTCAACGTAGTCATCTGATGCAAAACAGGCTTGTACCATATCATCGCAACGCTTTAGGTCTCGTGCGGAAGGGTCAGGCTGCATGACTTGAGTAGCGATGTATTTCATTGCGCGCACGGTCATTGGTGCGTTGGCGGCGATGGAGTCGGCAAGCGCATTGACATGCTCAGCTAATGTTTCTTCGGAAACGACTTCTTGTACAAGTCCGACTTGCAAGGCCATGTCGGCATCGATAGATTTAGCGGTAAACATCATTTTTTTGGCTGTTGCCGGGCCGACAGAATTGATTAGCCGGCGAATGGCATCGAACGGATAACCCAGGGCCAGTTTAGCTGCCGGCATTGAGAATCGTGACTTTGATGAAGCAATGCGAAAATCGGTGCAAGCCGCCAGGTTTAATCCACCACCAATGCAATGACCGTTGATCATGGCTATGGTGGGTTTTGGGAAATTTTCGATAAGCCCGTAAACGATTTTGAGCGTTGCGTTGTAGTGCTCTGTTGCCTCCTTAGCACCACGTTCTTTTTCAAACTTGGAAATATCGGCACCTGAGACAAATGCTTTGCCACCTTCACCCGATAACACAAGAACACGTACCTGGTCATCATCACTATAAGCGGTTAAGGCGATCTTTACCGCATTCCACATTTCCAGTGATACCGCATTGTAGCGTTCGGGGTTATTGAAAATGACATGACCGATGGCACCATCGACTTTTGCGATTATTTTATCGGTAGGCAGTGTGAGTTTTGTTGTCATTATTAATCCAGTTCGATTTGTGAGATGGCGGTTTATCGTTGCCGTAATCGGTTTTGTTCAAAATTAAAGTGGCGTTTACTCAGCGATTAACAATTAATCAGGTCGCCAATTTAAATAGTCGGCTGAAGAGATATTTTCCAACATAAATGGTTAGAAGAATTCGCACCAGATGATGCAGAGCAACTACTACTGGGTTAAAGTTCAATGATAGCGCAATCAAACTCATTTCAGCCAGACCGCCTGCAGCGAAACTGATAAACATCGCGCCAAAATCCGCTGGCACAAATGGCACCAGACTCATTGCAAAGACGGCTGCAAGCAACAGCATATAAGTGCCAGACAATAAACCCATGCCCAAGCCTTTGGCCAGTAGTCGGCGTGATACACCAGAAAACTGCGCGCCAAGTGCTGTGCCAACCATGTATTGCGCCGCATGACCCATCCACGGAGGAATATCAATATTAACTACACCACCAACAGTAAGCGCCAAAGACAGCAGCAAGGGGCCAAGCATATGAGACACAGGCAGCTTTGTTAACTGACCAATAAACAAGCCTATTAAGGCTATGATCAGGATTAAGGCAATATCGAGAATATCGTAATCGGCGGTCGCCATGGTTTGCCCGGCTAAGGAACCCACAGCTTCCCCGTCGATTAAGAGAAACAGCAACGGGATCGACGAGACGACCAATATGATTCGAATGAAATGTTGTGTTGTGACAATGCGAAGGTCGGCTCCAGCTTCTTCTGCCAAGACTGTGGCGTCGATGATGCCTCCAGGCAACGCCGCGAAATACGCGTCAATTTTGTTGTAGCGTCCAAGGCCGCGCATTATGGCGTAACAGCCACCATGTGCCAATAAAATAAACGGTATCAGGGCAAGGCCTGACATCCAGAACTGCGGCAGTAGTGTTAAGACTTCGGGGGAGAAGCGCGAACCAATCATGGCCCCGATAATCGACATAAATACCAATCGAACCCACCGCGAAAGTTTGGGCAGGCGCTTATCAGCCCGTTCGTACCACAGCACAAAGCTTGCTGCGCCAAATATGCCGCCGAGCATAAAAGGCATTGGTGCGCCAAGCCTAAACGCGATGAGCCCGCCAATAAACCCAAATAAGAATATGGGTAGGAAGCGGATATCGAAGGCGGTCACGTTAAGACTTAGTGCTACTCGACGTTTCGAGAGCGATAGCTGGACCAGCCACGGAAGATAACGACTGCGGCACCTATAAGTAGAAAGATGGGTGCGTAGGAGAACTTACCCTGATATTCAAAACTTGTGAATACCAGGAATCCGTTATCTGAAATGATCATTGATTGTCGAAAAGCTTCTTCCATACTGGATGTCAGTACAAAGGCGATGATAAAAGCCGCTGCTGAAAAATTGGTACGCCGCATTGCATACCCGATAACACCGAACAGCAGTGCAAAGCCGACATCCCAAATAGATGCACGTGATGAGTAGCTGGCGGCCAGTGCCGTCATAAAGATGAACGGGTACAGGTATTGTGTTGGAAGAATGGCGATCATCCTGCCAATAAAAGGCGCAGCGAAATAACCGATAAGGGCGTAGCAGGCAATGCCGATTAAGCCTGCTGCAAAAATGCCAAAAATAAATTCACGTGGGCTAATGAGCTGGCCACCCATGAACAAAGGCGGTTCGTGTGCAAAGATGCTTGGCCCAGGTTGTAATCCGTTAACGAGGAACATGCCGATCAACACAGCAGCAATGGTGGAGCCCGGGATACCCAACGTCAGTAGCGGAATCATAGACGGGCCGGATACCGCATTGTTTGCTGATTCAGGCGCGGCAATACCTTCAACGATGCCAGTACCCCATTCGTTTTTCTTTTTAGAGCGTCGTTTCTCTTCACCATAGGCAACGAAACAGGCAACTGAAGAACCCAGACCAGGCATCATACCGATTAATGAGCCATAGATTGAAGAGCGGAACATCAGCGGTACACAGCGTTTAAATTCGGACCAAGTGAAGTAATGTGCTGATGGGTCATCCATCTGATCTGGTGCCATGGCAGTTACTTTTACTTTGGCCGCTTTTTCTGCCTGGATGATGACTTCTGAAATAACAAATACCCCGATAAGCAGAGGCACTAATGCCATGCCCGATTCCAGTTCATCGATGCCCATGGTCATTTTGAATTGGCCGGTAATGATGTCCTCGCCAATAAGACCAACCACCGCCCCAAAGAGAGTAGAGATAATGCCTTTAATAATACTGTCACTTACAACAGAGCCGATGACGACAAATGCCATTAAGTAAATCGCGAAGTTTTCCGGTGGGCCAAATTGCCGAGTGAATGCGGCAATGGATACGGCACCGAAAATTAAAACAATTTCGCCAAAGTAATCTCCATACGCAGAAGACACTGTGGCTGTTTTAAGTGCTTTACCGGCTCTGCCACTTTGGGTCATGGGGTAGCCGTCTTGCATGGTTGCAGCGGATGCGGCCGTGCCGGGTGTGTTAAAGAGTATGGCTGCAATGGAGCCGCCGTAGCGGCCAGACTTGCCAATCACATACAGAAATGCAAGGCCTGCAAGCCCGCCGATTTCGTCATTGTATGCAATTAAAATGGGCAGCATCATCGCAATGGCGGCTGCCGCTGTCAGGCCCGGTAGAGCGCCAAAGATGATACCCACAAACGCTGCCAGCACAACAAACATGAGCGCAAAGGGGTCGTTAAACAAAATGACAAACCCGCAGGAAATATCGAAAAAGATCGATAAGAAACCTAAGGAATCAAAAAATTCCTGAACACCGGCACATTGATTTCGCAAGTTATTTTGCTCCGATGATCCAGTTAGTGTAAGGGCGCATATCGAATAGAGCCCCTTTGGGGTCGTTTAATAGCATGATGCCCATAAACACCCATTGAAAGATAACTGCGAGAAGAACGGCTCCTAAAATCATCGCAAACCAGTTTCTAACACCGAACGTTAAGAGCATGGCTATTAAGGTAACGATGACCGCGATAAAATACCCTACAGCCCAAAAGGTAGTGACAAAAAGTACACCGCAGGCGACCACTAAAACAATTCGCTTAAGATCGCTTTCCAAAAAGCCATAGCCTTCTTTTAGCTCGCCAGTTTTACCAAGGAATGCGCGTAGTCCTAACCAAAGTCCACCCAGCACTAACGAGAGCGCCAATATCATGGGTAGCGTTCGTGGCCCTACCGATTCACGAGAGGTTTCTATTGTGAAAGCTTGAAAGATGAAGAACACACCCACCAAAAGCACCACAGCACCGACGCCATATTCCAGTTTGGTTTTGTAGTTCTGGCTGTTCATCGCTTGTCCTTCGATTGGCCTACAACGCCTAATGAATGGCTACTGGAAATAAAAAGAGGCAAGCCCGAATGGGCTCGCCTCTCCTGTTACTTACAAACTTATAGTAAAACTTACTGGTTTGCGATGATTTGTTTTACTACAGGGCCCATAACACTGAACATGGTGTCTTGAGCGGCTGTTGCGGTAGCAGCATCTGTGTAGAAAGATGCTAGATCGTTACCTTTCATGTACTTTTGGTAGCCTTCGATAGAGGCGATGTGCGCAATTGCAGCACCCACGTCTTCTTTAACTTCGTCAGAAATACCGGCTGGTCCGAAGAGACACATCAGACCAGTAAAGTCGATGCCATCTGTACCTTGTTCGCCGAATGTCGCCAAATCTGGAGCCATGGGGTCACGCTCAGCGCCCGCTGATGCAAGCGCTTTGATGTCGGCTTCAAAACCAACCACTGTATTCACACCACCGAATACCGCTTCGACTGATTGAGATACCAGTGCAGCACGTGCTTTAGAACCACCTTTGAATGGTACTTTTTTGTGCGGAATGCCGTGAGTGTCAAAAAAGATGTGGCCGATAGTGGCGTGCATAGTTGCAGCACCGGATGTGCCCCAAGTGATCTCTTTTCCAGATGCCTTAGCGTTAGCAATGAATTCTTCCATAGAGCCAGCAGCATTAGAGGAGTGCACTTGCAGTGACGTTACCAGCTGTGATGCGCAACCTAAGTTTACGAAAGCCTCAGGGATGTGATAAGGGCGTTCGTCACCTTTCGCTAATTCACCGGCGATGAACGTGCCAATGTTAATCATATATAAGGTGTGGCCATCGGTGTCCTCATCTAAAACGGCCTTAGCTGCTTTTTGACCTGATGCGCCGGGCAGATTCACGATGTATGCAGGAAGGCCGTTCATGCTTGGCGCTTCGTGCATATAGGAGGCAAATCCGCGTGCTGTGGTATCGGTACCACCGCCAGCAGAGAAGCCAACCATGATTTTGACGGGTTTCGCTGGGTACTCAGCCAGTACGGCTGAGCTGGCTATGAGTGCCGTTGCTGCTACGCTGGTAGCAATTTTCTTTGCAAAAGTCATTAAATTCTCCAAAATGGTGCACTTGTGATATGGCGGCCCAAGTGCTTGAACAGTAATTGTAAACCCGATTGGGTGGGTTTGTTAACCCAAATTCGTCAAGTATTCTGTTGTTGTGCGTTTCGTTTAAATCTATTTCACTATTTTTACTGAAAATACGAGTTTTTCATGTCAAACACACACCCGTTTGCAGGCCTTTTGGTCATCGACTTTACGCACGTGCTGGCTGGGCCTGCCTGCTCCTATTATCTGGGGCTACTGGGAGCGCAGGTAATCAAGGTGGAGTCTAAAGACAAGGGCGATGCCATCAGGCTGCGAGGCGGCACTGACAAAGAGGCGGCGAAGGCCGGGATGAGTACGTCCTATCTCACTCAAGGTGCAGGTAAGCGCTCAATCGCATTGGATTTGGCATCAACTGAGGGTGTTAGCTGGTTTCATCAGCTGTTGAGTAGGGCCGATGTGTTAGTTGAAAACCACGTGCCAGAAACACTGCGCCGACTGCAGTTAGATGAAAAAACGCTTGCTAATAAACACCCACATTTAATTCATTGTGCAATGACGGGATATGGCCGTGGCGGCCCGCAGGAAAACACGGCTGCATACGATGTCAACATTCAAGCCGCCTGTGGCTTGATGGAAGCCACCGGAACAGCAGAGAGCGGACCTATTCGAACTGGGGCTCCTGTTTTGGACTACGGCACCGCATTAGCTGCAAGTTTTGCAATTTCAGCGGCATTGTATGAGCGTGCGTCGACAGGGCGTGGAAATTTTATTGACGTGTCCATGTTGGAAACGGGCTTGTCACTCATGAGCTCTTCTGTCACTGACTACTTGAAAACGGGCAACGCTCCGCAGCGTCGTGGAAACCTTGCCAACAGCCGCTCACCTGGTGCTGGGAGTTTTCCTTGTAAGGAAGGGGTGATGTCTTTGGGTGTCAATGAGGAATCGCATTTTGCGAGCCTTGCGTCTGCCTTAGGTCGTAATGATTGGCTGCATGATCCGCGTTTTGCTCAACGTGATAATCGTAAAACCCATGCAGACGAGTTGGTAGCAGAGATTGGGTTTGAGTTAACAAAAAAAACCGCTGACGAATGGGAGACCATATTACAAAGCGCAGGAGTGCCATCAGCGCGATTGCGCGGATTGGACGAGGCCTTGGCATCCGAGCAGGTAGTGAGTCGCGGTTACGTTCAGCAGACTGAGGATGGTGTTGATGTACCCACTTTGCCATTCCGGATGGGTGGTATTGATGCTTATGTGCCTACCCGTAAGGCACCGCGTTTAGGTGAGGATAGTGAAGCGATACTAAGTTGGTTGAATTTATAAATGGAAATTAAAAATTGAATGATTGCCCATCGTGCCAAAACGCTACCATACCCATTTGGCGTTAAATGAAGTTTCCAGGGCTCGAAAAACGGCTTTGACGGAGGTTGGAGTGGTAATGCTAATAATTTTTACAATAGCGGCTATAACGTGATCGCCTCTTTGTGCTAGATTTATGTGGAGTGTCTTTTATTCCAACGTGACAATTGCCGTAAGTAAACGTTGTGAAGCGTAAATGAGGTGCGAGCAAAGGCTCGTGTCGAGCCTCAATTTCCGAAGTAGAGGAGAACGAGAATGAAGACGATGACATGTAAGCAAATGGGTGGAGCCTGTGACTTAACCTTCAGTGCCAACACCTTTGAAGAAATGGTTGAAAAAAGTAAGGCGCATGGTTTTGAAATGATGCAAAAGCAAGATGCGGCGCATTTAGAAGTCATGGGTGCAATGAAAGGCATAATGGAAAAGCCGGGTGCCATGGAAGAGTACATCGCTGAAAAAAAGAAAGCATTTGATGAGACGCCAGAAGACTAGCGTTTATCGACACCTTCCCGCATCCATTGCTGTAACACCTTAACAGAGTGTTCAGACTTAACACCGCACTTTGGGTCTACAACCAATGGGCCTGGAATATAGCCACGGCTGTTCAAGCCGCGTTGTACCGACTCAACCAGATGAATATCTTCTTCAACAGTCGTGGCTCGATCTTGTACAGCAAGATCGTGTAACAGGCTGGCATCCGTGCCATCTATGGAATACCAGCCTCGCCAAACAACAACATGCTCATGATCAACGGCTCGCCAATGATAGGTGTTGAGCACATTTCCTGGGTACACCTGAAACGACATTAAAGGCCATAAGTACCAAGATGAATAGTGTCCTGCAAATTTGTTTGCATTGACGTCAATCGGATAACTCATATTATCCAGATTCTGGCACTCAGTAGTATGTCTTAAACAATAGCCCTGGGGTTGTATGTCGTACGTGCTGGCCTTTACGATACCGTTCGCGAATGCTGGATGATTCAGCTGGCAGTGGTAACACTCCGAATAATTTTCAACTGACACTTTCCAATTGCATTTCTCTTCTACTTCAATCCATTCGATAGGATGAAGCTGTTCTATATGTGGTACAAATTCTTTAATCTCTTCTCGTGCTCCGGGAAACCACTCATCCATTGGCTTTGCCAGTGGATCAAGGTTAGCGAAAATAAAACCGCAAAAAATTTCAGTTTTTATCTCGGTTAAGCAGATCGATGAAACATCGAAACCTTCCACAGACTTAATGTTTGGGCCGGAGCGAAGTTGTCCGCTGAGCTCATAGGTCCATGAGTGGTACGGACATACCAATAGGGTAGTATTGCCAGAGTCCTTAACTAGTTCGTGTCCTCTATGCTGGCAAACATTATAGAAGGCCTTAATACCAGCATCTTTCGTGCGAACGCAAAACAGGTTTTCTCCTGCGAGTGAAAACGTAAAGTAATCACCGCTGTTCTGCAGTTGTGAAACATGACCGGCAAGTTGCCATGTGCGCGCCAGCAGTCCCATCTTTTCTTTTCTGAATATAGCGGGATCGGTGTAGTAATAGGCTTCAAGCGATAGGGCTGGGGTCGTGGAATCGCTCATTTTTTATCCTCTTGCACCGATAGTCTACTGTCATGTCTAAAGCGTTTTCCAACCAGTTGTACTCTTGCGACAAGCATGGTTGACGAGGGTACATTTGTATAACTAGTATGGCAATCGTAACCGCCTAATGGGCTATTTATCAATATGAATGGTGCACAAAAAGTATGAGTGGCACTAACTTACCGACTCAAGCGAAGGTTGTGATCGTTGGTGGTGGTGTGATGGGGTGCGGGCTTGCCTATCATCTCGCCCATGAAGGCTGGCGCGATATTGTATTACTAGAGAAGGCTGAGCTTACATCGGGCTCCACCTGGCATGCCGCTGGGCAAATCACGCACTCCACTTCTAGTTTTAGCTTAGGCAAATGTGTTGACTACAACATCGCTTTGTATTCAGGTGCGTTGGAAGCTGAGACTGGTCACAACGTAACCTGGCATGGCTGTGGTTCATTTCGTCTGGCATATGAAGAGGATGAGATGGACTGGTTGCGGCATACATTGAGTGTCGGAACCTCGCTAGGGTTTAATATCGAACTTGTCGATGCTGCCTTCGTTGCTTCCAAGCACCCGTTTTATAATTTAGAAGGTGTACTCGGGGCCTTATATACCCCTGATGATGGGCATGTTGATCCATCGGGTGTGACTCAGGCATTGGCTACCGGTGCTCGAAAACTAGGTGTGAAAATAGTACGCCAATGTCGTGCAAGCGATATCAAACAACAAGTCAATGGTGAGTGGCTGGTCTCTACAGAACAGGGTGAAATAAGCTGTGAGCATGTTGTCAATGCGGGTGGAACGTATGCAAGGCAAATGGGTGAATGGTCAGGTTTGCAATTGCCCATGACCTCGATGACACATCACTATTTTGTCACTGACACGGTTCCCGAATTCGCAACATTAGAACAGGAGCTGCCGGTTATTCGGGATGATCGTAAAGTGTCTGGTTACATACGCATGGAGCAGCAATCCGGTTTAATCGGCATATACGAAAAGGAAAATCCCAACACAGTCTGGGAGAATCACTGCCCGTGGGAAGCCGAAAACGAATTGTTCGAACCCGATTATGATCGCGTCATGCCGTGGTTGGAAAACGCATTGGAGCGTATGCCGCTGTTTGCCGATTTGGGCATTAAGCGCGACGTTCATGGTGCAATTTCACACCCGCCAGATGGCAACCCACTTATCGGGCCAGCACCAGGGGTGCGCAATTATTGGTGTTGCTGTGGCACGCAAATTGGCATTGGCTGGGGCCCGGGTTTGACTCGTGAGCTTGCGCGGTGGATGGTGCATGGCGCAGCTGATATCTCCATGCGGGACTATGATCCAAGACGCTTCGGTGACTACGCTACCAAGTCATGGCAAATCGTCAAAGCAAAAGAAGACTACTGCTTGCGCCACGAAATTCCGTATCCAAATTTTAATCGGCTTGACGGGCGACCCGTTAAACCATCTCCACTGTACGAGCGATTAAAGTCCAAGGGTGCTGTATTCGAAGAGGTGTTTGGACATGAACGCCCTCGTTGGTTTGCCAAAGACGGCATGCCACAGCAAGATCACTATTCCTTTAAACGCAATGCTATTCATCATGTGCTGGAAAAAGAGGTTTCGGCCGTTCGTCAGCGCGTGGGCATCATGGACATATGCGCCTTTACGAAAATCGAAATCAACGGCAAAGAGGCCGCATTGTTTTTGGATTCTTTAGTCGCCAATAAGTTACCAGCTAAAGTTGGCGGTATTGTTCTAACGCATTTTCTTAATAAACGCGGCCGAATTGAAGTAGAAGCTACGGTTATTCGGCTTGCTGCAAATCGTTATTATCTGGTTTGTGCTGCGTTTTTTGAACAGCGATTGCTGGACCATTTAAATACCCATTTATCCGGGCAAGAGGTCGATATTATCAATTTGTCGAACGAATGGGGAGCGTTGACGATAAATGGCCCGCGATCACGAGACGTATTGGCAAGCTGTACCGATTCAGCATTGGACAATGCCAGTTTTCGCTGGCTTAGTGCACAGGAAATAATGATTGCAGGTGAATCGTGTTGGGCCTTTCGACTATCCTATGCGGGTGAATTGGGCTGGGAAATACACGCTGCGTGTGACAAGCTTCTTGCTATTTATGATGCGCTTTGGGATAAGGGCAGGCAACACGGTATTGCGGACTACGGATCGTTTTCGATGAATACCATGCGCATGGAAAAAATGTTTAAAGGCGCAGGAGAACTGACTAATGAAGTCACGCTTGTCGAAGCGGATGTTATGCGGTTTGTAAATCTGGATAAAGACTTTATAGGAAAATCGGCAACACTAAAAAGCAAGGAAAACCGACTTCCCTGGATTTGCGCCTATTTACTCATTGAGCCTGATGGAATTAACGATGGTCATGGTGGAGAAGCGGTGCTTTTGAACGATCAAGTTGTTGGGTCTGTCGGGTCCATAACTTATGCGCATACGGTAGGAAAAATAGTGGCATTCGCTTACATAAAACCAGAAGCCACAGATGCGGGAACTCAATTGCAAGTCGTTATTGCCGGCAAACCTCGTGCCGCGACTGTCTTGGATAAACCTGTGTATGATCATGAAAATGTGTTACCAAGAACGGATGCCCTAAATAGTCTCTGATTGAACAAATATACAAGCGATAAGCTGGGTAGCCAGCTGCGGCATCGACCATTTCAAAGCATCACAAGTGCATAGCGACTATAGCCAAAACTGAACACTATGAGCAAGCAAGAAGATTGGATTAAGCGAGCAAAAACCGTTCTGCCAGAAGGTGGTTTCGGAAATTTTGATCCTGGCATTATCATCAACCGGGGCAAGGCGTCGCGTGTTTGGGACGAAGATGATAACGAGTATGTGGACTATCTTATTGGGTCTGGCCCAATGTTATTGGGCCATGGGCATCCTGAAGTTTTAGAGGTGGTGCAAAGACAGCTAGGTAAAGGAATGACTTTCTTTGCTAATAATGCTGACGGTATTGAGCTTGCTGAAGATATCTGTGCTGCGGTGCCTTGCGCTGAACAAGTGAGATATCTGACATCAGGTGGTGAAGCTGATATGTATGCTTTGCGCCTAGCTCGCGCGTTTACCGGTCGCTCTAAAATTATGAAATTCGAGGGTGGTTATCACGGTATGTCAGCTGAAGCTCAAATGAGTTTGGCACCGGAAAAACGAGCCAATTTTCCAACCGCGGTTCCAGACAGTGCTGGTATTCCAGAGTCGGTAAAGGATGAAATGGTCATTGCACCATTTAATGATGCAGAAACAGTTAAAGCCTTACTCGATGAGTATGGCCGTGATATCGCAGCCATTATTGTAGAACCGCTACAACGGGTTGTACCAGCGGCACCTGGATTTTTACAGCTGTTGCGTAACGAGTGTACAGCTCGAGGCATTGTTCTCATATTTGACGAGATAGTGACAGGTTTTCGATTGAGTTACGGCGGTGCGCAAGAAGCCTATGGTGTCACGCCAGACTTGTGTACCCTGGGTAAGATCATTGGGGGTGGTTTCCCACTAGCTGCGATTGCTGGCAGCAAAGACATGATGAGTCACTTTGATAAATCCATAGTGGGCAAAGATAAATTCCTGATGCAATTGGGAACCTTGTCTGGTAACCCAGTGGCAGCGGTGGCCGGGATTAAAACCATGGAGATTCTACGTCGAGACAATGCCTATGGGAAACTTGAACAGATTGGAGAGAGCTTGCAGAATCTGATCAGTACAAGCTTAAATAAACATGGAATTGGGCACAAAATAGTGGGTGAGAAAACCTTGTTTGATGTGCTCTTTACCGACGTTGAGGTTACCGATTATCGTAGTTGGCAATCTGGTGACAAAAATAAGAACAACAAGTTCAACACGATATTAAGAGAAAACGGTATTCTAAAATCGCCTGGTAAAATGTACCCATGCCTTGCGATTACGGAAGAAGATATCGATATTACAAAAAGGGCCGTAGAAAAGGCCGCCCTGTCGCTATCGTAGTTTGCAGGTAGTCATGATAGGGTGGTTGTTGGAACCCTAAGATTGAGTTCGTATTAGGTTTAGATCAGCACGATTTAGCTATACACCTTCCATGATCGATTGGGTGCTGCCGGTTTAACGAAGATGAACCTTTGCAGTGTATCTACGATCTTAGTAATAACTATGCGCGGGGTCACTGATTTGCTTAATGTCACAGGTAAGTTTAACGACACTAGTATGTTTAACGACACTAGTATGTATAACAAGGTGAAAATGCACGCTTGGTCAATGATGCTCATTGTGTGCTTGCCGTTTGGATATGCGTTTTCATCAGCGTCCTTTGATGACATTAGGCGCATTCACGCAACAGAGAAGTCTTCTTCATCCGCGTACTCGCGCTTGCATAATCTAGCGGTAAATGGATCCGCTGAAGCTCAGTTTGAAATTGGTTTGTTGTTTGAGTATGGGCGAGGGGTAGTGCAGGATGACACGAAAGCGGCCTTTTGGTATGAGCAATCGGCCACGCAGAATTTTCCCAAGGCGGCCTATCGATTGGCGATACTGTATGACAATGGTTGGGGCTTGCAAACAGACAAAAAGAGAGCGCTCGACTTTTATATACGTGCTGCGGAAAATGGACATGAAATGGCTCAGCACGATTTAGCCATCATGTATTTTCAAGGCACTGATGCCCCAAAAAATCTCCTGCAGGCCTACAAATGGTTAAAAATAGCGGTGAGTAGTGGTAACCCGCTAATGCAAAAGCATTTGAGTTTAGTTGCTCAAGAAATGTCCTTTGATGAAATCGAAGCGGCTGAGTATCTTGCCAAAGAATGGCTAGAGTATTCTGTTCGTTAAGCTGGCCTGGCCGTTAGGGCCCACGCTCCCGCCATGGAAAGTAAACTTCCGCCACTGATGTTAAAGATGCGCTGCGCTTTTCTCGATCGAAAAATATAACGTGCTTTGCTGGCGAAAATAGCGTAAGCAGCGGCATTGATCGTAGCCAGTACCACAAACGTTACTGAAAGAATCCAAAGTTGTGATGCAACCGGAGCAGAATGATCGATAAATTGCGGTAAAAACGCGATAAAGAATATAATGCCTTTAGGGTTTAATGCGGTCACCAGCCAAGTATTACCAAATAGTTTCCAGCGAGAGGGTAGTGAGTGTGCTGATTGGGCATTCTCAGTCTCTACAATCTTTGCATCATTGGTTAGAGTGCTGGTGTTGGCGCAAATTAATTTGATGCCCAAATAGATCAGATATAAGCCTCCGAGCCATTTTATGGCCAGAAATAACCAGGCAGATGTATTAAGCAGCGTGCCTAAACCGGCAAGAGACAGTGCAAGAGCAGTTGAGTCGCCGAGAGCGACAGCAGCGATAAGCGGGATTCTGGCTTGATTGCCATAGGCCATAGAATAGCTGACTACTGTCAGTATCGTGGGCCCGGGTATCACCAATAATATACAAGATGCCAGCGCAAAGGCCACCCAGAGCTCTATAGCCATTGTCAGTATTCTTTAGAAATCGACTTAGAATAGTAACAAATGAACTCTAGTTTGGAACAATATCCAGTAATAGTGTATGGGTATGAACGGATGAGCCGTTACAATTGAAATATTAAGAGCTGCTAAACACGGGATATGCAAAGAGACCGAATAAAATTCTTGTTTCTCAATGTGGGTCATTTTCTCGATCATTACTTCATGTTGATTTTTGCAACCGCCGCTGCCTTGCGACTTACGAGTGAATGGGGACTCAGCTATGCGCAGTTGATACCTTACGCAACGCCTGGATTTATTGCCTTTGGCGTGTTCTCCATACCGGCTGGATGGATGGCCGATAAATGGAGTCGTAGCGGCATGCTGGTCATATTTTTTATTGGCATTGGAGGTGGCTCTATATTAACGGGTATGGCTAATAGCCCCATGCAAATCGCGATGAGCCTGACGTTTATAGGTGTTTTCGCGGCAATTTATCATCCTGTTGGCTTAGCCATGGTAGTGGAAGGACGTGAAAAAACGGGCATTCCTCTCGCAATTAATGGCATATTCGGCAATATGGGTGTGGCTTGCGCTGCGCTGCTTACCGGGTTTTTGATCGATACGACTGGCTGGCGAAGCGCGTTTTTTATTTCCGGCGCAGCCTCTATCGTGGTGGGGCTGCTGTATTTGGGCTTTTTGCGCTCAGCGCCATTGGAAAATGACGTTCAATTGAATAAAAAAAGCCCTTCTCAGGTCCAACAGTCAGTGCCTCTCTCAACTAAG
>CAYSZH010000045.1:0-27680 GCA_964435305.1 uncultured Granulosicoccaceae bacterium
CCATGCCACCCAGCCACTGCATTTGTTGACGATAAAACAAAATGGAATGTGGAAGCGCATCCAGACCCACTATTAATGTGGCACCGGTGGTGGTCAGCCCAGACATGGACTCGAAAATAGCGGCCGCAATGCTTAACTCCAATGGTGTGAAAAGTATAAATGGCAAGGAACCAAACACACCGAGTACGCCCCAGAAAGACACCACTACAACAAAACCATCACGTAAACGCAGCGTCTTTTTGTGGTCTCTCACCGGCCAGTACAAAAGCAGACCCGTTACCAACGTTGTGATAAACGCACCCAGGAATGGCCAGATCGCTCCATCTTTGTATATAAGAGAAACCAGCACAGGCGTTAACATGGTAGTACTAAACAAACTGAGCAGAATACCAAGCACACGCTGCACGACTCTAATCTGGATAGTCATCTGGGGGTAGTCACCGTGGCGATTTACACAAACGCAAAACCGACCTGGAACAATTTTTCCACATCCGCAATTTCGCTTTTGTCAGTGACAAGCACAATAAGATGATCGTCATCCTCGATGATGATGTCGTGATGCGCAATGATAACCTCTTCTCCGCGCACTACCACACCTATTGCTGCACTTTTTGGTAATTCAATTTCACTAATAGAGCGACCGACCAGTGCTGATGTCTCGATATCACCATGCGCCACCCCTTCCAAAGCCTCCGCAGAGCCTTTACGCAAAGAGTGCACAGCCACCACGTCGCCGCGACGAATATGTGTCAGCAATGCACCAATGGTGATTTGCTGCGGAGAGATCGCAACATCAATTATGCCTCTTTCCACGAGATCAACATAGGCTGGCCGATTGATCAGAGACATGATCATACGAGCGCCCATATTCTTGGCTAACATGGCCGATAAAATGTTAGCCTCGTCATCGTTTGTCAGGGCACAAAACACATCCATGTTATCGATGTTTTCATCGATTAGCATGTCTTGATCTGCAGCGTCACCATGGAACACCAAGGCGCTATTCAAGGTTTCCGCTAAATAGTCAGCGCGTTCACTTTGTGCTTCGATGATTTTGACATCGTATGATTTTTCAAGCTTGCGCGCGAGCAGCAAACCAATATTGCCGCCACCGGCAATCATCACTCTTTTACAGGATTTGGATTCAGCATGGAATGTTTCCATCACTTTGGCTGTGTCTTTTCGCTGCCCAAGGCAGAACACAATATCTTCAGTCTGAATCGTTGACTTACCGTCGGGAATAATCACCTCTTCGCCTCGATAGACGGCTACAACACGAACGTCCAGCCCACCCAGTAAATCCGGCAGAGATGATAGTGTCTTCCCATCCATCGGCGCACCTGGCATGACTTCAACACCTACAAGCCGTACCTTACCACCCGCAAAATCAAGCACCTGTAATGCACCTGGATGTTCAATAACACGTTTAATGTGATCGGTTACCAGCTCTTCCGGGCTGACCAGCACATTGATGGGGATATGGTTATTACTGAACAGATTTTTTTCTTGCAGGTAGTCAGCAGATCGAATGCGTGCAATTTTGTTTGGTGTTCTAAATAGGGTGTAGGCAATCTGGATGGCAACAATATTGGTTTCGTCTGAGTCTGTAGCGGCAATAATCATGTCGGCATCTTCAGCACCTGCACGCCGAAGTACTTCAGGGTATGAGGCGTAGCCTGTTACGGTGTTGAGATCCAGCCGTGAGCGTAGTTCGTCAAGAACAGCCGTGTCTGTATCAACAATAGTCACTTCATTATTTTCTTCAGATGCCAGGCTTTGCGCTACGGTAGAGCCAACCTGTCCGGCACCCAATACAATGATTTTCATTATTTAATTTTACAACCCATCATTTTTACAACCCATCATTTTTACAACCCATCATTTTTACAACTCATCATTTTTACAACCCATCATTTTTACATCCAATCATTTTCACTACCTGTAATTTTTACTACCAATCATTTCTACAAGCGCTATTTTTTACAAGCAACCACGCTACTTCCGGTTAATTTTACATCTCAGCTACGCTATTCTCGAACTTTTTCCAGATCGATATCGAGGCTGCGTAGCTTGCGGTACAAATGGGTGCGTTCCATTCCCACATGTTTAGCCAGCTCACCAATATTGCCCTGCGCTTCGATAAGGCAACGGACAAGATATTGTCTTTCAAAATCGGCGCGTGCTTCGCGAAGGGGAAGATCGTAGCGTAAATCGGTGGTGGCAACACCTGCAGCAACAACACCCAGTGCTTTGTTCACCTCTGCAGCTTCAATCTCGGTTGGCCCACCCAGCAGCAGTATTCGCTGCACCAGATTTTTCAGCTCTAGTAAATTTCCAGGCCATTCAAGGTTACGCAGTTTGTTCTGTGCTGCCACATCAAAATGACGATAAGTAAGCCCCTCTTCTTGCACATGCCAATCGACAAAACCTTCGAGCAGCGCGGGTATGTCTTCGGGGTGCTCTCTAAGGGGTTTGATATGGATAGTTTCAGTAGACACGAGCCGTGCCAGATGCGCATCCAGCACTTCCTGTTTTACAGGTAATGCGATATCGGTACGACAGCTTGCCATTACACGGCAACGAAACGGTAAGCGCTGCGAGCCACCCACTCGCGTAATACTTTGCTGTTCTATGCTTTGTCGCAAGGTCTGTTGCGCTGCAGCCGGTAGTAATTCAATATCAGTTAAAAACAAGGTCCCACCCGCTGCCGATTCAAGAAAGCCCATACTGATATTACCGTTGCTTTCTTCGCCGAGTAGTTCTCTATGCGCATTGGCACTGGATAGCGTATCGCATCGCAATTGTATAAAAGGGCCATCTATATCCGGGTTGAGATCATGAGTTTGCTGTGCAAACAACACACGCCCACTACCCGGCTCACCGACTAACAATAAGGAGCTCATACGCAAGCTTTGTTCTGACTGTTCTGCGCGCAGCTGCTTTACATAATCACTATCACCGAGCAACAAAGGCAGACGCTTTATTTGTACAGATGCGTTTCCACCGGGCTCATGAACAAAATTTTCGGCCAATGCTTTTTCAACATTCAACAATAGCTTTGCCAGTGACACAGGCTTTTCTATAAAGCCGACGGCACCATGACGCGTTGCCTCTACGGCAGTTTCGATTGTGCCATGGCCTGAAATCATGATCACTGGAAATTGCAGCTGACCCGTTTGGCGCCAGGATTTAAGCAGAGTAATTCCGTCAGTGTCCGGCATCCAGATATCGAGTAAGACAAGGTCTGGCGTATGTTCATCAATACAAGACTGTGCCGCGGCCGCCGATTCAGCAACCGAAACTGCATAGCCCTCATCTTCAAGAATTTCCTGCAGCAAATGCCGAATATCGGGTTCGTCATCCACCACCAGCACAGAGCGATTGTTCATGCTGCATCACCTCGTATTTGCACCGCGGTTGGAAACGGTATTTGCACAGTGACCATAGCACCACCGCTTGGAACGTTTTCAGCCTTTATTGTACCGTTGTGCTCTTCAACAATCTTTTTAACGATCGCCAATCCCAGCCCAGTGCCTTTGGGTTTGGACGTGATGTACGGCTCAAATACACGACTAAGCGTGTCCAGTGCAAAGCCCGGCCCTCTATCAAGCGTCTCAATTTCCAGCATGCGTTGGCCAGAGATTAACACGCTGCGTGTGGTGATTTGAACGATGGGTGTTGAGGCTTGTTGCTGAGCTTCAAGCGCATTCTTGATCAAGTTGTGCATAAGCTGCCGCATTCTGGGCAAATCAACTGGTATTAACGGCAAAGATTGATCTACTGCTAACGTAAATTTGGCATCGGCTTCGTTTTGTCGATACATATCTGCGACTTCTTGCAATAGTTGATTGAAATCAGTTTCAACCAAAGCGAGTTGGGGTGTTGAAGCATATTCTGCGAACGCATCTACCATCGATTTCATAACATCAACCTGGCTCTCAATGGTTTGAGTTAAGCGCGTGAGTGTTTGCGCATCATCATCTTTTAATTTTTGGTTAAACTTATGACGCATACGTTCTGCAGATAACTGAATTGGCGTCAGCGGGTTTTTAATTTCATGTGCCAGCCTCCTTGCAACTTCACTCCAGGCAGCATCTCGCTGCGCGCTGATGATGGTCGTCATATCATCGATAACAACGACCATGCCGCCGTCCTCGCCTGTGGGGTCGTGCAATGATGCGCCTCGACAAAATAGGAAGCGCCGGCCTTTTTGATCCACAACTTCCAGTTCAGCAGACCAGTCTTCTTTACTGTTGTCGTGCAGATAATGTGAGATCTGATCCCTGAACTGACCGGCTATACTGTTGTCCTGCACTTCAGGTATTAGCTTGCTGCCATGCAGCTGCCCAAGTTCAGGCCCAAGAATATCCATCGCGGCTCTATTGCAGGTACGCACACAATTGTCTGAGTCTAAGGTTATTACGCCGGAGGATATTTTCCCTAGTACGGCCTGTAAATACGCTCGCTGGCTTTCCACTTGTTGCTGGCTGCGCATTGCGGTATCTCGAGATTGCCCCAGCTGTAATGTCATGTAGTTAAACGATTGCACCAAAAAACCAAGCTCATCGTTTTTACTGCGTTTATAGATACGAGTCGCGTAATTTCCTTCCGCTACTGCGCGCGTTCCATGTACTAAATCGTGCACAGGCATCATCATGCGCCGTGCGGCATAAAACGCAAACCAAACTGCCATCATCACAGACAACAAGAGCGCAAGCGATAGGCTCAGGGTGGTACTGAGCATAAGCGGTTGCCTTAAGAATACGAGTTGACGATATTGCTGGTAACTGGATTGAACGCTTTCTGCCAAATTCGAAGATCGGGTCGATACAGGATATAAAGCCTGCAGCACAGAATTTTCGCGTGTCGCGTCTTCTGAAAATACCGGTGCCACCACTCGTATATACAACTCTCCATCACCGATAGGATCAACACCGACATAAGGCAAACCTTGCCGCGCTCGTGCGATCAAATCATCATCTGGACGATTCGGTTGCATGGCAATGTTTTCAAGTAAGCCGGTGGAAGCAACAATACGGTTATCGGGCCCTAACAAGGTCATTTCAGACGCATCTGTTTCGGCTGTAAGTGCATTTAGTGCGATGACTGAAACGGATTCGTTGACGCCAACCAGCTGCTGAGCAACCTTCATGGTATCGCGTTGCAAGGTTCGCATCAGCAAGCCTAACGATTCGCGACTGAGTTCGATCGCATCGTCGAGTGCTTGCTCTATTTGAACATCAAAATAGCTATTGATATTGGCACGCAAAAATCGTATCGAAAAGCCATAAACCAGCGTCACTGGCATTAAAGCCAATATGATAGAAAGAATAACCAACTTAACAGTCAATCGGGAACCGGCTACCCGCGCTCTAAATTCTTTTAACAGACGATAGGCATTGATCAGAATAAGAACGGCAATAAAACTAAGCGCGAAAATATTTCCCAGAAGCAACCAGTAGTAGTAACGACCAAACTGATCAAGGCGCAAGGCCATGGTGCCAAGCACGTAGAGTGAGGCAATGAGCACAACAAAAAACAAACCCATAAGAACAGGGCTTGTCATGGTTCGATGGCTTAATTTAGCTGCCACAGGTACTCCTTACTCGCCAGACGCCAGGCTTTAGTAATAACTGGCTGCAACGGCAGCGGTAGCGCCTTACTATCAAGCTTGAAAGTAAGTTCACCATAATGCCTTGCATTGTCCTGCCCCTCAAGCGGTTTAAGAATACGCCCTAATCGCGCATACTTTGGCTCGGGAACACGGAATTCTACCGACTCTAAATTACCCATCGCGGTCAGTGCGGCAAACAGCGAACGGTAGTTGTGGCTTTCCAGGGTATCAATAGACTGCACACGATAGTGCCGTGTTAGCTCATAGTATGTAAGAGTGTAACGCTTCTGTACCCCAAGGAATACAGCGTCGGGCAAGAATCGGCGCGATTTTAAAATGCGCAGTTGAAGTATGAATTGCAGCGGCACACCACTATCCAAGCCTAAGCGAATTTCTCGAGATAAATTAAGCTCGGCTACGGCATCGAGTTTTATACCAGCTTCGCTTCGCTCAAACGAGGCTGACTCAATGTTAATATAGCCTGCATCCGGGTCCGTTTGAGCGCTTGGGATTCCCCAGAAAAGACACAAACCGCAAAGCATCAACAGACGCAGAAATAGATTCGGCTGTTTTAATTGCAATAAATCCACAGAAGAAAACCGCTTATTGCGCGATATTGTAAAACTGCACATCAGCTGCGCTTCTCAAGCAGCGCATAGTAAAACCCATCCATGCCTTGCTCGCCCGGTAGAATCTGCAAACCAAGCTTGTCAGCATGATTGTTAAAGTCAATATCAATATCAACAACAGTTGCATCAGTGTTGTTTTCGATAAACGTCACTATCTGCTGTTCGTTTTCGCACTTAAGCACCGAGCATGTGGCGTACAGTAACTGACCGCCATCCGCAACCGTTTGCCATAAGGCCTGGAGTAGCTGCTGCTGAATCTTTACAAGCTCTGCGATATCGCTTTTGCGTCGTAGCAGTTTGATATCAGGGTGGCGGCGAATAACACCTGTACCACTACAGGGAGCGTCAAGCAACACAGCATCAAAGTGTTCGCCGTCCCACCACGTTTTAGTATCACGCGCATCGCCAGTGAGTACAGTGGCGCGCTCGCTAAGTTGCAAACGTGCAAGAGTATCCACCATTCTTTGCATTCGAGACTCATCAATTTCAAGCGCGACAACAGAGCTCCAGTCATGCCGTTCAAGCGCATGTGCAGTCTTTCCACCAGGTGCTGCACAGGCATCGAGTAAACGAGCACGTTTATTAGCTGGCTGCAGTAGGGCGGCTGCCAGCTGCGCTGCACTGTCTTGCACACTTACAGCCCCTTGATTAAATTCGGGGAGCACATCAACCATTGATGCAGAGTCCAATGTCAAAGCATCTGGAAGCTTTACAGAAAATTCAGAATCGCTTGCAAGTTTCAGCGTGTTGTCACTGAGTAGTTGCGCATATTGTTTTTTGCTATACCGACGCGCGTTAACGCGTAAGGTCATGGGTGCTTGTTGATTGGCGGCCGCACAAATCTCTTGCCACTGCTCAGGCCAATCCATACGCAATTGCGTAAGCAGCCAGCCGGGGCAAGCCAGCTGAGCTTCGGGGTTTAAGTTTTTGAGTAAGGTTGACTCCTGGCGCTGAAAGTTTCGCAGCACAGCGTTAACAAGTCCACGTGCCCAGGGTTTGCCCAACTTTCCGGCCGCTTTTACCGTATTATCGACCGCGGCATGCGGTGCAATTCGCATGTGCATTAACTGAAACACACCTAGCTGTAACAACAGGTAAACATCCACATCTTTTTTTCGGATTGGCTTGCTCAGCAGCGCATCTACCACGGCCTTTAGCTGCTCCGACCAACGAGCCATACCAAAACACATTGCCTGCAGCAATGCGCGTTCTTTTTCATCGACAGTTGATTGTGCTTCTGGCATTAAGCGCGTTAACGAACCACCACCATTGTTCAACTTTTGTATGACGCGTATCGTTGATACTCGTACATCAGTTGCAGGCATGTCTAGCCAAACACCTTGTTATCAAGACCGACCCCAAGACAAAAAGCGTGGGCAGGCAATGGCTTTTTACCAGGACGCTGCAACTCCACTAAGGCAATCACGCCATCACCTGTTGCCACATGCACAGCCCTCTCATTGATGTCTACCACCGTACCAGGGGGTGCAGGCGAAGCTTGATCGCTAGAAACCACTTCGCTGCGCCAAATGCGTATGCGCTCACCTTCCAGTGGCACCTCAGCGACCGGCCAGGGATTAAACGCCTGAATTTGTCTGTGTAACGCCAGCGTTGTTTTTGTAAAATCCAGCAGTGCTTCGGCTTTATCGAGTTTGTCAGCGTAAGTGATTCCGTTTTGTGCTTGTGCCTGCGGTGCGATGTCGCCCTTGCAAAATGGCGGCAGTGTGGCCAGCAACAATGACCCTCCCAAATCAGCCAGTGTGTCATGAAGCTGTCCGCCATTGGTGGCGGAGTCGATAGGTACCGATTCCCTCGACAGCACATCTCCGGTATCCAGCCCCGCATCCATTTTCATAATGCACACACCAGATTCACGATCACCTGCAAGAATGGCGCGTTGAATAGGAGCGGCTCCTCGCCAGCGAGGCAGTAAAGAGGCGTGAATATTCAAACAACCCAAGGCAGGCCATGACAATACAGACTCAGGCAAGATAAGACCGTAGGCTGCCACCACCATGACATCACATCTCCAGGTAAAAAGCGCATCCAGCGCTTCAGGGTCACGCAAAGAGAGTGGCTGCTGAACAGGCAGCTCATGCGACACGGCCAACTGCTTAACGGCGCTGCCAACACGTTTTCGGCCTCGTCCTGAAGGTCTGTCAGGCTGAGTCAGCACACCTGTAACCTGATGATGGCTATCGAGCAGCGCTTGCAAGGCACTCGCGGCAAAATCAGGGGTGCCTGCGAACACGATGCGCAGGCGCTCGCAATCAGTCATCGAGATCTTCGTCCTCGTTGTCACGGACAAACTTGATCATTTTCTTGCGGATTCGGTTACGTTTTAGCGGAGACAGATAATCCACGAACAATTTGCCGTTCAAATGATCGATTTCATGCTGAATGCACACCGCCAGCACACCATCTGCTTCGAGCTCGAATGGCCTGCCCTCCCGATCAATGGCGCTGACACGTACATCGCTGTGACGTTTGATGGTTTCGTACACACCCGGAATGGAAAGGCACCCTTCCTGCATTTCACCTGCGCCATGGGTTTCCAAAATCTCAGGGTTTATCAAGGTGATAGGTGAATCTCCCTCTTCAGAAACATCAATAACCACAATTTTCTCATGGACATTGATTTGAGTGGCGGCCAGACCAATACCGGGTGCGTCGTACATGGTATCCAGCATATCGTCTACGAGCGAGGCAACACGGCCATCCACATTGGGTACGACCGCCGCATGCTTACGCAGCTGCGAATCGGGATAGATGAGAATATCGAGCAAAGACAAAGCAAAAATCCACGGTTTAATCAGAATCCTTAATTCTAACAGGCCCGAGAAGGCATCTACCTTGCATAACACCGGTGAAGAAGGTGTACAGCTGTGCTGATACCTCAAACACGATCATTTTGGAGATTCCGTTCTAATGGCCCCATTTAACGTTAAATCGGCCGCCCGCCTTGTCGTAATGCTGGGTTTTTCGTCACTTTTGGCTGGGTGTGCGCTCTCTGGCTCGAATGCTGTGAGCGTACAGGATCCGACCACCGAAACACGCGTTGAAAACCGTTTTTCGGAAGATGCAACCTACACTACTGTCGTGCCAAGAGACCCGATTAGCTCTGGCGATATAGACCCTGACGCACCAGACAGCTACACCGTGGTGAGAGGGGATACATTGTGGGATATTTCTGATCGATTCCTGGATAAGGCCTGGTTATGGCCACAGTTGTGGGATTACAACCCTCAGATCCCGAATCCACATTTGATTTACCCGGGCGATAAAATCAGCCTTGAATACATCAATGGCAGTCCAACACTGGTTATTGATCGCAATGGCCAGCGTGTTTCACAATCGGGAGCCGCCGGCAATGCCAATGGCCTGACCACAGAACGTTTATCTCCAAGAATTCGATCTGAATCTTTGGACGATGCAATCCCAATGATTTCGGGGGATGCAATACATTCTTTCCTGGTACACCCACGGGTGGTTTCAGCGACTGCACTGGATAGTGCCCCTTATGTTGTGGGTAACTATGATGGGCGTTTAACGAGTGCAGTTGGCCATCAAATTTATGTACGTGGCAACCTCAGTCGAGAACAGCCACAATATGCGGTGTTCAGAAAAAGCAAAAAACTGAGCGATCCGGTAACAAAAAAGACCCTGGGTTACGAAGTACGGCACGTTGCTGATGTGAAATTAATGCACTTGAGCGACCCTTCCACACTGATCATTACGTCGAACAACATGGAGACCATTGCAGGTGATCTGCTGCTGCCCACGAACGATGATGGCATCGTGCACAGCTACACCACTCGCATGCCTAAAATCAATGGCGAAGGCCGCATTGTATCGCTGGTTAATGCAATCGCACAAAGTGGACGCAATCAGGTGATCGTGTTGAATCTTGGCAAAGACTCCAATGTCAATGTAGGCGATGTTCTGGCGATAGAATCGCGCGGTGGAACCTTTATCGATACGCGTGGAAAGATGCGTCGCGAAGAAGTCAAGATGCCCAATACCCGTACCGGGGTGGTCATGGTGTTTAAAACCTTTGATAAGGTAAGCTATGCGCTAGTCATGGAATCGACTCTTCCGGTGCGCGTCAACGACGTTGTAACCGGCATATAAACACCTGCCGCCACCATCAAGCTCGCCTGGCTTTTTAGCAACACATACAAGCAGGCGCAGTTCGTTCTGCTAAAATTTGGCTGCGGGTAAAACCGCGGCCAATATTCATGGATGAACTAGCTTTACCCTCGCCTTCCGTTTCCAAAAACGCTCACTGGTTAAGATTCGCTTTAAACAAGCGCATAAACGCCAAGTTACGTCGAGCGTTTTATCATCACTACCCAGATGCAAAACGGCTTGGCCAGCTACTGGCTGACCCAATACCACGGGTAGATACCTGCGATGCACCGTTCAACGAATTGGCCAGTGAGGCCTTGCGCCATGGGTATCGATCAGATATCGATAAAGCCATTGAGACAGCGCTGAACTGGCAACAATCCAAACACAACCATCATATTGTCAGCCTTCAGCACCCACACTACCCGGCGGCGCTCGCCGCCACCAGCGATGCACCACCACTATTGTATGTTTCGGGGCAACTGCAGGCGCTGAATCAACCGGCGCTTGCCATCGTTGGTGCACGAAAAGCGACTCTGAGCGCACGCGAACTTACACATGACATGGCTGCAGAACTCGCATCCGCTGGGATCAGCATCATCAGCGGGCTTGCCGTTGGAATTGATGCCGCCGCGCATGAAGGCGCACTTGCAGCGGGTGGAAAAACCGTCGCCGTGGCAGCCACGTCTCCTGACAGAATTTATCCTGCCAGGCACCAGGATCTTGCCGAGCGCCTACTAGAAAACGGTGCCATTGTCAGCGAGTTTGCCCTGGGCACGCCCCTTCGACCCGGCTGTTTTCCACGCCGAAATCGCCTGATCAGTGGCATTAGTTGCGGTGTACTTGTCGTGGAGGCGGCATTACCCAGCGGCTCACTCACTACCGCTCAGCACGCGCTTTCACAGGGTCGAGAGGTCATGGCAATGCCTGGATCGGTGCGCAACCCGCTGACGCGCGGTTGCCACGCCCTTATTCGTGACGGTGCTGGCCTGATTGAAAGCACTGCGGACATTCTGCAGTGCCTGAGCCACACAATTACTCGTCAATCAAATGGCACTGAACTGCCAGATCAGGGCAAAAGCGGCACAATCAATTACACGAAAGATCAAGCAAAGCTGGCCAATTCTGACCCGGACGCGCTAACCTTGCTGGATTGTCTGGGCTTTGACCCGATATCAATTGATACTCTGGTGCGCCGCAGTGGGCTTAACGCTCCCCGTGTGGCTGCGGCATTGACCCGATTGGAACTATCAGGTGATATTGTGCTCGAAGGCGGCGGACGGTATACCCGTTGCAAGCATCGCAACATTGGATAATACGCATCCGCGTTAGAATGAAATTGCCAGACGGTTGAGCCCACAAGCCAATCTTTGTCAGAATGCGCGGCTTTCGTGGCTGAATTTTGGTCGTACAGAGTCGGTTGTAACCGATCACATATAGGTATTTCAAGCAGCTAAATGAGCAAGAATCTTGTCATTGTCGAGTCCCCCGCTAAGGGTAAGACCATCGAAAAGTACCTTGGAAAGGACTACAAAGTGCTGGCTTCATATGGCCATGTGCGCGATCTGCTGCCTAAAGAAGGCGCTGTAGATCCGGACAACGAATTCGCCATGAAGTATCAAATGATCGAGCGCAACGAAAAACGCGTTGATGCGATCATCAAGGCTTTAAAAAAAGCCGACACCTTATTACTCGCAACCGACCCGGATCGCGAGGGCGAAGCCATTAGCTGGCATCTGGTTGAATTACTGCGCGAGATGGGAAAACTTGAAGGCAAGCAAGTGCAACGAGTTGTATTCCATGAAATTACCAAGGGTGCAGTAAAAGAAGCGGTTGATAACCCGCGCGACCTTGGTACCGATCTAATCAACGCGCAGCAGGCACGTCGCGCGCTGGATTACCTTGTCGGATTTAACCTGTCCCCTTTGCTGTGGAAAAAAATAAGCCGTGGTCTATCGGCCGGCCGTGTTCAATCTCCGGCACTGCGAATGATCTGCGAACGTGAAGATGAAATAGAAGCCTTTATCCCAGAAGAATACTGGAGCATCTTGGCAGAACTTGAAAAAGACACACAGCCATTTACCGCCCGCTTATCTCTACTGGAAAACGAAAAGGTAAAACAATTTACAGTTACCAATGGCGAGCAGGCAAACAGCGCTAAAGACATGTTGATGTCGCATGCACAAGGCAAGCTCACCGCCATCAAGGTCGAGAAAAAACAGCGTAAGCGAAACCCCACGGCACCGTTTACAACCTCAACGTTACAACAGGAAGCGTCACGCAAACTTGGCTTTGGTGCACAACGCGCGATGCGCATCGCGCAGGGTTTATACGAAGGTGTGAAAATTGGCGATGAAGGTCAGGTGGGTCTGATCACTTATATGCGTACCGATTCGATCACGCTCTCTCAAGAATGTACTGACGAACTGCGTGAGCTTATTCCACAGCGCTATGGCAAAGACTACCTGCCTGAAAAATTAAACGTTTATAAAAACAAATCGAAAAACGCACAGGAAGCGCATGAAGCCGTTCGCCCTACTTCTGTAAAGCGAACACCGGAAGAGATGCGTCCGTTTCTGGAAGAAGATCAATACAAATTGTATAACCTGATCTGGAAGCGTACCGTGGCCAGCCAAATGATTTTCGCCACTATTGACGGCGTAGCGGTTGACTTCGCTTGTGGCGACGGCAATCGCTTTCGCGCCAATGGTTCAACTGTCACTTTCCCAGGCTTTATGAAAGTGTATCGTGAAGATGAAGACGACAAGAAAAACACCGATGATGATGACAAGATGTTGCCCGAGCTGAAAGAAGGCGATGAAGTACCACTGCAAGATATTAAGCTCACCCAACACTTCACTGAACCACCGCCGCGCTACAGTGAAGCAAGCCTTGTCAAAACGTTAGAAGAATACGGCATAGGCCGGCCATCTACCTACGCGTCGATAATCTCGACACTTCAATCACGCGAGTACGTTGAAATTGAATCAAGACGATTCTTCCCAACCGATACAGGCCGTGTGGTGGCCAAGTTTTTATCCAAACACTTCGACAAGTACGTTGATTATGATTTCACAGCAAACCTTGAAAACGAACTGGATGCGGTATCGCGCGGTGAAAAACAATGGGTACCCCTACTAGGCGATTTCTGGAAACCATTCAAGCATACAGTTGACGAAAAAACGGAATCGATCACGCGTGATGATGAGGATCTGAATCGCCAGCTTGGCATTGATGAAGAATCTGGGAAACCGATATCAGTACGCGTAGGTCGTTACGGTGCCTTTGTGCAAATAGGCACTCGTGACGATGAAGACAAACCTAAATTTGCCGGCCTGCGACCAGGCCAGCGCATGAATTCGATCACCCTGGAAGAAGCTATTCAGCTATTTGATCTGCCACGCAACTTAGGCGAATCTCCAGAAGGTGAAAAAATTCAGGCCAACATTGGCCGTTTTGGACCCTACATTAAGTACGACGCCAAGTTTGTATCGTTGAAAGATGAAGACCCTTACACGGTCACACTAGAGCGTGCGCTTGAAATTGTTGCCGAGAAAAAAATAGCCGATGCAAACAAGCTGGTGAAGCATTTTGAAGGCACCGATGTGCAAATTCTGAATGGGCGCTGGGGCCCATACATCACCGATGGCAACAAGAACGCTAAAATCCCCAAAGAATTGAAAGAGAAGCCAGCCGAAATTGAGCTGGAGCTTTGTTTGAAGCTGCTTGAAGAAGCACCAGAGCGACGCGGCCGTGGCAAGAAGAAAGCCGCCGCTAAGAAAGAAGCCGCGACCAAGAAAAAACCGACAGCCAAAAAGAAGGCCAAGAAAAAATCGGCGGCCAAAAAGAAGAAAAAGAAAGCCACAGCCAAGAAAAAATCGGCGGCCAAGAAATCAACGGCTAAGAAAACAGCCGCCAAAAAGAAAGCCGCTGCATCCAAAGTTACAGCAGCCACTAAAAACTAAACGTTCGCGGCGCAGCTTATGCCGATCGATATAAGTCAAGCCGCCGCGGCCGTCAATGCGGGGCAGCTCATCGCCTACCCCACAGAGGCGGTTTACGGTTTGGGATGTGCAGCCGATAAACCCGCAGCGCTGGAACGGTTAATGGCGCTGAAATCGCGCGATAGTAACAAGGGCCTGATTTTGGTTGCCTGCGATTGGCGACACCTAAGCCCTTACGTTGCCGAGCTTAGCGATGAGCAAATTGCTCCTGCTAAGCGTAGCTGGCCTGGCCCGGTTACCTGGATCGTACCAGCATCCTGCGATACTCATCCGCTGCTCACTGGTGGACGAAAAACGCTTGCCGTTCGAATCAGTGCACACCCGGTTGTGAACGCATTGTGCAAAGCCAGTAATCAGGCGATAGTGTCCACTAGCGCTAATACATCTGGGCAGCCACCACTTGGTGATGAAGCAAGTATTTTAAACGCGTTCGGAGAGAACATAGCTGGCGTGGTCGAGGGCAAGCTCGGCGCTTTGCAAAAACCGACCAGCATATTTGATTTAACCACCGGAACTCAGCTTAGATAGACATGCAAACCGAAACCACACAGTCGAAAGAGGCTCCGGAATCAAGCACCCCCGATAGTGATGCAGTCAGGGAATACCTGCAGTCTTTACAGTCCAGACTGTGTAAGGAGCTTTCTGCCATTGATGGCAATGCCACATTCGGATCAGATGAATGGATAAGGGATGCGGGTGGCGGTGGCAATACTCGCATCATGGCAGACGGCGCAGTATTTGAAAAAGGCGGCGTTGCGTTTTCAGAAGTGTCCGGCCACGAACTTCCTCCGTCGGCAAGTGCTCAACGCCCCGAACTTGCGGGTCGCCGATGGCGAGCCATGGGCGTGTCGCTTGTCATGCACCCGCGCAATCCTCATGTTCCCACAAGCCATATGAATGTGCGTTTTTTCCGTGCCGACAAAGACGGAGAGCAAAGTGTCTGGTGGTTCGGTGGTGGGTTTGATCTAACCCCTTACTATGCCTATGTCGATGACTGCATACATTGGCATCAATGTGCTTTCGATGCTTGCAAACCTTTTGGCGACGAGCATTATCCGAAATTCAAAGAATGGTGCGATCGTTACTTTTTTTTAAAACACCGCAATGAAACCCGCGGCGTGGGTGGCCTGTTTTTTGATGATTATCACGAACCCGGCTTTAACCGCTCTTTCGATTTTATGCGAAGTGTGGGAGATCAGTTTCTACCGGCGTATTTGCCTATTGTGCAAAAACGCATGGATACTGTGGTCACTGATGAACAACGCGCGTTTCAACTGTACAGACGTGGCCGCTACGTAGAGTTTAATCTGGTGTATGACAGGGGCACCTTGTTTGGCCTGCAATCGGGTGGGCGCAGCGAATCTATACTGATGTCCATGCCTCCGCAGGCGAATTGGGAATACAACTTCCAACCAGAAAAGGGATCTGCAGAGGCCGCATTAACCGAAAAATTTCTGATTGCCCAAGATTGGCTTAAGTGCTAGCCAATCACTTTTGTTTTTTAGCGTGAGGCAGCCGATTAAGTATGAGTACAACACAAGCGAAAAATGAACGCAACGTCAGTAGCAGAACCACAAACAATAAAGCCCTGCGTATCAATCTGGATGATAAAAAATACGGCACCATTGCTGAAATTGGTGCGGGGCAGGAAGTTGCCAGACACTTCTTTTTAGCCGGGGCCGCCGCGGGCACGGTTGCCAAAACCATTTCAGCGTATGACATGCAGTTTTCTGATGCCATTTACGGCACGCAAGACAGTGGACGGTATGTGAGCGAAGCGCGCGTTAAAGCCATGCTGGATAAAGAATTCAGATTGGTGGTAGAACGTGTCAGCGATACCCGCCCCAAGGCATCACGTTTTTTTTCGTATGCCGCTACTGTTTCAGCCAAAAGCTACAACCGTGATAACGAGTGCCATGCCTGGTGCGGCGTGCGTGTTCAGACTTACCCTGGCGCCGAACCGTCCGATATTATTATTCACGTTCGAATGAATGATCGTGAAGTCGAGCAGCAACAGGAAATGCTCGGCATTGTTGGCGTCAATCTCATTTATGCTGCTTATTATTATTTTGAAGATGCAAAGAAAATCATTGATTCGCTCACCGACAACCTTAGCCCGGATCGTATAGAAGTTGATTCAATTGAATTTAATGGCCCCTATTTTGACGATCACGACAATCGCGCCATTAATCTACACCTGATACGCAGCTGGAAAACCCGCGCTATCATGTTTCAGCCAGATGGCTCGGTTATCGTACCAGCCAATATGTTGTACAAAAAAAATGTACTGACCATCCGAGGCTCGTTTCGCCCTGTTACGCGGCTCAATGTCGATATGATCGAACAAGGATACAAAGCCTTTAAAGAACTACCTGGTGTTGACGATGAAAATACGATTGTATTAGCGGAAATCTCACTAAACGACTCTTTGGGTAACGATTTGATGGTGCCAGAAGAAGACCTGATCGCCAGAGTCGGATTACTCAATTCGTTGGGTTACTCGGTACTGATTTCTGATTACACGCGCTATTTTTCTTTGCGAGCGTACTTACGACAATACACATCGCTACAAATTGGCATTGTGCTGGGCATGATTAACGTACGTGAAATTTTTGGAGAGAAAAGTTACGTTGGCGTGGAAGGTGGAATTCTTGAAGGATTTGGCAAACTGTTTCCGGATAACACGCGGTTATTTGTGTATCCAGAACTCGATGAGAACGGAGACATCGCCGACTTTACAAGCTTGATGGTGCCGGATAATCTTCGATACCTGTACCGACATCTGCTGGAAAATAAATTTATTTTCGGAATCGATTGCAGTAATGCTGACTACCTAAAAATCTATTCTCGGGAGGTGTTGAACAGTATTCAAAACAACAGCGCCGGTTGGCAAGAAGCGCTACCCGCAGGCATTGCTGATATCATTGAAAATCAGGCGCTACTGGGATATCGACCGGGAAACGATTAGCTCAGTACAAGTTCATGTAATTCAACTGAGCCACCTGCTACCACGACTGGGTTTTCATCAAGAAACAAGAGCAAGTCATCCATTGAATCAGCTTCAAAGCGCATAAAACCTGTTGCTACACAGGGATCGCCCGTGACAATCTTGACGTCATTCTCGCTGGATACAGTGCGTGCCGAATAATGACGCCCATTGCCAAAGGCACTGCCACCTCGAAATTGACCCGTCTTGATCAGCTTATCAATGTAGCCTGGCCATAAGCTCTCATCGACGAGATTAGCGGCGCTGTGCTTATTTGCCGTTAAGGCTTTCATAATTAGAACAAATTCACTCATTGGCTTCACCGTGACAAATTCAGCGACTGGTTCCTAGTATACGGTGCCATAATCTTCTCCTGTGTCCTCTGCCTTTCACAGCCACCTGTACCTAAAGGTAGGCCTTATTGTGGTAATTGGACCATCGGCACAGCCTCAGTTAGTCATATACTTAACCCTATACAATGAATAGCGCCAGTCTAACTAGAAATTCACAGCGTGAGAGTGGATCGAAACGTGAATGAAATAGTGAGTGACTGCATTAATCAGTGAATGCATTAATCAGTAACTGCATTAATCAGTGAATGAAATAGTCAGCGGCTGAAAATAGTTGGCGACTAAAACAGTTAAGGAGAGGACGTTCATTGAACACACGATCTCAAAAAGCACTTGTACGGTTCAGGCCGGCACGACCCTTGGCATCATCCCTGGCATCATCCCTGGCATCATCCCTGGTCTCATCCCTGGTCTCATCCCTGGCATCATCCTTGACACAATCCCCGGCAAATTCCTTGGCAACAAATGCGTCGGCAAATTACCAGCCAACGGCAAACAGTGAGCAAGCAAGCATACCTCAGCGTACGCTACTAATCTCTGGCCTGCTCGCATTGGCTACAGGTGCACTTTACTATTTACTTTTCCGTTGGCAGGGAGATTTCCTGACAAGCGCATTTCCATTTTTGTCGCCTACTTTATCGCAAGCACGCGGCGCACTGCCTGATGTTGCGTTTGGCAGCCTGCCAAGCTTTGTACACACTTGTACTCTCACGCTTTGGACGATCGCCTATTTTGGACGTGGCCGTATCAGCAAAGCCATTCTACTTACGATACTGAGCATGACCATTGCCGCAGAGCTCACCATCGGTTTTTTCGATCCTTACGATATCCTCGCCGCACTGGGTGGTATCGCCACAGCAATAGCCTTGTCTATTATGTTAAGCAAACGATTTGACAACAGCATGACAGGCGCACATGCCAAGCGAGCGCTTAAGCCATCAATCGCTGCCACGCTTTTACTGAGTTCATCTGTACTTTTTATAACGGCCACGTCACAAGATTGCACCGCCAGCAATACCTGCCTGGATGGGGCCAGGCCACCCGTGTATCTCTCTTATGAAGACTTGCGCTCGGCCGTTCGAAACACAGAAGCCAGAGAGCTTGGCGCGATTGGCAGGCTTTATCTATACAAAGATTTTGTGCTACTCAATCAACGCAACCAGGGCATACACATTATTGATAATTCTGACCCCACAGCACCTGAAAACATAGGGTTCATCGTTATCCCAGGTAATACCGAACTATCTGTTCGCGACGATAATCTTTATGCTGATAGTTATGTTGATCTTGTCACGCTGGATATTAGCGACATTAACAATGTACAGGAGGTGGCGCGACAGCCAGACCTTTATCCCTACGACGCGTTTCAAAACATCGATGACGATATCAGGCTAATTGATATTGACGAAACACAAGGAGTGGTGATTTCTTATGTTAAATAATCTATCAAGCGCTGTTTTTATTGAATCCTTGAACGTTTCTTTCACCTATGCCAAATGTAGGCGGCCGCATTTTGGCCGCAGGCTAATGAGCGTGGCTGTAGGTATACTCCTATTGACTTTGGGGGCTTGCTCCAACGGCGATGGAGGAGGCTCCAGCACGGGCCTTGACAGCACCGGCCGCGGCGGCTCAACAGCACGTATGACTATCGTTGGCGACTATATGTATGCCGTGGTCGACAGACGAATACAGGTGTTTGATATATCCATACCCAACGCCCCAAACCCGCTCAATAGAGTATCGTTTGATTTTGAGATCAATAGCCTGTTTCCCTATAACAACTATCTGCTCGCAGCCACTGATTCAAGCATTCACATCATTGATAATTCGGAACCTACCTCTCCCCGCTATATCAGCGAAGTGTTTCTGATCAGTGGATCAAACCCTGTCGTGGCTGCTGATGGAATTGCTTATGTCTCACAAAGCTCGAGCTCAATTTATAACAGTATCGATCAAATGGAAATTCTGGATATCGAAGACATCACTTCTCCCGTATCGGTGAATACCATCACTATGCAAAACCCATCCGGTCTAGCTATTGAAGGTAATCGTCTGTTTGTTTGTGATGATATAGCCGGTATCAAGATGTTCGATCTAAGCGAGAAAACGATGCCTGATCTGTTAAGAGGTGTTACCGGTGTCAACTGCAACGATGTCATTGCGCTCGAAGGGATTCTGTACGCTATTACCAACGATGCGCTGCTGCAATACAACTACAACACCGAACCACCCACCGCATTGAGTGAGCTTACTGCATCTGAATAAACCAAAGCAGCAAATCCTAAGCGAATAACATGGCATACTAAGGTGTAGTTTACGCCTGAGCTTCCAAGATCATGACACGCAACGCCTCTCCTGCAACCATCGCTGCCAAAGCCGACGACTATCTTGATACCCACACAGGCGCTATCACACCGCCGATCTACACCTCGACCACCTACGCTCGGGACGATCGTTATCGGCCTCTGGATGAGTCCAACATTTACGCCCGTGATGACAACCCTACTTTCATTCAGGCAGAAAGGGTGTTGGCTACTCTCGAAGAAGGCGACTCAGCCTTATTATTTGCCTCCGGCATGGCCGCCATTGCCAGTATTTTTTATGCCCTAAGAAGCGGTTCAAATGTTGTACTGCCACAATCAATGTACTGGGGGGTGTACAGCTGGACGGCAAATTATTGCGAACGCGCGGATATCAGTATTAGCTATTATCCAACTGGTGATCTCGACAGTATCGAGCGTGCATTGAAAAGTGCCAGACGCACGGAACTTATCTGGATTGAAACACCGGCCAACCCAATGATGCATATAACCGACATTGAGGCCACTGCAAAACTTGCCAGAGAATACGGCGCTCTACTGGCTGTTGACAACACCTTGCCAACACCTGTGCACACACGACCTTTGACATTGGGCGCCGATCTGGTTGTCCATTCTGCAACTAAATTTCTCAACGGCCACAGCGATATACTCGCCGGCGCGATTGTCACGCGTGACACACACCCTTTATGGGAACAGATTGTTGCCGAACGCCATGGTGCAGGTGCGATCATTAGTCCATTTGATGCCTGGTTACTGCTTCGAGGTATGCGAACACTCTTTCTTCGAGTCGAAAGAGCGTCTCAGAGTTGCGCATCGATCGCAGCGTTTTTAGAAAATCACGATGCTGTAGAGAGCGTACTGTACCCAGGGCTTGCATCACATCCAGGGCATGACATTGCCTGCAGCCAAATGAAAAACGGATTTGGCGGCTTGTTATCGTTCCAGGTTAAAGGTGATAAAAACACAGCACTTGCGGTTGCTGGTCGATTACAACTTATCCTTAGCGCAACATCCTTGGGTGGCACCGAAACATTGATCGAGCATCGCTACAGTGTAGAGCCACCTGAAACGGCCGTACCCGAAAACCTCTTACGTCTGGCTGTGGGCATTGAAGATGTCGATGATTTAATCGAAGACCTTGATCAGGCGTTACGCGGTTAACGAAACGCTGCAATGGTTCAGGCTGCATCGATAACGCCAGCACGATACCGTCAACATCACTTAAGTCATGTTAACAAACAGCAGCACAAAACCTGCATTGTAAACACAATGCAAAACAATAGCGGGTAGCACTGAGTCGAACCTGTCACGTGCCCAACCAAATAAAAGGGATGGAAAAAAAATGAGCGCTGCCCACACTGGCGGTTGATTAAAAAGATGCATCGCCGCAAACAAAATAGAGGTCACAAGGTTTGCGATTGAAATTCCAAACCGGCTATTAGCAAACACGGCCCATTTGTATAAACCGGTTTGCACGCCCTGCCTAAACACGATTTCTTCCAATACCGGCATCAGCAACACCAGCTGGAATAACAGGATGATATTGATCGCACCGCTACTTCGCGGCACACCGGCCAGTAACATCACAAGCCAGCAGACTGGTCCTGCCAACACAGCGAAGCCATAGGGTAAATCACGCCAAAATGCGCGAGCTACAGCCTGGCTATTGCCCTCGGTATTCAATGAGCTCTATACGGTTGTTCGCATCCTGACCTGCCTGGGAGCTATTATCGTAAAGCGGCCTTGTACCACCGAATGAGCGCAGTACCAAACGATTGGCTTTAATGCCACGTTGCACAAGGTATGTTCCCACTGATCGCAACCGAGCACGAGTTATAATGGCTTGCTCACGAACGCTACCCTTATTATCTGTGTGCGCGAGAAGCTCTACCCTTGCGTTTGGATATTGCGACAAGACATTGGCCAGATCGTCGAGTTGCGAATAGGCACTGGCAACCAATGTGCTGGTGTTGGGTAAAAAGGTTACGCCACTTAGCACACCATCAAACAAGGCACAGCCTGTTTCTCTTACCGGATAACCGGCTCGAGAATTTGCACATTGATCGGCCGCATCAGCAACGCCATCCCCATCAGCATCAGCAGCACTTGGTAGAACCTGCGCAGTGCTGTTAGGCGCTGGCACACTGATCGTTTCTGGCAAGTTCGATGTTGGCGGCGTCACCGTGACCGGTGTGTCTGTTACCCCCGGCACAGCGGGCACTGTAGGTAAGGTGCCTGCATCCTGTGATGGTGCACTCGCGGTTGAAGGAACAGGTGGTGGAGTGATTGGCCTTTGCGCGTTACGACCCCTAACGCCACCAAAACGCGCCACCAAAGCAAGGGTGCCAGAACTGGCATCACGTTCGTGGTACAAGCCTTCGGCACGCACTGAAATATGATCATTGAAAAAGAATTCAACGCCGGCACCGGCACCAAAATACACGCCAGCATCGTCGCTCAGTGGCACCTCGGTATCTCGTTCCAAAAACCCAAGCGCAAACCGTCCGTAAAACGTCAAGGCTCGGCTGCTGCGAGTAAGAGAGCGATCGCGAGAGTCATACAGGCGGTACAAAATCGATGCATCAGCTGCGAAAAAATCCACAATTTCCCCATTCTCAAGCTCGGATTCGCCCAGGGAATAAAATTGTAGCTGTGCGCTTGATCGGTCATCGATATCGCGCCCCAGAATGAAACTACCCACCTCGCCGGCCCGAACGGACGGATCAAGCCCAGGCTCTTCAGGATTGGGCTGAAGCCAGGAGGCGCCACCTGCAATACCGATATACCACTGATCTCCAAACCCCAGAGCCTCACCACTATTGAGCCCCAACAACACGAATGCCGCTGCAATCGTTTTCGAAAGCGAATTTTTCACTTGAATCATTTACCCTGTGTCAACGTGCTGACTGAGTTTAATGATAGTTGGCTTTTCTCAAATCGTGGCCCCAAGTTGGGGTTTCACGCACCCTCATGTAACCAACGAGCAATGTCGTGGGCGTAATACGTCAGCACGCCGTCGGCACCTGCGCGTGCAATGGACGTCATGGTTTCCATTACAATCTCACGTTCTTTTATCCAGCCATTTGCGTTGGCCGCTTTTATCATCGCGTACTCACCGCTGACATGATAAGCAAACGTTGGAACGGCAAAGGTCTGTTTGGCGCGATACACAATATCAAGATAGGGCACGGCAGGTTTGACCATGACCATATCAGCGCCCTCTTGCAAATCGGCGGCAATCTCATGCATCGCCTCGTCAGAATTAGTCGGGTCCATTTGGTAGCTGTTTTTATTTGAATTGCCAAGGGCGGCAGATGCGCCCACGGCATCTCTAAACGGGCCATAAAAATGAGAAGCGTATTTAGCGGCGTAGCTGAGTATGCGCGTGTGAATCTGCCCTTCGGACTCCAGTACTTGGCGAATGGCACCTACCCGCCCGTCCATCATATCGGAGGGGCCAACAACATCCGCACCCGCTTGCGCATGTGACAAGGCTTGTTTAACCAATACGGATGTCGTTTCATCGTTCATGATGTAACCGGTATTGTCCATCAGCCCGTCATGGCCATGCGGTGAATACGGGTCTAGCGCGACATCGGTCATGACACCTAAGGTGGGGATGGCTTGCTTTAATGCTCTTATGGCTCGCTGCACAAGCCCTTCCGGATTGTAAGCACCAGCACAATCATCCGTTTTAGCATCGTCATCGGTTACCGGGAACAACACGATCATGGGCACACCAAGCGCATGCACTGCCGCCGCCTGATCCAGTAACAGAGCGATAGTCAGACGGCTAACTCCCGGCAAGGATGCCACCTCCTGAGCCGGCCCGTCGCCATCAATGATAAAAAATGGCTGAATTAGCATATCAGTGCTAATACGGGTCTCTTGCATCAGCGCTCGACTAAAAGCATCGCGGCGCATTCTACGGGGCCGATTGTCTGGGAAGCGGCCTCTGGTACCAAATAATGCGTTGTTTGTCACAGTTGTTAATTCCGTAAGTGAACTCTGTTCCCGACTGAGACTTTAAACTGTCACCAACGGGTACAAACCGCTATCATCGCAGGTTGTCCTTACGCACTCAATGCCCATTCTCACCTTCGGTGAGGGATTGCAAATGTCTGAAAACTTTAAAATTGCGCTCGTCATAATATTAGGTCCGCTTAGCCTATGGTTGGTCATCAGAACTTTCATTGTCTCCACAGATGATTTGTCAGACCAACTAAGTGTTAGCACAACCTCGTATATGGAACGTAAAAATGTCGCGACAACACCGTCACGAGGTGGCAATGGCACAACCTATACCGTAGAAACGCAGCAAAGCAGACTTGGCTCTGAGAGTGGCGCTGTACAGCAAAGCCAGACGCCAATACGGGTGTCACAGACTCGACGTGCGCAAACACCTGAAGAGGCGCAACTGGCTGCTTTGGAAGAACAGAATCAGAATTTAAACACGGTTGTTAATGGTGTACCCGTGCTTAAACCTCAAACAGATCTGGCAGTAGCCCCAGGCGACGTTCTCGCTCCTGTAAGAGATGACAGTGATGCCGATATGCAGGCAGTGGATGAGGTAGCCGCTGACGCAGAAGATCAAAACACAACAAAAACCATCGCCTCAAACACGATTTCTAATAACAAGGCTTCGAGCACGACCAGTAACAGAAGCCGACCCACTGCGCCTACCAAAGCGAAAAAAATAAAACCCATACGGGCTCTGGATCTTGCATTCGTTGCGCCGGCTTCCACTAGCTGCACCGCAAGCGGCGATGACCCGGTTCAAACAGGTGTTTTGTTCCGACCCAAATCGGCCGCCATCAAAGGCGCCAGCCTTACCAACATTGATCAGCTGGTACGTGCTTATCAACGATGTGGGGGTGGTAAACTACTGATCGTTGGCAATACGACTATTGCCGAGAGCGAAAGTGGCACGCTTGGCCAACGTCGTAAAGATGAAGTCAAATACTACTTGCTGCAAAGACGCATACCTAAAACAGATATATTGATTCCGGACAATTCGTGATTAATCGTTACACGGTTATTGGTCAACCCGTCGCGCACAGTTTGTCACCGGCCATACATCATATGTTCGGCGAGCATACGCAGCGACGTATCCATTACACTCGAACAGAAGCAAGTTTGGACACCTTTGAGTCAATAGTGAAGGAATGGCAACGCGATGGCGGGCGCGGTTGCAACATTACCTCACCATTTAAAGAACTGGCCGTAAACTGCTGCGACAGACTTCATTACAGAGCCGAACTGGCACAGGCTGTTAACACCATACATATGCACCCGGATGGCTCACTGGTCGGTCACAACACCGATGGTATTGGTTTACTAGCCGATATCAAGCGCAACAAGCGCCGGGAGATTCGCGCAGCCAATGTATTGGTGTTGGGCGCTGGTGGCGCTGTACGGGGCATGCTGGCCCCCTTTCTGGAAGAACAGCCTGAGCGATTATTGATTGCTAACCGAACTGTCGACAAAGCACAGTCACTGGCGCAGGATTTCAATCAGCTTGGCAATATTGAAGGCTGCGGCTACAGCGATTTGGCCGATGCCGGAAACTTCGACCTGGTTATTAACGCCACGAGCATGGGTTTTGATAACGAGGTACCGCCCGTGCCTGGCACGGTGTTCAATAAAGACACTCTGGCTTACGACATGATGTACCAAAGTGAAACACCTTTTCTGTCGTGGTGCGAAAACGAGGGTATTACGCAGCGCAGTAACGGGTTTGGTATGCTGGTAGAACAAGCTGCTGATGCGTTTTTAGTATGGGAAGGTGTGAGGCCGAAAACGCGCATGCTCTACCCACGCGCCCAGGAAATTATTAATAGCGTCTAAAACAGCATGTCAATTACCAGCTCAGTTCTTGACGTTATAAAACCACATTCCCATCGATTAAACACGTTGACTAATCACGAGACGCCCAAAATGTATAAAACGATTCAAGCTCTTGTTTTGTTGGTCAGCGTAGTATTCGGATCATTCGCATTTGCTCAATCGGATGCGCAACCCAAACTGCCGGTAGTCACTCTCGACATTAAAGGGGTGGAACTGGCAACCGAAATTGCTCAAACGGGGCAGCAGCGCTATATGGGTTTAAGTTTTCGAACCGAACTTGGCGAAAACGAAGCTATGCTGTTTGTTTATGGGTCCGAAAGGCAACTGACATTCACTATGCGCAACACGCTACTGCCACTCTCCATCGCCTTTATATCGAAAGATTTTGTTATCAACGAAATCGTGCAAATGCCAGTTGGACCCAATCAGCAGTTCCCGTCAAAACGACCGGCGCAGTACGCACTTGAGGTTAATCAAGGCTGGTTTAAACGCAACAAGATTGGCATTGGCAGCGTTATTCGCAGAAAGTAAGAGAACTCACAGCATGCAGTATCGCAAACTGGGTAGAACCAACATCGATGTTAGCCAGATTTGCCTGGGCAGCATGACGTGGGGAACACAAAACACGTCAGACGAAGCGGCAGCTCAAATTGATCTGGCAATAGAACACGGTGTCAACATTATTGACACCGCCGAACTCTACCCCACCACGCCACTGTCAGCGGAAACGCAAGGGCGTACGGAAGAGATTATTGGTCAGTGGCTGCAAGGTTATCAACGCGACAAGATCCTCATCGCCACCAAGGTGGCAGGCAACGGGCCCAAATGGATCGATGATGGCAAAGATATATCAGCGGATAAAATTACCAAATCGCTCGAGAAAAGCCTTACGCGCCTACAGACTGATTACGTCGACTTATACCAATTACACTGGCCAAACCGCGGCTCTTATCATTTCAGACAATCCTGGAAATTCAATCCGGTAAAACAAAATACACAACAAACCCATGACCATATTCACGAGGTCTTGCACAGCTTGGGCAAGCTGGTTGATGCCGGGAAAATTCGTCACATAGGGCTATCTAACGAATCATGCTGGGGCACTATGCAGTTTTTGAATGCGGCGGAGACACAGGGCTTACCTCGCCCTGTTACTGTGCAAAACGAATACAGCCTCATGCACCGTATTTTTGATTTGGACTTTGCCGAACTCTCACATCATGAAAATGTAGGACTACTAGCATTCTCTCCACTCGCCGCTGGCATGCTTAGTGGAAAATATGAAAACGATACAATACCAGCAGGGTCTCGACGCGAATTAAGCGATACCTTGACGGGTCGTTATACGCCGCGAGGCAAACCGGCGCTTAATAAATACATCGCGCTTGCAAAAGAACATCAGCTGCATCCGGCGCAGCTTGCCCTGGCGTTTTGCATGACTCGCCCCTTTATGACATCTGTAATAATTGGCGCAACCACACAGGAACAGCTGAAAACTAATCTTGGCGCCGCGTCAGTGACGCTTAGCGATGAAATTATGCAAGCGATAGCGGAAATTTATCGGGAGTTTCCGATACCGATGTAAATTCATGCGCACATGCGCATGAGATAGCGCGCGCAATTCTATACCCACACTATTTTAGTAGCGCAGTACCTTAGCGCCAAGTACGCTTAATTGTTAAAAACTGCTCCAGTTGAGTGGGGTTGGACATCATTTTAGTTACTTTTCTACCCACCCATTTGCCCCTCGCCTTTGCAGTGTTTGCGGGGAAACAAACAACAGCTTTAATCGATCTGAAAA
>CAYSZH010000046.1:0-27649 GCA_964435305.1 uncultured Granulosicoccaceae bacterium
ACACCGCCCTTTCACGGCGGTAACAGGGGTTCGAGTCCCCTAGGGGACGCCATTTATCTTTTTTTCGTGTGCGAATCTACCTCCCTTTCCATCTAAAATTCGTTTTCGTTGGGGAGGGTTTGTGTTCGCGCAAACTGAACCTCTCCAGACATCCACGACTGACATTCTGCATGGTTAATTAAGATTCGTGTCGCGCCGAATTGGCCGCTTACTAATCTTTTTTTTGTCGTAAGCAGGTGTGGCGACCTGCCTATCGCAAAGCGGAGGCTGATAAAGCATGAGCAACGGGTTCAAAAGAAGTGTATTGATAACAGGTGGTGGCACGGGCATCGGTCGTGAGATTGCGTTGGCATTTGCGGACATTGGCGATGCAGTGACTATTGTGGGTTGTCGTGAAGAAGCACTGCGCACGGCGGTGGCTGGAACGTCTATTCAATATCCTTCTGAGGTGGCGGCCACGGCGGTGTTTTTGGCTTCTGATGGGGCGGCGTCTATCAATGGACATGCATTGAGTGTTTCCGGAGGTGAGGTATGACGAGCCCAGCCAATCGCTTTTCCGCCGCTACCTGGAAATGATCATTGACAGCGTAGCCGACTGTTGATGTACCTGATTTAGACGCTATACCGAAAACATGGATTCGAGATCGTGCTTTGAATAAGTCTTAAAAGCCAACATTGTGTCTGTGGTTTCAATGCCGTCTATGCCAGTGAAGCGGTTAGTGACCATTTCCGCAAGCTCATCATTACTTGAGACCCGTGCGATGGCGATCAAATCGTATTTGCCACTCACGGAGTACACCTCAGATATACCATTTACATCGGTCAACTGTTGCGCAACCTCGTTAACTTTCAACCTGTTTGCAGTGAATAGAATGATGGATGTCACCACTGGAATATCCCCTAAGTTGTATAAAGGTCAACTATATCACTCGCATCCACCGGTTAAAACTGTGGCTCACTGATACATAGGGCTTAGGTGCACATCGTTGCTTGAGTTGGTATGGCCTGTTTTACCCTGGTTTGTTTAATCTTCAGAGTGAAGCCGTAAGCCTATGGTAATATTTTGCGCGTACGTGAGTACGGGTACTGAATCATACGATAATGAATTTCAACAACAAAGTGGCAGCAAGGCTTAACATCAGTGTCCGTACCGTGGAGACACATCGGCGTAATATTAAAACGAAGCTGGATATCAGCAATACGCCCGATTTGGTGAGATACGCAATAGAGTACGGGTTGGTCAAAGGGCCACCGCAAAAATAGCGTTTCAGTGCTAATAGTCCTTCAGTAACTAGATGAAACGAATTACATAAATGAGCACTGACCGCATTACACGTGTTGCAGCCTACGGACTATTACTGCGTGATGAAAAAATACTCCTGTGTCGGCTATCCCAACAAGTGGGAATGAACCCAGGCCATTGGACGCTGCCAGGTGGCGGGCTGGACTTTGGTGAAGACCCAGAAGAGGGAGTTGTTCGAGAATACAAAGAAGAAACCGGATTGAACGTAAAAGTGAATCGTTTGATTGCTGTGAACTCTTTGTGCGATAGCATGCCTGGCTGGTCGCCCATGCACAGTATCCGTATTATCTATTCAGTGAAGCTTGAGTCTGGTGATCTGCAGTTTGAAACCGATGGCAGCACGGATCTATGTGCCTGGCATACATTAGGTCAAACGCAAACTCTGCCACTAGTTGCGCTAGCGGAGGAAGGTATCAAACATGCCTTTGGCTAACTGGAAGCAAGCTGTTTAACGGTGTCGGCTAAATCTTGAGCGGCGTTTGGTTTTGCAACACTCAGTGCTGCAGCCGCCATCTCCTTTGCTCTATCAGGATCGGAGAGAATATCCCCGATATGAGTGGTTAAGGTTTCAGATTTAAAATTGTGTTCTACCAACATGATTGCAGCATCGTTTTCAACCAGTGCCCGCGCATTGGCTTCTTGCTCATTTCGAATAGCGCTTGCAAGCGGGACAAAAATAGCTGGACGGCCAACAACCGACACATCCGCTACGGTGGAAGCACCAGATCGGGCGATGACAAGCTGAGCTTGTGCCAGTCGAGCTGATACATCATGAAAAAAGGATTGCACATCGGCTGCAATGTTGTGGCTACGATAAAACGCTTGCACCTCTTCCAGATCTTCTTCTCTTGCCTGATGATGTACGAGCAGCGTGCTTTTGTGCTCTGGAATCAGCGATGCAATAGCCGAGGGTACTACTTTGGATAAGATGCGAGCACCCTGACTGCCACCCAGTACGACTATATTCGTTGTCTGTTGTTGTTGGCGTTTTTCGGCGGGTGTAGTGTAGTGGGCAGCTTTATGTTGCAATATCGCATTACGCACCGGGTTACCCACATAACGGCCACTAACGCCTTTTGGTAGCTGTGTAGGCCATGTACCACAGGCAACCAAATTCACCCGTTTGGCAAATAACTGATTGACTCTGCCCAAAACGCCGTTTTGCTCATGTAGCATGCGAGGTTTTCGGAGGATCCAGGCCGCCGCCATGGCAGGAATAGCAGGGTAACCGCCAAAGCCGACGACAATCGCCGGTGGATCTTTGCGCATAGTGGCAATGGCGCTCACTACACCGAGCACAATGCGAGGCAATACCAGCAGCTTGGCAAGTTTGCCACCTCTGGCAAAAGTTGCGCTGGGTAACTGCTCTATATCAGTTCCTTTCGGGAAGTTGCCTGCATAGCGTCTGCCACGATCATCTGTGCTGAGTTTGACTCTCCACCCTTGCTTTAATAAGACTTCGGCCAGTGCCTGTGCCGGAAACATATGGCCGCCAGTCCCACCAGCTGCAATGACAAGTAGCGGTGATTTTGAGCTATTCATTCCGGTAGGGTAGCGATCTGTCAGACCGTTTGAACTTTCAGTTTTTGTTGTCTGGCGAGCTTTTTCTTATGTTTGCGAATGGTGCGCTTGGCACTCACTTTTGCGCCAAGCACTAACAAACACGGTGTAAGAAACAAGGTGAGTAACGTGGTGAATGCTAACCCGCCTGCGATTGCACTTGCCAGTTGTGTCCACCATTGCGTAGAAGGTGCGCCAAACGAGATGTCCCGATCAATAAAATTAATGTTCATTGAGAGCACCATGGGCATCAAACCCAGAATGGTTGTCAGCGCGGTTAGAAACACCGGACGGGCACGTACCGAGCCTGTGAGCATGGCAGCGTCAATTGCATTAGCACCGGCTTGTCTAAAACGATTGTAGGTATCAATTAAAACGATGTTGTTATTCACAACAATACCGGCCAGCGCAATAATGCCAATTCCGACCATCACAATTCCGAAGGGTTGCTGTGCAACCATCAATCCGATTAATACGCCAGAGGTGGAAAATATAATCGCACTTAATACTAAAAACGCTTGATATAAACTATTAAATTGCGTCACCAGAATAATCATCATAAAAAAGATCGCAGAAACAAACGCGCTTAACAAAAACACCATCGCCTCTTGTTGTTCTTCTGCTTCACCTTTAAATTGTACCGAGACATCAGGGTCAACCGGGCCTTCAGCTAATTGTTCCTGAAGTAACTTGAGTTGAGTATCTGGCAGAAAACCTTCCGCGACATCTGATTGGATGGTGATAACGCGTGCTCCGTCTACACGATTAATCACACCGGTTTTTTGTGCAGGTTCAATGCTCACAAAGTTACTGATAGGGACCATGCCGCGTGGTGTGGGAACGCGAAGGTTAGAAACCTGATCGAGGTTGCGTTGTTCCACTGGGTAACGCACTCGAATATCAAGTTCGTCCGTGGCGTCATCTGGCCGGTATCCGGCTACACGAATGCCATCGGTGATCATTTGAATGGCATTGCCGATCAGAGCAATGTCAGCGCCGTAACGTGCAGCACTTTCTCGATCGACATTCAGCCGCCACTCTATTCCAGGCAATGGGCGGTTATCTTCGATGCCGGAGAATCCGCCCACTGTATTCATTTGCTCACGTACGTAGTCAACAGCGTTATAGAGTTTTGTGGTGCTCGAGGCGCTAATCTGAATATTGATTGGTTTGCCGCCGCCGCCAGGGCCGCCTTCGTCCTTTAAGTATTCGATTTGCACTCCGGCAATATCGGCCGTGAGTGCTTCCATGTCTGCAATGATGTCGACCGCTTTGTCACGGGTGTTCCATTCTGTGAGTTCCAAAGAGATGTTGCCAATAACATCGCCGCCTGTGGTTGAATCTCCTCCAGTGCGGGTGTACACGGATTTGAGCCCGTCTTTTCCAAGCAGGCGTTGTTCAATGCGTGCAAGAATTTTGTCTTGTTCAAAAATGGATAAATCGCCGCGAGCATGGACTTTTGCAATGAGTGATTCAGGTTCAATGTCGGGGAAGAACTCAACACCCTTACCTAGGGCGCCATAAACAACGTAGCTGAGGATGGTAAAAATCAGTACCGCAACCAGTGTCAGCGTCGGGAAGTGCAACAGTTTATGCAGTACAGCAAGGTAGCTTGCTCGTACACCGGAAGCTGCATCAATAACATTTGAGGAGGAGATGTTGCCGGCCTGGTTTGACGCATCAGGATTGCGCAAAATTGTTTTAAGTTCCTGGCTTGCCAGATCGTCTTTGTCTTCGTCATCAACAATGGGTTTTTGTTGGCGGCGGCCAATCAATTTTCCAATAACCGGTATGAAAATGAGCGCCATTGCAAGTGAGGCCATCAGGCAGGAAATAACGGTGATGGGCATGTACCGCATAAACTGGCCAATCAAACCTGGCCAGAACAGTAGCGGAGAAAAAACCGCAAGCGTTGTGGCTGTGGAGGCGATAACGGGCCAGGCCATTCGCTTGGATGCATTGGCATAGGCTTCGGCCGTCGGGATACCCTGATCAATATTGCGATCGGCCAGTTCAGTGACGATAATCGCACCGTCAACGAGCATGCCCACGACGAGTATAAGGCTGAATAACACGACCACGTTCATGGTGAAGCCCATGGCGTTGATCACCAGAATGCCTGTTAAAAACGACCCTGGAATGGCAAAACCAACAAGCAAAGATGAGCGGATTCCCAATGCCGCCATAATCACGATCATAACCAGCACAACACCGGAAATAACGTTGTTCTGTAAATCCCCGAGCATGGTTTTGGTTTGCTTCGATTTATCTTGATGAAAGCCAATTTCGAGCGTGGGTGGTAGCAGGCTGCGTCGTGCTTCGATTGTTTCTCGCACTTCATCTATAGTTTCGATGATGTTAGCGCCCAGACGCTTGCTGATTTCCAATACCAGTGTGGGCTGGCCGTCAAGCCTTGCAAAGCTGCGTGGATCTTTAAAGGTGCGTCTGATACTAGCAACATCACCAAATGTAACGACTTCATTCTCCGTTACTTTTATTGGCAGCGTGAGCATGTCGTTCAGATTCTCGATGATGCCAGGTACTTTCAGTACCATGCGACCCGCACCCGTATCAATTGCACCCGCCGCAACGAGCAGATTATTGTTGTTGATCAAGCTAAAAATGGTATTGAAATCCAGCTGATAGGTTTCCATTACATTTGGATCGACGACGACTTCGAGAACTTCTTCGCGTTCGCCGGCGATATCCGCTTCCAGCACACCCGGTAATGCTTCAAGGTCTTCTTTAAGCGTACGAGCAATTTTTATTAAGGTGCGTTCGGGAATAGGGCCAGACAGGCTGATGTTTAATACAGGGAACAGCGCAATGTTAATTTCGTTTACGGTGGGTTCATCGGTTCCAGCGGGCAATTTTGATCTGGCAGCATCCACCGATTCGCGCACGTCGACAAGGGCGGTATCGCCGTCGAAGCCTGCATCAAATTCGAGTAGAACCGACGCATGCCCTTCGCTGGCCGTGCTTTGCATCTCTTTTAAACCACTGATGCTTTGTAATTCTTTTTCCATTGGGCGGATGAGCAAGCGTTCGGCGTCTTCAGGAGAGATGCCATCGTGGCTCATCGACACGTACATAATCGGGATGGGCACGTCTGGCTCAGATTCTTTTGGAATACTTTGATAGGCGACGACACCGGCAGCCAGCAAAAACAATAACAGCATGATCACTGTGCGATTGCGATCGAAGGCTGCGTTAATAAGCGCGTTCACTTAATTACCCTCGGCCTGCTTCACTGGCTCGACTTGTTGACCTTCTTTAACAAAGCCTTGCCCCAGTGTAATGATTCGGCTGTTGTCTGGAATACCGGTAACCCATGCGCCTTCAAGTGTGGAACTGACAAGCTCTATTGGAACGAATTCGACTACGGCATCCTCGTTGGCGATTTTTACACCCAGCTCGCCGTCATCGCCTAATGCGATGGCTGATGGTGTAATAAACATGGCTTCAACCTGGTCGACAGGCACCACAAGTGATGCACTGACACCGGCGGCAAATGAACCGCCCGGGTTTTCCACATCAGCCTCTACCTGAAAACTGCGGGTAGCGCTATCGGCAACCGAAGAGATAAAGCTAAGTTTGCCGGGCAGGGTTTCACCAGTAATGAGTTTTACCTCAACCGTTTTTCCGGCACTAAGTCGAGATACGGCTTGCTGTGATGCGTAGGCTGTAACTTTGAATCCGGCATCATCGACCAACTCTGCCACCACAGCACCTCTATCCACAAGCTCTCCAAGTTCTACAGGGATATTGTTCAATACGCCGGAAAACGGGGCTTTGATGTTGGTATTGGTTATATCCAGCTGAATTCTGGCTAATTGCGCCCGTGCAGCCTCCAGTTGCGCCTGTGTTTGCTCGAGTTGGACTTGAGATTGCAAGCCTTGTTTTCTTAATGAAGCCGCGGCCTTTTGCTCGCTGGCGGCAGTACGCACGCTGGCATTGGCTTCACGCAGATCAGTTTCGCGGCCACTAAGAGCTAATTTGATGATAACGTCCCCGGCATTAACACGTTCGCCCTTGCCGATTTCGATAGAGCCGACGGTGCTACTGGTTTCAGCCCGCACCATGAGATGCCGACGCGGTTCAAGCTGCCCTTGTAAAACGACGTCACGGCTTTTCAGTGACAAGGCACCATCCATGTACTCCACCTTCATCAGTGGGCTATTGTCTTTTTGGGTGGCAGTGCTAGCAGTCGATGTGTCATCAGATGGCGCGCTAAGAAGTCCGCTAGCCATCCATAGGCAAAGTACGAGCACTAATACGCCAGCTGCGACATAGGAAAATCTCATGCTAATGATCGCTCCTGAAAAATGCTGCTTTGAGGTAAATAGTATATCTTCTGGTGGACCAATAACTGGGCCATTTAATGTTGCTACGGGTACATATAGGCTGTGAATTTACTTAAACGCCCATTTATGGTCTGTTTTTTCGTGATCTCGTTCGCGTTGCAAGGTTGTCAGACCCCGACATCCAGGCTCAACCAGTTTGCCAGCCTTAGCCAGTTTGACCGCTCTGTGGTTAATACGAATGGATTCGACCATTTGGTTTTCGCCAATGCTGGTGACGCGTCTTCCGATACGCTTCATGTGTATTTGGAGGGCGATGGATCTCCGTGGCGTTACAGGGTGATCACAATGCGGGACCCTACACCACGCGATCCGTTGATGTTGCGTTTGATGTCTAAAGATAATTCACCTTCCGTTTACGTGGGCAGGCCGTGTTACAACGGTACATCGCAGGATGATGGTTGTGATCCAGAGATGTGGACCTCCGCTCGTTACTCCACAACCGTTGTGGAGAGCATGACTAACGTCATTCGCAGACTGATCCGTATTCATGAGAAAACTCGGGTAAAAATTATTGGCCACAGCGGCGGTGGGGCACTTGCGATGCTCATTGCGCAACGCCTCCTTGAGGTTGAGCATGTCATTACCTTAGCCGGCAACCTTGATATCGATGCCTGGACGCAGCACCATAGTTATTTAAAATTGTTTAGCTCTTTAAATCCAGCGCGACAGCCGCCGCTTCGAAAGGACATCAAGCAATGGCATCTTGTGGGTGCTAAAGACAGCGTAGTCCCGCCTAATCTGGTCAAGCGCTTTATTTCTCGTCAGCCTAACGCGCTGGGAATTTCAGTTGCAGCCTTCGGGCATGTTTGCTGTTGGGAGAGTGTCTGGCCTGGTATCGCGCGCAGTATCGCGACCGATAGCAGAGGCTTGTTGCCTGGCAAGCGATTCAAGCTGCCAGAGTAATGCATGTGCGTATTGCTGATAAGCAAAGGATGTTGCGTTAACACCTTGCCAGATATGGCTATTACCTTATTTGACTAAAAAGAACGACCAGTAAAAGTAAATAGTGCTTTTAGCTGAAATGCTCAAGCAGCTTGCCTGGATGATCACTGAACACACCGTGCACACCCATCTCAAATAAGTAGATGGCTTCCTCTACAGAATTAACCGTAAAAGCATAAACGCCCAAACCATATTCTATTAGTGCTGTAGCCTGCGTTTGCGTAAGTAAGGCTCCGCTAACATGAAGATTTTGGCATTGTAGAAGTTGCACTGCGTGTTGCCAGTTATCAGGCACGGCACAAACGATATAGGCGCGTGAAGCGCCGGGTAGCTTGTCTCTTGCGACCGCGAGCGCATCTTTACTAAAGCTTGATAACACCAGCGGTAGTTCGGTGGGCCAGTGCTGACGAATAAGGTCACACACGGCAATAGCGGTGGGTTCTTCCAAGCCTGGCGTCGGTTTAATTTCAAGGTTAAGCCCCAGCTTTAAGGAGCTGAGTAATTCGATGACAGCGCTGAGACGGGGTATTGGTTCGTTTTGGTAATTGGGTTTTCCAGCTGCTGCGTAGAGTTTATCCAGTTCGGTTGCTGAGTGCGCGCAGAGATAACCCTGACCGTTGGTGCAACGCTCTAAAGTGTCATCATGATGAACAAACGCGACGCCATCGGCACTGATCGATACATCAATTTCTACACAGGTCGCACCTTGTGTTGCTGCCAGTGTTATGGCTGAAAGAGTGTTCTCCGGTGCATCACCTGAAGCACCTCTATGCGCAACAATGTTTGCCAAATAGGCTGGTTCAGTCATTTTTGTCTCGGCGTTTTACCGGCGTGTAGATAAATGGTGTTTGTTGCTCCACCGTTTGCCAAGCTTCATCTTCTTGCTGTTCGCGCAAATAGCCTTCACGCAAGCGCTCATATTCTTCAAACTCATTTGCATAGCCGCGCTCGCAAAAAGTGTTTGGCTCGTTTTCGCGGCAGTCAGCCTGGCGTAATGCGTTGTAAGTAATGCGCTTCACATCAACCTGCGCAACATCAACGTGTTTGCACGCTGTAGACATAGCACCAGCCCCGCACAAAGCCGCAGCGATTACCAGTTGGGGTATTCTCATTTTTAGATTTTTCTCAGGTTTACGGGTGAAGACAGTGCAAGGCTGAGTTCGATTCGGGCCGAAGAGTATAGAGGTGGTTTTTGTAATTGACAGGGCTAATTTTTACTGATTGACCTTACATTTTTTTAACCTGGTTTTATGGCGCAAACCCGGTTTTTTTAGTGGCGCTGAGTACGCATAATACGCGTCAAAGTTCTTGGCGGGAAGTCAATGACTCGACAAAAATGAAAAATTTCCAAATTCTCTCAGTTCGAGCTTCTTTAACCGAAGTTGATAAACTCTTGGGTCACCATGGAGAAAAAAGATGAAGTTACCTGAATTTGCCAAGGTCGATGTGAGTAGTGAGCAGCTGCAGCAATTGATAAAAGTGGGCCATGAGGCGTGCGATCGGGCAGCCAAAGTCACCGTTGCACATTTTCGACAATCCATTTCAGTTGAAAACAAAGACCAGCTAGGTGGCTTTGACCCTGTCACCGTTGCAGACAAATTGGCTGAAGATGCCATTCGCGATGTTGTTTTGACAAACAATCCGCAGCACAGCTTCCTGGGTGAGGAAGGCGAACCGGTGCGTGGTGAAAATGCGCTACTGTGGGTTGTGGATCCGATAGACGGCACACGTTCGTTTATCACCGGTGTCCCTCTGTGGGGCACCTTAATCGCCGTTTACGATGGTGTCGACGTCGTGATGGGGATGCTTGATCAGCCCGTACTCAAAGAGCGTTACGTGGGGTATGCAGGTTCGTCCGAATTACAAACAGGCGACGCGGTCACGGTGCTGTCTTGTAGAGCAGTTCCACGTATCGAAGATGCTGTGCTGCTGGCAACGTCTCCAGATCTCTTTTTTGATTCGGATAAAGCGTGTTTTGAAGCCTTGCGAGATCGCGCACGCCTGACACGTTACGGTGGAGATTGTTATTGCTACGCTCAGCTGGCTATGGGTTTATCCGATATTGTGCTCGAAACAGGTTTACAACCTTACGATATTCAGGCCGTAATTCCGATTGTTGAAGGAGCAGGTGGTGTGGTAACCGATTGGCAGGGTGGCAGCCCGGTTGCCGGTGGCGCGGTTGTTTCCACCGGCAGTGCCGAGCTACATGAGCAGGTGCTCAAACAACTCAATCGCTAGCGATTGAGTGTTGATTAGAATGCGAGACAGTTTTCCTGCGCTCAGCAGCCGCTTTGGTTTGTGGGCTGAAGTGCTATCGAATTGTCAGACGAAACCCGTCTGACACGGCGCCACCATTCCCATCATCGGCTGTGACTCGAATAAGCCAACGGCCGCGATTAGGGATGCCCGATGTGCCCAAAATTACACCCACGCGTGTGATGTTGATACCAGGTGGTAGCCCGGTGGCTGTATAAGTCAGCACATCATTATTGACATCGTTGAAGAACACCGACACATCGTAGCTGAATGTACCAGTAACGACTCTGTTGTTGATGTCAGTCACGCCTGGTGCTGAGTTGGGTACAGAGGTCGCTTCAACATTAAATTCGAATGTTGTCGTAGTTTCTTCAACACCGTCAAAAACAATCAACGTGGCGTTGTACTCACCAATATCATCTTCGCTTGCCTGGCCGAATAGCCTGCCATCGGATGTTACAAAGATGTTTCCGGAGTTTGGTAGTGAGCCCGGTAGCACTCGGTAAGACAGCGCATCGCCCTGTTCGTCGGCAAAGTACTCGTTAAAGTTAAGCAGCAGCGGGTCACCACTTTGTTCGTCAAGTACAAGCTTGATCTCTGGTATTTCGCCAAGCTGCTCCGGTGCAGAGTTAAACTCCACCAGTTTTATGCCAACCGTAGCAAGCGATATGTGAGTGCCATCAGTTACTGAATAGGTGAAGCTGTCGCTGACTGAGCCGTTAACGGTCAGTGGCGCATTATCATTTGGCAAGTAGCTAAAACCACCGTTGGATAACAACTCAAATTTAGCTGCAAAACGAGGTGTTTGAACGGCGATAGGGTCAATGCGCAAGGCTTCGTTACGAACATCAATATCGTCTTCATCGTTTGCAAGCAAATTGTTGGTATCTTCGCGTTGTATTTCAAAGAATTGACCACGCGTGACGGTATAGGTGTCGTCTCTTGCATCGGGCGCTTCGTTCACAGAAAGTGCACAAATAGTATTGTGTTTCTCAATGGCATTACCATTATCATCAAGCGTGTTAAAGCGATAGGCAAGTGCTGCCGGGGCGCGCATGGGTGGCGGAGTGATGTTAAAACGTGTAATACCGTTTTGAACAGTTTCCTCAATTCGCACAGCGCAATTGTTTGAATCAGCGCAGGTATCTGCAAGGGTATTTAATGTGATGTCAGGTGTAAATCCATCAAACGCCAGGCAGGCTTCAACATCCGCGGCACCCTCTTGAAGTTGCCAGTTCCAGCTTGAAATTAAACGGCTGCTATCTGCAAAAACAACGGTTCTTAGTGTGGTTTCCTGCACAGAAAACGCCTCGCCGTCATTAACAATAACTTCGTCAGGATTCGACAGAGCGGTGCTGAACTCGCTTTGGTTTGAGCCTCCCTGGCTTCCAGTTGAGTCGACCCAGCCACAGCCTGTCAGAACAATGCTGACCAGTACTACGCTCGATTTGAATTTGTTCACATTTGTCACCTTGATCCACTTCGCTGGCGGAGGTATTTGGTTGTGCAACTAGCTTAAACACTTGGGTAAAATTGTCCGTGTAAGCGCGCACAAACCCGATGACTGTGAAGTATTCTTGATAAATTGCAACAGTATGTCTGTTTCGTTAGCAAGTCGGTTGTTTTGTTAGCCAAAAACCCTCAAAATTTGCGGTAATTCTCGTCTTGCTAACTATTACATCATTGCATGTTGCGTTTGGTTTTCTCTTGAATGTGTGCCTTGCAGTTGGGTTTTGATTTTTGCGACAGAAATTTGCAACGCTGATGACGCTTTTAATCGGAAATGAATTTTGCGACATGAACCAAAGCGATGCGTAAAGCTTAAGCGTAATTGTTTTATCATTAGATTTTTCAGTAGGTATTAACAATAAATTCTATTAATACATTTGAGTTTCCTGGAGTGTTTTGCCACACATGGACAGTAGCAGTACAACAAATGAGGTTCTGGAATTCAAAGCACCTGCTGCTGGAGCAAGCTGGTGGCTGTTGGTTTTTGCGACAGCCTCTTTGCTATTGTTGCTCGCATGGGCTGTGATAAATCAACGTTCTCTGCTGGCCGAAGGTTTTATTAACTCGAGCTCAGAAGCTTCAGTTGAGAATGTAAATTCATCGCAGTTAAATAATCAACGCCAGACCAATGCGGAAGCTGTCAGTGTGGCTGATGATGCAACTCAAGATACGGCATCTAGCGCAGCGAAGGGCATGGCCCTGTCTGCAGCATCAACAAGGGTCGCTACGCAAGAAAACACCAGTGAGCTTGCGGAAAAAGCCGATGAGGCAAATACTGACAATGTTAGTGATATAACACAACCAGCTAATATTCAAGCGGATGCTAATTTGCCCGAGGCTGCAGTGACGCAAACACCAAGTGCAGCCAATCAAGCTGTGAGCGCTAGCTCGGACTTCTTAGTAGAGACAGAGACAGAGACAGAGACGGCAAGCGCAACGGCATCCACTGATTTGGCAAGCGATGCGAACGAAGCCGCTAACAACCTCAGTGATGCTCCAGAAGGCATCTTAGTCGACTCAGCACTTGCCACTGAGCAACGCAATGCTCAGACAAGCGCACAATCCACTGAAGGCGCCATAACCGAAGTTACTGTTAATGAAGTCGCTGACAAGCCCCTTGACCTGGAGCCCGCTGCGGCTGTAACGACTCCCCAACCGGAAGAAGATCTTGTAGAGAAAACTGCAGAAGCAGCGGTGCCGCCAACGGGTTCCGCTGACACCGACGGTCGCAACAACATAGATGATGTTGCCGGCAGAGCGATCGCGGCTGTTGCTGGCACGAACCTGGCGCTCGATGGCAATTCAAATGGCGCTGGGGAGGCGAGTGAGCCCGAATCGGCCATAGTGCCAGATACCGCCAACCTCGCAGTTGCCACGAGCGCAGCCAGTACAGACCAAAACACCAACGCCAAGGCACCGCAGAACGCGGATGTAACTGGCGAAGAAACCAGTGAATCTGCTACGCAGGAATCGATTGTCGCCTTGGCAACGCTGCCTGAAGTTCCATCAGATCCAGCACCCTCTGCCGAGCTTTTGGCGCGCACGGAAACACCGTTCGAGCGGGCGCGCCGTGAAGAACTTGCCGCGTTGGCGACGTTATCAGAAAGTATTAAATTTCGTGATTTAGAGGTAGAACCGTTAGACTCGTCCAAAGCTCCGCTTGATCGCATATTCGAGCTGCTTTTTCTCTATTCGGAGTCAGACGTGACAGTAGAGGTGGCCGGTAGTGAATTTGATACAGACACCGACAATGTGCTTATCAGTCGTGAGCGAGCACAGGCTTTGATAACTTACCTCGCCGGACGAGGTCTGGACGAAGATCGGTTTACAATAAGGGCGTTAGGCAAGGGAAGACTGCCTGATCGAATACACCGTGTAAAAGTGACAGCGGAGGTGGTTGATAGATGATTGCATCCATAACAGTTAAATTGCTTTTGGTTTTGTTAGCAGCTTCAGTGTTGGGCATTGTGATTGGTGCTTGCGTTGCTTATTTGCGTTCTGTTAAGCAGGCTAAAGTGATTCATGCAGCACATGCGCATTCTGTTAAAAAGTTAAGACGTGATAAAGAAGAAATGGAAACGGCATTGGGGCATACTCAAACCGCTTTAGAAGCTGAACGCAAACGTACCAGTAAAAGCAGTGATAAGGAAAGCCAGTTGAGCGCACAACAAGATGCGATGCAAGTGCATGCCCGATTACAAGCTCAACGCGTCAACACACTTGAAGCTGAGCTGCGCGAGGCTGAAGAGAAAAGCATTCGACTGGCGCGCGATTTTGCAAGCTTTAAAGCCAATAAGTTGCGCGAAGTCAGAATGCTTAAAGTCAACCGTGACGAGTGGCTGGATAACGAAGAATTACCTGTATTAAGTAAAAAAGTTGAACTCTCTGACGACATTGATATGCCAAGTTCTAGCGCAAGCCGAATTCGAGTTAAGGCGTCCAGAGTCGCTCAGTCCCAACCTATTATTGCAAAAGAACTGGATATACCATCATTGGCCGAATCCGAGTTACCTGATTCTGTAGAAGAGTTGGAATTCGATTTTGCGGGGAGCGAAGAGTTCGACGAGCGTGGGTAAGACCCACGAAAAACCGATGTGGCATCAGCTCTTTGCGCTTGATGCGAGCAAACCTCAAAGCCTCCAGGCGCAACTGCGCGAATCGCTTGTTAAGGCGATTTTAGATAACCGTATCCCTATCAACACTCCCTTGCCATCATCTCGGGAGCTGTCGCGGCAGCTCAGCGTTGCCAGAAATACCGTCGTACTGGCCTATCAACATTTAATTGATGAAAGCTATCTGGTTGCGCACGAGCGCAAAGGGTATTTTGTCAATCCGGATATTTTAGGCGGCCGTGTCGAATCATCACCGCCGCCGATTTCCGATCAACCTGATCTCAATGCTGAGGGCCCGGATACCAATATTGATCTACTAGGGCAGCGAAACATTAATCGTCCTTTGGATTGGCAACGTTTCCCTTATCCTTTCATCTATGGGCAGGTGGACACCTCTTTATTTCCGGTGAATGATTGGCGTGAGGCGTGCCGCTTATCGCTGCGCGTGGGTGCAATTGACCAATGGACGCAAGATCGTGTTGATCATGATGATGATTTGCTGGTCGAGCAAATACACACAAGGGTTTTGCCACGACGCGGTGTTTGGGCGGCGCGTGATGAAATACTAATTACCAGCGGAGCGCAAAATGCGCTTTATTTGATAGCACAGCTTATTCTTAATGAAAGCTCGGTAGTGGGACTGGAAGATCCTTGCTACGTCGATGCGCGAAACATATTTAGTCTTTTCAGCAAAAACAAAGTCACTTTCAAGGTTGGTGAGCAGGGCGTGATCACCGATGAGCGAATTGCAAACTGTTCGATGATGTACGTAACCCCAAGCCATCAATGTCCGACCACCACCACCATGCCCTTATCTGCCAGAGAAAAATTACTGGAAGAAGCCAATAATCATGATGTAGTGATTGTTGAGGACGACTACGAAAGTGAGCTTAACTTCGTAGGCAAACCCACACCCGCACTAAAAAGCCTGGATAAGAATCATCGGGTTATTTATGTGGGTAGTTTGTCAAAAACGTTAGCGCCTGGGTTGCGGGTTGGCTTTATGGTAGGTCCACCAGGATTTATAAAAAAGGCGCGTGCCCTTAGACGGCTTATGTACCGGCACCCACCAACCAATAATCAACGCACGGTTGGGCATTTTTTGGCGCTTGGGCATCATGATTCTGCCTTGTTGCGATTGACGCAAACCTTGCGCAGACGCTGGGAGATCATGGATGCCGCGCTCGCCAAACACGTTCCGCTATCGGCGAGTGCACCGGCCTTTGGTGGTTCTTCTTTTTGGGTACAGCTACCCGAGCATATTAATGCCCAAAGGCTTGAAGTCGCAGCGCTTGAGAAGGGCATTATTCTTAACGCCGGTAATCACTATTTCGCCAGGCGCGATGGTCCTGAAAATTTCTGTAGGCTCGGTTTTTCTTCCATACAGGAAGATAAAATAGAGGAAGGAATAGAGAAACTTGCGAGTATCATCGCCGGTATTTGAGCCTTCGCGTTGTGCGCCTTTTATATTCCGCGACTTCCGCGGTGCCTCAAAACGCACCAATCGAGAGTCTGTAAGACCCATAATTGCTGCAATACATTGGCTAAGGTCGCGCGGACATCTGGTCAAGTACAAGTAGTACGTGTAATGATATGCATTTGAGCGGTCTAAACCGCGTTTTTATTGCACGGCTTAAAGGTCTTGAATTATGGCAACAGTTGCGTTCTTGGGTTTGGGTGTCATGGGCTATCCCATGGCAGGATATTTAGCGAAAAATGGCCACGACGTACGCGTCTATAACCGCACTGGCTCAAAATCGCAAACGTGGGTGAAGGAATACGGAGGCAACGCGTTTGACACTCCTGCGGCGGCCGCCGAATCAGCTGAAGTCGTCTTTGCCTGCGTGGGTAATGACGACGATCTGCGGGCCGTCGCCACAGGAGACAATGGGGCCTTCTCGACCATGGCGTCGGGTGCTATTTTCTGTGACCACACCACAGCTTCGGCACAGGTTGCTCGAGAGCTCTATGAGTTAGGTAAGCAATCAGGCATAGCGTTTCTGGATGCCCCTGTGTCAGGTGGCCAGGCGGGTGCTGAGAACGGTGCGCTTACTGTCATGGTAGGAGGCGATCAAGCCACCTTCGACAAAGCTGAACCGATAATTAATCATTTCAGTAAGTCAGTTCGATTAATGGGCGATAGTGGAGCCGGTCAGCTGACGAAGATGGTTAATCAAATCTGTATTGCAGGCTTGGTGCAGGGGCTTTCAGAAGGGTTGCATTTTGCAGAAGCCGCCGGGCTTGACGGCCGCAGGGTTATCGATGTTATTTCCAAAGGTGCAGCTCAGTCCTGGCAAATGGAGAACCGGTACGAAACCATGCTCGATCGCGAATTTGACCATGGTTTTGCGGTTGATTGGATGCGTAAGGATCTTGGCATTGTGCTGGATGAAGCCTCTAGAAACAAAACCAGCCTGCCGGTTACGGCGCTTGTCGATCAGTTTTACTCAGACGTGCAGGAGCTTGGGGGCAGCCGGTGGGACACCAGTAGCTTATTGCAACGCCTTCCAGATCGGCGCAAAACCTAAGAATCTAACTCTCCGCCGCTCCTTTTAGGCACGCCAAAGCGCGTGCCTGCCCGTCTACGTCTGTGGGTCGTAAATTGCATTCTTTCAAAACTGATAGCCAGTTTTTGGAGGATTATGACTGTGTGCAGAGTTAAACAGCTTTCGTTATTCGTAACTTTTGTTGTTTCGCTTGTTAGCGCTGCAGCATTGATGTCGCAAACAGACGAAGCGCTGCCCTGGCAGTCCGTTATCACAGGCGACGGCAGCGCCGTTACCGCCCGGCATGAGTCAGGTGTGGTTGCCGTCAATGGCAAGCTGTATGCGCTTGGTGGCCGCGCGACACGTCCACTCGAATCGTATAACCCTGCAACGGGGGAATGGACGAATTTGGGGCCGATGCCGATGGAGCTGCATCATTTTCAACCTGTAGCGATTGGAGATGTCATATACGTCACGGGCGCGTTTACCTGTTGCTACCCGGAAGAACTCACAGTCGCGGACGTTTATACCTATCACACCGTAACCGGCGTGTGGTCTGTGGCTGGACAGATGCCGGCTGATCGAGTTCGAGGCAGCACAGCCACCTTCACATACCAAGATCAAATTTACCTTTTGGGCGGAAATACAAAAGGGCATTCAGGTGGTGCTGTAGCCTGGTTTGACCGATTTGATCCCATCAGCGGCGACTGGTCGGTATTACCAGATGCGCCAAATGCGCGAGATCATTTTGGTGCCTTTGTGCTAAATGATCGCGTTGTTGCGGCTGCAGGTCGACAAACTGACCAACCTAATCCGTTCAGGAACCCAGTGGCCGCGACTGATGTCTTTGATTTCTACACCAACAGCTGGCAATCGATGGATGACATACCCACCGTGCGGGCTGGTGCGCTGGTCGGTGGGGCTGGTGACGAAATCGTGGTTGCAGGTGGTGAAATATTTTCGACCAGTACTTCATTGGATGTTGTAGAAGCGTTTAATGTCTATACCGGGCAATGGCGAACCTTACAGGCGATGCTGCTGGGTAGGCACAGTGGAGGCGGTGCGATGCTCGGCAACGAGTTCCACGTGCTGGCCGGAAGTCTAAACACCGGAGGGGCACCTGAAACTGATACACATGAAATGTTGTTACTGGATGAAACTAAAAACAATGATGTGGACTCTGATGGTTTGAGCAACGATGAAGAAAAGCAGCTCTATTTAACAAATCCACTTGCATCTGATACTGATGGCGATGGTCTGGAAGATTTGGCCGAAGTACAAACGCATCAATCTGATCCGAATCGTATAGACTCTGACGATGACGGACTTGATGATGGTGCGGAGGTACTGGCAGGACTAAGTCCAATTAATTCAGATACTGATAACGATGGTATTGCTGATGCCGAAGACTTGGAACCCTTGGTTGCTGATGTGCAGGCCACCTCAAACGATAGTGGTGGCGGTGCAATGTTCTGGTTATTATGTGCATTTGTTGTCGGTAGTTTGTCGCGAGGCCAAAAATCATGCGTCAAAAAATCGACGATTTAGCGTGTTAATTTGCTTTGTATAAGAAAATTAACAGCAATCTATAAGAGAATTGCTACTATAGCGTTGTTACTTGCGTGAATTTTTTCGGAGCATACTCAGTGAATAAAACCACAAATCACACGAACGTGAAAGTGTTGGTAAAAAACCTGACGTTACCATTGGTCATCGTCGGTGGTTCTCTTACAAATGCCGTACTGGCACAGGAAGATAATACTCAAACCCTTCCCGACGCTAAGCCCGGCGAGTGTTATGCCAAGGTGATAACACCTGCAAAATTCTCGACGCGTACAGAAGAGATTGTTGTACAGGAAGCATCGGAACGAATCGAAACCATTCCGGCTATATTTGAATCTGCTGAGCAAAACCTGATTGTCAAAGAGGCGAGCCGAACCATTTCTGTTGTACCGGCGACTTACGAAGAGGTCTTCGAAAAAATTGAAATAAAACCAGCTGAAACCAGTTGGAAGCAGAGCGGTGCAGGTAATTCTTCAACACCTGCAAGTCCTGGTGCGCTGGAAGGAATTGTTCGATCCGGTATTGAGCTTGCGGGTGTGCAGCCCGGTGCGTGCTTTCGCGAGTACTTTACGCAGCCAGAATATAAAACGGAAACACGACGCGTTCTAAGTAAAGAGGGCTCAGAAATAATCACGGTAACTCCAGCCCAGTATGAAACAGTTGAGCAGAGAGTCGTAGTTAAAGAAGCTTCCTCCAGAACTGTAGATATTCCTGCGACTTACCGTACAGAAACTGAGTCAGTATTGGTGGAGCCTGCGCGCAGCGTATGGAAAAAAGGTCGTGGTCTAATCGAACGTATCGATAATACAACCGGTGAAATCATGTGCCTGGTTGAAGTCCCGGCACGATACGAAACGGTCACTAAAACAGTACTTGATAAAGCTTCCGAAACTAAAGCGGTTGATGTACCAGCGGTATACAAAACTATTAAGGTGAGGAGGCTTGTATCACCTGCTACTGAAGTGCGTGAGGTGGTTGAACCAGAGTATGCATCAATTACCACACGCTCCAAGGTCGCAGATGCCGGCTTCTTCTGGTTGAAGAAAGGCGAAGATGCCAATCAAGAGTCTACTTATAGTGGTCGTGAGGTTTGCCTGGTTCCAAGCGCGGCTGAATTTACAACAGTTAAGAAGCAACAGATAAAAACGCCGGCAAGTACCAAAGTTTCTACGGTACCTGCTGTATACGAAACGGTAGCAGTTAATCGTCTTGTTGAACCGGCTTCTGAACGTCGCACACCAGTACCAGCAAGAACTAAAACGGTGACCCGTCAAATTCAGATTGAGCCCTCACGGCTTGAATGGCGCCCGGTACTGTGCGAGACCAACATGACGTCAAAGGTCATCACATCATTGCAACGCGCACTTAAGCGTGAAGGCTACGATCCTGGTCCGATCGACGGTGTGGTAGGGCAAACAACACTTGATGCTGTGGAAGAGTATCAACAGAAAAATAACATTGACCGAGGCGGGTTGACTTACGAGACCCTCAAGTTGCTTAAAGTACAATCTTAATCACGTAAATTTTTTACGGCAGGCTTTTTTAATAAACTGCCGAAAACAAGAGGCTGCTTACATTTCACATGTACGCAGCCTTTTTTTATGAGCGCGTTATGCTTGCCTGTGCGCTCGATTTCGCTAGCGATCAATACGAATATATTCTGGCAAGAGAATAGATTGCCAATCGGCTCGTGTACCCGAGAGCATTGTCAGTAAGGGCTCAAACGGTGGTGTCCAGAACCAGCTGACCAACGTGATAAACAAAACTGCACAGCTAGCGGACAAGTGCTGCGTATCAAGAATTTTAAGCGCAGTCCCAAACGATCGTTTAATGCGTGCGCCAGAAAAATCAACGCTGTAAAATTCGTCCAATAGTAGATGCCATACAAAGCCAAACGCAACAAAAAGTGCAAGCATCCAGCTGGTTTCGCTTGGTAGTAATAACACTTCGCTGGCTAGCGCTGCGCTTAAAAACGAGAACATCAATGCCGCTGCGAGTGAATGCAAAGCGCCACGGTGTACCGTAAATTGATGGAACAGTGCCCACAAAGGAAAGCGCACTAAAAGAAAAATGCCAATTGCAAACGCCCATAATTCGAGCACGCTAAAATCGGGCAATCGAGCGAATAACCAGGCGAGCGCCAAGATCACGCCAAGCGCTCCAAATAACATTTTTCCCGGTGTGGAGTGTTTTAGATCAATATCCGGTAACACCCCACCAATAGTGCCACAGGCCGTCAGCAGCAATGCCGTGGACACTGGAAGCGCAAACAGTTTTGTCACAGCGGTAGCGCCCAGGCTTGCAAGAGCCGCCGTACTGAAAACGTGTGTGTTAAAGTCTGCCATTAGAGCTCTCGCGCAATGATTATACGAGAGTGTAGCGTTTAACTCAGTGAGGATTGGTCGTGGAGAGCTTGTCGTGGAGGACACATCGTGCTGGTAACGTTTAAAACAAGTGCATATGCCGATATCACGATGTTCGGTGATGCAGCAGAAGCTTTGCTGAAGCTGATGGGGCAGAGTGGCAATGTACCCGGTGCCATAATGGCAGCAGATGTAGCAAGTGCGCTGCAGACCCTAAAAACCAACCTTTCGGAACAACCGGAAAAGGAGGCAGCAGCAGAAACCGATCAGTTGGACGATGACGAAGAGCGCCAGAATCGAGTGGCATTATCCACTCGTGCAATTCCGCTAATGGAACTTCTGGAGGCGGCAGCGGCCGCCTATGAAAACGTAATCTGGGATAATTAAGGCTTATTACTAGCCGTTCTGAACCCGCATTATTCCAAGGTCTTTTTGTGCAAAGTTGGCAAGGTCAGGTAAGGCCTGCGTTAGAGCCGACTCATCAACACCCATCCATCGCGCCAGAGTCGCAGCGTATTGATTAACCGATATCTGCGGGATTATTCGGCCAGCAAAACTACCATCGTCTTCTCCTGCATCATCCGGATTATTAGATGATGCATAGTCGGGCATTGAGCCGACAATACGACCACCTTCAACCGCATTTCCAAAAACAAAATTGTGTCCACCCCATCCGTGATCGGTGCCATTGCCATTGCTAGTCAGCGTTCGGGCAAAATCGGAAGCGGTAAAGCTTGTAACCGAATCAGCCAGGTTGACGCTATCCATCGTACTCTGAAACGCGGTCACAGCTTCATTCAAATTTTGATGTAAGCTCGGCGTGCGCTCGTTTTGATCAGAATGGGTATCCCATCCACCCATCAAGACAAAGAACACTTGTTGTTGCATACCCAGCTCTTCGCGTGAAGCAATGAGTCGCCCTACCAGATGCAGCTGTGCCGCCAGTTTGTTACGACTGTCATATTGCATCTGTGGCAGAGGGTTATTGGTCAGTGCTGCGTTCAACGCGGCAGATGCATTACTGGCACGTTCAACCGCGCCAGAAATTTCTTGTGACATTCGTGTGTTGCTGCCAGTTTCGCCCAAGTCAATTAAAGCTTCAAGGCTGCGGCCAACTCGTGTTAAGCGTGTTGGTGGTATCCAGTCTGAGATATCGTCATAACCAAACATGCGTTCAACGGCGACATCAGCATTAAGACTAATATAGTTGTTATTAGCGGACGTTAGCCAATCGTTGTTACCGGCAATCGAAAACGTTGGTGCGATATCAATATTGCCGTTACAGTTTGCGGCATGATTGCCAATGGCTCCACCCCAACCGAATGATGAGCTACCGCTGACAATACCTGCGCCTGTCTGCCATAGCTTTTGCTGAGTGTTATGCGCAAATAGGGATTCAGGAATAGAATTGGTGGCAAGGTAATCTGCCTTATTCGTTGGGCGGATTAATGTTCCTGTATTGGCAACAACCGCCAAGCGGTTTTGGTTATACAAATCTGCAAAACCGGGAAGCAGTGAATTAAAACCAAATGCGCCTTGGTCAGCATCACTGACATTGAGTAAATTATTTTCGCTTACCGCGAGTTGGCCACGTGTTTCGACATACGTGTTGTATGCAGCTTCGTTGCCCGGTACAAACATATTGAAAGAATCTGCACCACCTGCCAGAAAAATGCACACCAATGATTTAGGAGTACCGCAGGTCATGGCGTGTGCGGATTTAGCGCCCGCCATAAGCGATACGCCACTCATCGCTGGCAAGCAGGCCAACTGCTTGATTAACTGACGTCTGTGTTTGTTAACAGCACTTTTCATATTTTTATTCTCCAGGTGCTAGGGCTGATGTTCAGCGTTGAACATGTATTGCGGGCGATACCATGATCATGAACAGTGTGTCCTGAGCACGAGCAAACCGACCTGAATCGTTGTTGGGTTGAGTTAGCATGTATTCACCTAACAGGTTACGCATGGTGTCTGGCATCGTGCCTGAAAAAAACAGTAGATCAAACCAGTCAAGCAGCCTTGCGGGTGTGGCAGATAAATTCGCCAGCCCTTCAAGATCTGTGATGGTAACCCGAGGGTTGTCGTCGCTTAAATCAGCTCTGTTATGAAAGCGATAGACAAGGTGGTGGTAATTGTTATGCGTGGATGCCAAAAACGCTTCAGACATGTTTTGCATTTCTGGTGCAAGCAGGGTTTCTCCTGGGGCGAGCTGAAAATCTGGTAGATAAAAATTGAAAACCGACCTGGATTTCATGACTGCCTGACCGCCCATTTCATCAAGCCGTTGCAGTGTGAAATCGGCGGTGTTATGAACGCCTTCTGCCTGCGGTCCGGGCTGGCCATCAAGGGCTCGCCAGTAATGTGCAAGGCGTACATTAGGTTCACGTAACTTACCGAAGTTAGGTACGCTAGCATAACCATCAACGGCTTCAACATCGGTTAACAATGCTTTAACGACCGCACCTAAGTCGCCGCGTACGCCATCTCCATTGTCGTTAAACACGCTTACCACGCGTTCAACATATTCAGGAGTTGGATTGCTGGTGACCAGACGTTGGATCAATTGCTTTGATATGAAGGGGCCAACATTCTGATGCGCAAAGATATTGTCAAGCGCTGCCTGCATGTCGGCTTCAGCACCGAGACCTGCTGGCACCGTTGTACCGTTGAGCAGTGTTTTGCTGCCGTCGTCATGAAAATTGTTATTAGGTGTCATACGACCAATGAACGCGTCATTGGTTAGGTTGGTATCACCCCAGTAGCGTGAGGCGGGGTATTCCCAGCCAGTAAACACGCGCGCAAATTCTTCAATCGTGTTTTGCGTGTAGGTGGGGGTCGGGTTGTCTGGGTTGATCACTTCACCCCGGTTGTTCAGGTTAAACAAGCCAATCGAAAACAGTTGCAGCACTTCTCGCGCATAATTTTCATCTGGACGAACCTTGAGTTCTGGATTGGCTTTTTCGTTTCGCACCATACTCAGGTACACGCCCATTACCGGATGCAAAGTCACATCTTCAAGCAAGGTTCGGTAATTGCCAAACGCATTACGCGACAACATATCGTAGTAATCTGACACACCATACTGTGCATTTGATAAAGCGAAATCGAGATCAGAGACAACGAAGATCTGGCTTAGCGCAAATGTCACTCTTTGCCGCAGTTGATCTTCACCGTTGAGCGCATTGTTCCACCAGATCTGATGACGAGCTGCGTTGTCGCTGCCATTACTGTTTGCACGTGTGTAGGGTAGGGTAAGCGATGCTGGCAGAGCCATCTGTTCGTCTATCCAACTGGCTCTTGACCCACTATTTTTAAACGCTTGAATTGAACTGAGTGTGGCGCCAAATGTGGCCTGGTTAAGAAAGCGTGAAGCAGCAATGTCATCGGCTGCCAGGTTACGCGCTCCCAAGGTGGCCAATGGAATAGGTTGGGATACAGGCGGTGTAGCGCTATTGTCGTTGGTGCCCGGGTTCTGTGTTGGTGTTGGACTGACACCGGCATTTGACCCTGCAATCGGGCTCGTCGTATCACCCGAGCCTGCAAGACCAGCCTGGTTACTGCTTTCCGAGTCGCCCACAGCCACGCCACTATCCTGGCATGCCGCCAGTGTCGTTGTGGTAATCAGAGCGAATAATATGGAGCGAAATCTTGTCATGATATCTTTTAGTGTGGCAGTGACTGACACCGTTCCCTGTAATTTGCGTCAATTTAGCAAAATCGTGCCTTAAAAGCGTGCACTGCGTCCACACTTAGCGTCAGTGGGAAAGGCCCAATGTCGTTGTGTTGGCATAGGATGCTACGTTGGTCACAGCTCGCTGCGTTGTGAACATCTGCAACAGCCTTAATGTGATCACTGCCCGTATTTGGGAAACGATGCCAAAACCGCTGTATCGTGCTTGGGATTGTCGTGTTTTTTGTGGTTGTATGAAAATCGCGGCCAATTAATGTATAAGTAGCGATGAACGCACCGCAGCCAGATCACACATTTGCCGGCAATAATTGAGCTGGTATGAAGGCCTTGAAATCATGGTTACCCGCCGAAAATCAGTATGCCCACATGACTGCCCCAGTGTTTGCGCGCTAGACGTTGAAGTACTTGATGAGAAAACCATCGGGCGTGTTTACGGGCTGAAATCGCATAGCTATACTGCCGGTGTCATATGCGCCAAAGTGTCGCGTTATGCCGAGCGGGTGCACCACCCTGAGAGAATTTTAAATCCCTTAATCCTTGCTGGCGAAAAAGGTTCCGACAGGAATGCTTACAGGCAGGCTAGTTGGGATGAAGCCATGATGCTTGTTGCGAGCAAATTCAAGGCTATTACCGAGCAATATGGCGCAGAGGCCATCTGGCCATATCACTATGCGGGCACGATGGGGCTGGTGCAACGAGATGGTCTGGATCGTTTCAGATCGAGTTTTGGTACATCCAGGCAGCACTCGACATTTTGTACAACACTGGCTGATGCCGGTTGGATTGCCGGCACCGGCGCTAAGCGTGGTTCCGACTCCCGGCAAATACAACACACTGATTTACTGGTGGTGTGGGGTGGCAACCCAGTTAGCACTCAAGTAAATGTAATAAATCATTACGCGCAAGCCAAGCGTAAGCGCAATGCCAAGCTGGTGGTCATTGATCCGTATAAAACAAAAACGGCTGACAAGGCGGATCTGCATTTATGCCTGCGCCCTGGCACGGATGCAGCGCTTGCTTGTGCTGTTATTCATGTGCTGCTTAAAGAACGCTATGCGGACAGAGAATACCTTGCCCAGTACACCGACTTTAGCGCTACAACAGAGTCGCATTTTGAGGCTCGAACACCTGCTTGGGCTGCCAACATTACAGGCTTGTCAGAGCAGGAAATCATTGACTTTGCTCGCTTGTATGGCGCGCATAAAAAAAGCTTTATTCGTATGGGGTATGGATTTAGCCGTTCGCGTAACGGCGCTGTTAATATGCATGCCGCAAGCTGCCTACCTGCTATTACAGGCGCTTGGCGTGAGCCAGGTGGCGGTGCTTTGTACAGCAATGGACATTTGTATCCGGTGGACAAGTCGCTTATCTGTGGTACTCAACAAGCACAGACACGCCTCTTTGATCAATCGCGCATCGGCCCTATTTTATGTGGACACAAACCAGACTTACAAGATGGGCCTGAAGTGCATGCCTTATTTGTTCAAAATACCAACCCTGCAGTGGTTGCGCCTGATACCAATAAAGTACTGCAAGGCTTGGCACGCACCAATTTATTCACTGTGGTTCACGAACAGTTTTTTACAGAGACGGCTGCTTTTGCGGATGTGATTTTGCCTGCAACACAGTTTCTTGAACACGATGATGTCTATGTCGCAGGTGGACATACGTATGTGCAGTTCGGGCCCAAGCTCATTGAAACACCAGGGGAATGTCGCAGCAACCATAGGGTGGTTTCGGAGCTGTGTGAGCGCTTGGGGTTGAGCTCATCGGTGAACAGCATGAGCGAAAGAGAACTCATTGATGAAACATTATCTTTGTCCGGTTTGCCAGACAGTCAAGCGCTTGAAAACGATGGAGGGTTTGATTGTGCACGCGATCAGGCAGACAGTAATTTTCTCAAGGGTTTTGACACTCCAGACAAACTATTTCATTTTGCACCGGACTGGTCAGCTATAGGCCCTCATACGGATGGTTTGCCGGCCTTGCCCGATCACTGGGATGTTATCGACAAGGCAACACCAAAGCATCCGCTTAGGTTGGTTGCAGCGCCGGCAAGGCAGTTTTTGAATACCAGCTTTACTGAAACGCCCTCATCACGGCGAATGGAAAAGCGACCGCAGGCTTTAATTCATCCGGCTGACATGGCGCAATATAGATTAAACGATGGTGAACTGGTTGAACTGGCAAACGATTTGGGCGTTGTGACCCTGCATGCAGCGGCTTTTGACGGCGTTCAGCAAGGCACCGTGGTAGTTGAAAGTCTGTGGCCGAATGCCGATTTTCCTGGTGGCATCGGGATCAATGCTTTAGTCAGTGCAGAACCTGGAAAACCTAATGGTGGGGCGGTTTTTCATGATACTGCGGTTCGAGTAAGCCCGGCTCCTTGACGCAAAATCGTGTTGCTACGGAACGAAGGAACTTTTAATTAATTTATGGCTCTAAAGGTTAGCAAAATAGGATTTTTTACAATGCAATTCATAAAAAACGCGGTTTTCACCATCCTGCTTACGTTGTTTTTTGCCTCTAATGCAGCAGCTGCTGAAGCGGTCAGTAAGTCGCGTATTGGAGGGGTTGCCATAGGTGGAAAAGATTCTGTCGCCTATTACTCTTTAGCTCGCGAGCCACAAGCATCTGCCGTTTCCGGTGCGAAAAGTTATGTCGTAAAACATAAGGGCGCGAAGTGGCGTTTTGCGTCGAAAAAAAGTGCCGACCTATTTGCAGCTGATCCAGACAAATACTCTCCCGCATACAATGGCTTCTGCGCTAATTCCTTGAGCGTGGGTAATGGCTTACTGCGTACCGATGGAACACACTGGGAAATATATGGCGACAAGCTACATCTTTTCTACGCGGCCAAAGGCCGAAAGCGATGGAATGATGGAAACTGGGAACAGTATAAAGCGAAAGCGGATGCTGCTTGGGCAAAACTGAAAGACAAGTAAAAACTGCCCCAGTATGCTGGGGATGGAAAATTCTGATACTGTAGTGTCACCC
>CAYSZH010000047.1:0-27239 GCA_964435305.1 uncultured Granulosicoccaceae bacterium
GGTGCGTGTTAACGCTGTAACGCCAAAAGAGGCCAACACGGCGCTCTGTAGCTCTGCAATACCCGGTGCGGAAAAAACAATATTCCATTGTCTGCGTTTCCGAGTGAGTACAGAGGTCATACGTTCACGATAGGCGCAGCCTTCATGATGCGCGATAATCGGAACAGGTTCTTGATCATTCAATTTGAGTTGCTCAGCACAGGCCCATATCGGTTGTTGAGACCAATGATGGGATAGATATTGATTGTCCTCTTCTGAGAACAAGGCGATGATGATGTCATGCTCATCATTTTGTAGGCCTTCAAGCAATCGTGCCGACAGATTACAATGAATTTTAAGCGCCACAGCTGGCTCGCGTTTGCCAAACTGCATAAGCGCATCTTGAAGGGACGCGGTTGCAAAATCTGTTGGCAAACCGATACGCAGGGCATCTCCTTGCGTTTGTGTTGAAAATTTGGCGATAGCATCATCATTTAAACGCAATATTTTTCGCGCATAAACGGCCAGCAGTTGGCCGTCATCAGTCAAGACAGATTTTTGCCCAGCTTGTGACACCAATTTAGCATTAACAATTGCCTCAAGGCGCTTGATTTGTAACGTGATTGCAGGTTGTGTGCGCCCAAGCAATTCTGCGGCTCGTGTATATCCACCGACTTCAGAGATGGTAATAAGCGTACGGATTAAATCGATCGGAAGATTGCGGTTGCTCATCAGGTAAATTACGCTAGCCCTTGGCCATAATACATATTTATGCAGATATAAAAAGAATAAATTTCATTTATATCTGATAGGGCGTTAAATTGCAGCTCATGAACAGAACAGAATTTCATCAATTATTCGGCTGTACCGGCCCTGTGGTCACACCGGTAATCCATGTGCTCGATGTGCCACAAACTGCCAGAAACATTGATATCGCGATTGAGGCCGGTGCTGCAGGCGTTTTTCTCATAAACCATGATTTCCCAGTTGATGACTTTTTACCGATTGTTCGTGAAACGCGTAAGCGTTACCCCTCACTGTGGATTGGGTTAAATTTTCTCGCGGTGGCTGGAGACCGTGCATTCCCTGTTTTGGCTGAGCTGGAACGAGAAGATTGTAGAATTGACGCTTATTGGGCAGATGATGCCTGTATCGATGAGCACGCCACACTAGAATCTCAAGTCGCAGCGAATAGAATTAAAAAAATACGAGAACAATCTGGTTGGACGGGTCTCTATTTGGGAGGCACTTGTTTTAAAAAACAACGTGAAGTTAGCGTAGCCGATTACGGGGTTTCAGCCAGGCTCGCCACACACTTTATGGATGCAGTTTGTACCTCAGGCATCGCAACCGGTAGGGAAGCTGGCGTAGAAAAAATTTCAACCTTCCGTGAAAGCATTGGTGAACATGTACTTGCCTTGGCATCAGGGATTACACCAGCGAATGCCAGTCTGTACAATCAGGTCGACTGCTTTATGGTCGCGACCGGTATTAATGTCGAAGGCGATTTTTACAATATTGATCCGCAGTTGCTTGAACGATTAATGACAATAACTAAGGAGATGTAAACCAGCCGTGAGTTTACAAGACAACAATACTGCAGCAAAAGGGCCTCGCGATGATCGCTGGTATCTGTCAATCATGTCTCCAAATACCAAGGGTGAAAAATTCGCCTGGTTAGATCCAACATCCATTTATATCAACTCGGCTGCCTTTCAAGATCTGCTGGACGACTTGTCGGCTGATATCGCTGGAGTAGAATTCGATGTGGTCGCCGGCTTGGATGCAATGGGATTTGTATTGGGCGCTGGACTTGCCACGCGGCACAAGGTTGGCTTTCTGCCGATTCGCAAGGCTGGAAAACTTTGCGTTGAAACAGACAAGGTTGAATTTAATAATTACTCCGGTAGAACTCAGAATATGGAGATGCGGACACCCGCTTTCGATGCGGGCACTCGGGTGTTGCTGGTCGATCAATGGGTAGAAACCGGCGGCACAATGGACGGGGCGATCAGGCTAGTGGAAGCTCAGAACGGTGAGGTTGCAGGTATTGTCGCTATTGCTATTGAGGAGAACGAGCGCACGATGACTTACCGCGAAACATACCCCTGTGCTTCGGCTGTGGTGCCAGGCTCACATTGGCAGACAGAATGCAACGCCCAACACCTGCAAAGTTTTAAACACTACAAGGCCTCCAGTACCTTTCCGAACGCAGGCCGACGTGTATAACAAAGGCAGTAACGCTTTTTTATAATATTTATGTTGCCACTACATTAATAAAACTGTAACTTAAATACCAAGTGTGTGGTGATGGCGTCGCCACCTTGACTGCTCCAGTGTTCACTGTGAAGCACGATGCTTATTTTAGTCCTGCACGCCCGGATATTTCCCGGGTGTCTTCACATTTTCCAAGCCCCGGCATAAATACCAACGCGAGCCTGAAAGATTGCTTTAGGGCTGCCTATGTTGGTCTGGAGAATTGTAATGTCTACACGAAATACTCAACGTCAACGATTGGTTAGCTATCAGTGTAATGGCGACAGAGTACAGTCCACTTTTAGTGACGCCGAGATGCAAAGAAGGCAGGACGCTGTTCGAACCTACATGGCAAGCAATGCGGTTGATGCAGCATTGTTCACTTCGTACCACAACATTTGCTATTTATCTGATTTTTTATATTGCCAATTTGGTCGACATTATGGTTTGTTGCTTGATCATGATAAGGCCACCAGTATCAGTGCAGGGATAGATGGAGGCCAGCCCTGGCGAAGGACGTTTGGATTCAACGTAACCTACACCGATTGGCAAAAAGACAACTACTTCCATGCGATTGAAGGTTTGACAGACAATGTAAAAGTGCTTGGAATCGAATTTGATCATGTGAACCTTGAGATGTTAGAAGCTCTCAAAGGATATTTCCCGAATATGCAGTTTGTGGATATCTCCACGCCTGCAATGCGGGTGCGTATGATCAAGTCGGATGAAGAAATAGCCCATATAACGGAGATGGCGCGTATTGCCGACTTAGGTGGAGCCGCTTGTGTCGATGCAATAGGGGTTGGTGTAGCTGAGCACGAGGTCGCGATGCATTCCACTCAAACCATGATCCGTGAAATAGCAAAACGTTGGCCACATGCGGAGCTTATGGATACCTGGACATGGTTTCAGTCTGGTGTAAACACAGACGGTGCTCACAACCCAGTCACCACTAAGAAAATTGAATCGGGCGACATACTGAGTCTGAACTGTTTTCCGATGGTGGCAGGATATTACGTCGCACTGGAACGAACTCTATTTTCTAACACAGCACACGATGAGAATATTAAAATATGGAATCTTAACTGTGCTGTACATGAGCGCGGCAAAGCACTGCTCGTTCCTGGTAATAAATGCAGCGATATCGCTAAAGAACTCAATTCGATGTACGAGGAAAGACAACTACTGCAATACCGCTCATTCGGATATGGACATTCATTTGGCGTGCTATGTCACTACTATGGTCGAGAAGCAGAATTGGAGTTACGCGAAGATTGCGACACTGTTCTTGAGCCTGGCATGGTCATATCGATGGAACCCATGCTGACTATTCCAGAAGGCCGCCGTGGCGCAGGTGGCTACCGCGAACACGATATTCTTGTTATCACAGAAGATGGAAACATTAATATCACAGGGTTTCCATACGGTCCTGAACATCTTATTATTAATAACTAGAACGGGTACATAGGTTGTCGACAAGGGGTCTTTTAATTAATTTGTACAGCACAATGTAGATAGGTTCTGTAATTACTCAATAGTAGCTTCATGAATAATAGAATTTTTGATCTTTATGGCTGGAATACACCGAACGGGCAAAAAATCATCATTGCCTTGGAGGAGGCTGCAGCTGAATACCGTTATCATCCAATAGATATTTCCAAAGGAGAGCAAAACGCTGCAGCGTTTCGTAAAATATCGCCAGATGGGAAGATACCTGCATTGGTTTCTTTATCCGACACCACGGTAACTCACTTCGAATCAGGGGCTATTCTGCTTTATCTAGCCAGTATTTTCCCAGCATTAAATGGAACGACAGAAGCTGAAAAAGCCTTAGTCAGTTCCTGGACATTTTGGCAAGTAGGGCAGTTGGGCCCGCTGGCCGGTCAGTTTGGTCGATTCAATGTCGAGGCTACGGCCACACCTGATGCGGCCAATACAGTGGCAATTAAACATTTTGAAAAAAGTGTATTCAGGTGTCTGGAAGTATTGGAGAAAAGGCTCGCTTTATCTCCCTTTATTGCTGGTGATTCTTTTACCGTGGCAGACATTGCATCTTTACCATGGATTGCATCAGAAAAAAGCTATCTGAAAATTTATAATGTTGAGTGGAAAAGAAGATATCCATCACTACTTAAGTGGTCTCAAAAGCTTAAAAAAAGGCCTTCTGTAATATCGGCGTTCGGCCTTTAGTCAACACCTGCTTAAGGTGTAGTAAAACTAGGGTGCATTAAAACGTCAAAGAGGGAGTTTCTGTCAACAGCTGCCTACTATATTCATCCGCGGGCCTATTAAAAAACTGTTCTGTTTCAGCTGTTTCAAGCAGTTGGCCTTGTTTCAAAACAACCACTCTATCACTCATTTGTCTTATAACGGCAAGGTTGTGGCTGATAAACAAAATGGACAAGCCAAACGTTTGTTGAAGGTCTTTCAATAGGTTTAATATTTGTGCCTGTATGGACACATCCAGAGCAGACGTTGGTTCGTCGCATATCAAAAATTCTGGTTTTGCAACTAATGCACGAGCCACGGCTACACGTTGACGTTGCCCACCGGAGAATTGATGAGGATATTTGAGCATGGCTCGTTGCGGCATTTCAACTAGGTCAAGAACCGATGCTACTAACTTTTTGGTCTCTGTATCATTCTGGCTTAAGTTATAAAAACGTATAGGTTCCGCAATGATGTCTTCAACAGTTTTTCGATTGTTGAGCGATGAATACGGATCCTGAAAGACCATTTGTATTTCGCGTCGAGACTTATGATTGCGATCTCTTAAATTCCCCGGCGGTAATTCCGCACCTCTAAATTCCATTTTGCCAGATGACGGGTTGATCAAACCTACAATGGCTTTGGCAAGCGTTGACTTACCACTGCCACTTTCGCCAACCACACCAAGTACCTCGCCCTCATGCAGGTCAAGGTTGATATCAGTGAGAGCTTTAAACCCTTTTTCTTTGTTAAGCCAGTTTCCAAACCAATTGGATCGGCCGCTACCGAAGGTAACGCCGAGTTTGTTTATGGACAGAATGGGAGTCGCCTTAGTCGTGTTGTCGCTCTTGGTTGGCTTAACTGGTAATTCGCATTGTTTTTCAGATAGCAACCATTGTGTAGCCAATTCAGCGTCTGCTCCTTCTACAAACCATTGCTTATCTTCTGCCGACTGCGTGTCTTCATTGATAATGTTTTGAAATCGATCCAGTTTTTTATCGATTCTCGGTACGGCAGCCATCAGCGCTTTAGTATAGTCATGTTGAGGCTGGCCTAACACATCGCCTGTTGCACCTGTTTCCATGACTCGCCCCGATCGCAGTACGGTTACCTTGTCAGTGATTTCATTAATTACACCAATGTCGTGTGTAATGAGTATCATGCCGATTTCTCGGGAGGTGCACAGCTCTCTTATCAGTTTGAGTATTTGTTTTTGTACAGACACATCCAATGCAGTTGTGGGTTCGTCGGCAATGATAAGTTCTGGGTTAGTACACAGCGCTAATGCAATCACCACTCGTTGACGCATGCCACCTGAAAACTGATGTGGATACTCATCAATTCGATGCTCAACATCGCTTAGGCCTGTTTCTTTGAGTAGCTTAATCGCATGGTCACGCGCATCTGAAACACTTAGCTCACGATGTTGGCGTATGGTTTCTATTAGTTGAGTTGCGATAGTCAGTAACGGGTTTAAACTGGTTTGCGGGTCTTGAAAAATCATACTGATTCGATCACCGCGAAGTTGATGGTATGCATCGTTGTCCAAGTCAACGATATTCTGTCCATCGAAATTAATTTCCCCAGATGCGATGTATCCAGGGGCTTGTAATAGCCCCATAATGGCGGACCCGACAGTTGATTTGCCGGCACCGGATTCACCCACCAAACCGTGTATTTGCCCTGCCTTAACGTCGAGGTTAACGTTATCAAGCGCAAGGAATTCGCCAAATCGAGTTGGAAATTTAACACTCAAGTTTTGTATTGAGAGTAATTTGCTCAACGCATTCTCGGGTTAAAGGCGTCACGCAAGAAGTCACCTAATATATTGATGGCGATGATCATGGTTATTAGCATGCCGCTAGGGAATATAACGATCCACCATTCGCCAGAGAACATGTACTCCGTACCAATACGAATCAACGTGCCTAATGAAGGCTGATTAGCAGGAACACCCACCCCGAGAAACGACAAGGTGGCTTCAAGTAAAACCGCGACTGCTAGATCTACGGTAAGTATGACAAGTATGGGGCCCAGAATATTCGGAAGAATGTGGGTGAACATAATTCGAAACGGATTCATGCCCATTATTTCAGACGCTTGTACATATTCTTTGTTTCGTTCAACAAAGGTGCTGGCACGAACGGTTCGTGCAAAATTAACCCAAAGTGATAAGCCAATTGCCACCGTAAGAACGGCAACCATTAAGCTATCGTGTTGGTCTCTGGGTAAAATACCCCTGGCAACGCCGTCAATTAACAGTGCAGTAAGAATGGCAGGAAGGCTGAGCTGCACATCTGCAATGCGCATCATGATGGTATCGAAACGTCCACCAAAATAGCCCGCCATTAAACCAACGGAGACACCTAAAATGCTGGCAAATGTAATAGCAAGTAAACCCACGATTAGAGAGAGCCTTGTGCCATATAAAATTGCCGATAGTAAGTCTCGACCTTGATCATCCGTGCCAATAAGAAAGCGGGATTCACCTGTTTCGCTCCAGGCAGGTGGGATTAACGAGTCCATTATGTCCAATGTGGCGATGTCATAAGGGTTTGTTGGCGCAAACCACGGGCTTAACAGCGCGCCCCCGATACACAGTATTGAAATGACAGCCGCTATGATAGCGATTGGACTGTGTAGAAATAGATAGACAAGCTCATTCTCTCGCGACCAGCGCTGCCAGGATTTAAGCATGGCTAGCCTCCTGACGCACGCGAGGGTCGATAGCAACGTACAGCAAGTCCACTATTAAGTTGATCGTGACGAACATTAGAGCGATTAGGACAAGGTACACTGACATAACAGGAATATCGACATATCGAATAGAGTCGAGAAAGAGAAGCCCCATTCCCGGCCACTGAAACACAGATTCGGTGACAATGGAAAAAGCGATGATGCCGCCGAGCTGTAAACCGATAATGGTCACCACCGGTACCAGTGTGTTTCGAAATGCATGATTGAGATATAACGATCTGTAGTTAATGCCTCTGGCGGTTGCAAACTTGATGTAGTCAGTTTTCAGTACATCTTGCATTTCGGCCCGCACGAGCCGCATGGTGAGTGTAAGTTGATATACCCCAAGTGTGAGTCCAGGCAAGATAAGCGCTTTCAAACCTGACACGGTTAAAAAGTTAGTTTGCCACCACCCAATATGAACGGTCTCTCCACGGCCAAATGTCGGCAACCAGCCAAGCGAGACACCGAATAAATAAATTAAAAAAATGCCAATAACAAAAGTAGGGATTGAGATACCGACCAAGGTCGTTATCAGTAAGGCGTTTGAAAGTACGCCGCGCCTTAGTGCCGTGTAAATGCCAGCAGGAATGCCAACAAGCAGCGATATGATAAGCGAAATAGCTCCCAGCTCTAATGTAGCGGGAAGGCGGCTGAGTATCATCTGTGCAACGGGCTGGCGAGTTCTGTAGGAGTAGCCGAAGTTTCCGCTGGCAAGATTGCCCACAAAACGCGTGTATTGGGTGATGATTGGATCGTTTAGACCTAGCCGTTCGCGTATATTTTCCTGATCTTGTAGAGAAGTTTCCTGCCCAACCATTTGGGCAACAGGGTCACCTATAAAACGGAACAGCGAAAACGCGATTAGACTGACCGCCAGCATGACGAACAATGACTGTAGCAATCGACGCAGAACAAAGCTCAACATTGTTTTTGGCTAAATGTTGTTCACAGGTGGTTTGCCAGACTCTACTGGAAAATTTGTGCGAAGGCTGGCCGGATAAAAACCGACCAGCCAGTAAAGACAATAATCTACTTAATGCTCACCCATCGAAGAATAAAGAAATTATCCGTACGTTGCGTAAGCTCGATATTATCTTTAGATGCCCAAATTAACGGTTGAACATACATGGGTATATAAGCCACCTCCTGTTGCATTAACGCGGTGGTTTCATCAATCATGGCCTGACGTTTACCATCATCAAGCTCTGTTTGAATCATCGGTAACAGTTCATCTATCCGGCTGTTGGAGTAATCCCCAAAATTCCAACTGCCCAATTTCTTTTCTTTGTTTGGAGTAGACGCAAGAAATCGAATTGGGTGCTCTGCATCAAAAGTGCCTGGAGACCAGCCGAGCAAATACATATCAAATTTATCTTCGCGCAGCTCAGGCCAATAATTTCTAACTGGCATGGAGGTTAGTTCTGCGTTTAACCCCACTTTTGCAAACATCGATGCTGCTGCTTTGCAAATGGCCTCATCGTTGATGTAACGATCGTTTGGACACTGAAGTCCAAAGCTAAACCCGTTTTCATAGCCAGCATCTTTCATAAGCTGTCTAGCTGCATCAGGGTCGTATGCCAGCCTGGCAGCATTTGCTTCAGAATACCCCTTCATAGCGCCTGATACTAATTGTGATGCAGGCTGCGCATTGCCACGCATGACTTTATCTATAAGTGCATCTACGTTTACGGCTTGATAAGCGGCTTGTCTTACACGTACGTCCTGGAATGGATTTTTACCGGTGACATCGTCGGAAAATTTTAGTTCCTCTGCCTGATGTGCAAACCCGAACATTAAGACGCGAGCTTCAACGCCTTCATGCACCGTAAAGCCTGAGCGTTCCTTCATACGAGGCACGTCTTGCAATGGAATAGGGGAGATGAAATCAATCTCACCGGACAATAGTGCGGCCATGCCTGTTGCACTCTCGCCAATGGGCGTAAATATCGCTTCACTGATATTGCTTTCTGTGGTGTCCCACCAGCCAGAGAATGGCTTTAGTGTGGTTTTAACACCCGGGTCACGAGAGGTGACTGTAAAAGCGCCAGTCCCGTTTGTGTTTCGAGTGGCATGATTTTCAGCTTCTTTAGAAGGTCTTGCGGCGTCGTTGTCGGTTGTCCAGCCGCGATCCATTATCATGAAGTTTGCGATGGAATCTGGGAACAGTGGGTTGGGTGCTTTAGTTAGAAAATCTATAGTGAGATCATCAACCACAGCAACACTCTCTACCGGAGCAAACCATGATCGTACATCAGACTCTTCAGATGATGCTCTCTCATAAGAGAACAGTACATCGTCAGCTGTTAATTCGGACCCATCGTGGAAAGTGACCCCACTTCGTAGCTTAAACCGCCAGCCATCCGCGCCAAGCTGTTCCCAGCTTTCAGCCAATGAGGGTTCAATTTTCATTTCTTTGTTACGACGTACCAGCCCTTCGTAGACGTTGTTTAGAAACCCCAGTACAGGTGCTGAGTTAGTCGCGTGAGGGTCCATTGTTTGTGGGTCTGTGGTGCCGGCCCACTTAAATGTTTCAGCGTGTGAGACTGAGGAGAGCGCGGTTAAAGCTGCTGCTGTAACTACACCGGCGATGGTATTGCGGGCGTTTTCCATAATGTGCCTCTTTTTTTGTAGCGTGAATGAACGGTTGTGTCTTAGCGTAACCTGTCTGTAAGCGTTGTTCAATAGAATTCCACTTGCTGGGTTAGAACGACGCAATGAATCGATGTGAATGCGCTCAAATCCCGCAGTGGCCTACTTTATGTCCTCTAGAATCAATCGGTGTTACCGTAGAGCTATCGTATTGCCAGCCAGACAATTTGCTGTGGAGAACCGTATTTTGAGCAATAAACCGGGTGAAATTCTTGTCAATATAACGGCCAGCGGTAAAGGGTATGGCGTTCCGTTTAAAGGGTCGGTTGACAGGCTCAGTGATCTTGAAGACCTGGTCACTACAGCAGGCGGAGTCGAGGGGCTCGATTTACATAGAGGCCATTCTCCCATCCAATCGGTGCTAGAGATTTTTCTTGGCATTAGTCACGAGCAGATGCATATATACATGGAAAGAGATGGGTTGAATCTTGCCGACACTTGTCAGGTATTGGACGTTCTGCCAGAGAACTTAATACAGACCCTAACGAATAGCGTCGAGCCCTACGTTGATCAAGGTGTGGCTATCGGGCTAATTAGTCAAGAAGAGAAGCTTGAGTGGATTGACCGAATAAAAGCTGCATTTAAAAAACGCGTGTTTTGGACTGGATAGCGTTCGGCAATTAGGAATTCGTAGGTACAAGTGCAAATTTCTAGAATTACATTTGTGCGGTTGCTACACGGTAAATCAATTTCCGTGAAATAACCCCTGTTCTGTTAGTTTGCTGTTGCTAAGCGCGTGATAGGCGTTTGTCATTCGGTGATCCAGCATTCTGGATGCGTAATACTGCAAGTCATCACGATTCTTAGGGTCGCCTGCTATGTTTTGAAGCTCATTGGGGTCATCGTGTAGATTAAAAAACATCGGTGGTAATCCACCGTTGAAGTGTACATATTTGGCATTGTTCGATCGCAGCACGGCATAGTTGGCCTGAGCGGAGGTTAAATTCAGTGTTGACTGATAATGGGTTTGTTTATCGGGTTGTCCTAATTCGGCTTCAGCAAACACATGGTCGCGCCAGTTTGCGGGTGCACGGCCCTCCAGCAGAGGAAGCAGTGAGTATCCATCAAAGTTTGTATCAGTATTCATTTTTTGACTGTTCCCGACCCAGTCTAAAAGCGTTGGTGCAATATCTATTGATTCAGTAAATGAAGATACTTCTTTACCAAAACTTTCGCTGTTTCTCGGATCACGAATAATTAGCGGAATATGCAGTGCAGCATCGTAGGGTGCATTTTTCCCCCACATCCATTGATCGCCCAGCATTTCTCCATGATCTGCTGTTATAAGGATAAGAGTATTGTCATACTGCTTAGTGGTTTTAAGAAAATCAATGACGCGGCCAATATGCTGGTCTACTTCCTGGGCTAGACCCAAATAAACAGCTCTTAGCTCCGACACTTGGTAGTCGGTGAGTGTTGCAAGTTCATCATCACATCCCATAAAAGGAGCGTGATTTGACGGATCGCTGAAATACGTATTGAAAAATGGGTGTGATTCTCGTAATGACTCAAGTGTGTTGCCCCGTACCGCAGCCGGCATGGTTTCCGGTGTGAAGTAGGTGTTAAATGGTTTCGGTGCGACCAATGGCGGGTGAGGTCGAAGATACGTTAACATCGCAAACCAATCGGAAGATTCCAGTGCGGATAACTCTTCAAGAGTACGATTGGTGAGATAGGCCGTGTCACTATCCTCTGCGCTATAACGTGCTGGTGATCTAATCGGCGAGCCATCAGGATATTGGATACTTGCTGTTGTTTTGTCTAACGCGGCTTGATACAAATCCCAATAGTTTTCAGGCAGCTCATAGCCTTTTGATTTCAGATAGCCGAGCCAAGAATTGGGTTTCTCAAAACGTAGACGCACAATTTCCGAAAAACCGGGTGCTAGTCCCTCATAGTTTTTTAAATCAGGGTCGTTTGGGTGCACACCCGTTGGATCAACACTGGTATCGGTATACCCAAACAGTAAAGGCTCGTATCCGTGGTGACGCATATGATGGCCGATAGTTAGATGCTGCTTACCTAGTGGTGTACCATTACGTACAGAGCGGTGATTCATTGCGTACAGGCCAGTGAGCAGGCTTGCACGTGAAGGACCACAAGGTGTAGTAACAGTGTAGTGTTGCAAAAACGTTGTTGCTTCGGCCTTGAGTGATTGTAAATTTGGCAACGGTGCAATATCTGCCAATGGTCCTTTAAGACAATCCGCGCGAAACTGATCGATGACAATTAAAAGGACCTTATTACTCATTTAGAAAGAATCCTATTCACGAAAAAGTGAAGCAAAGCTCGATCGCTGGTCGTTACTCAATATGAATCAACTCTTGCCATCGATGACATGCAACATCGTGCTCAACACCAAGATGATCAAGAGAGGGCTCTGATTCTTTACAAATGTCGATGGCGTGCGGGCAACGTGTATGAAATTTACAACCTGATGGTGGGTTCGTCGGGGACGGTATTTCACCTTCGAGCTTTTGTGCGTTGCCGCGTTGATCAGGATCGAGAGAAGGAATTGCGGATAACAATGCTTTCGTGTACGGGTGCCTAGGTGCCGTGAACAATTCGCGGGTGGGTGCTGTTTCCACCAATCGACCCAAATACATAACTGCGACGTGGTCACAGATATGCGCAACAACGGATAAGTCGTGACTGATAAACAAATAGGTGAGCTGCAGTTCTTGCTGTAGCGACTTTAATAAATTTAATATGTCAGCCTGAATGGATACATCCAGTGCTGCAACACTTTCATCTGCAACCACAAATCGGGGGTCAGAAACCAGTGCGCGGGCAATCGATATACGTTGTCTTTGTCCACCAGAGAACGCATGTGGAAAACGGCGTAAATGCTCTAAATTAAGTCGGCACTTCTCAGCAATACGTCTAACGCGTTCATCAGTTTCTTCACGCGTCTTGGTCATTTCCATGACTTCTATCGGTTCTGCGATGATGTCTCGCACCGTCATGCGTGGACTGAGGGCAGCGTAGGGGTCCTGAAAAATCAGTTGTGCGCGTTTTCGGTACTCTGTTAATTCAGTCTTCGGCAAATTGACCAAGTCGTAGTCAACCTCTCCGTCGCTGTAGTGCACACTGCCACTGGTAATCGGGGTTGCCCGTAACAGGGCTCTGCCAAATGTGGTTTTACCGGAGCCACTTTCGCCAACTAATCCAAAAAACGAGCCCTTTGGTATGGACAGCGTCACTTCATCCACTGCGCGCAACATTTTTGGTCGACGTAGTACACCTCCACCAATGGGGAAGTGGACTGATAGTTTGTCCGCTTTAATGAGGCTGTGTTCGCTCATTGCGGAACCCGTTGGTCGGCAGTTACAAAGCAAGCTGCTTTGTGACTGACGCTATGCTGCTCGTAAGCTGGAACCGATTGCCTGCATCGCTCTTCTGCCATTGGGCAGCGAGTATGAAAAACGCATCCGGAGGGGCGTTCAAGTGGACTGGGTATATCACCCGGTATTGGGGTTAACGGTGTATCAAGATCATCAAGCTTTGGCAAAGCATTGAGTAAGCCTTGTGTGTACGGATGTGCTGGATTTTTAATAACATCGCGTACGGAGCCTTGTTCCACAATTTTACCTAGATACATCACCGCGACACGATCAGCGGTTTGCGCAATGACGCCGAGATCGTGTGTAATGAAAATAATTCCCATGCCGAATTCGGAAATCAAATCTTTCATTAGATCGATAACCTGTGCCTGGATGGTCACATCCAGTGCTGTGGTAGGCTCATCGGCAATTAGTAAGCTTGGGCGGGTTGACAAGGCCATGGCGATCATCGCTCGCTGACGCATACCACCAGACAATTCAAACGCGTATTGTCTGAAACGTTTGGATGCATCGGATATTCCAACCCTGTCGAGCATCTCAACGGAAATTTCAGCAGCTTCGGTTTTACTTATTTTTTTATGCAGTATCAGCTGTTCTACCATCTGATCGCCAATTGTGATAGCGGGTGCAAAGCTTGCCATGGGTTCCTGAAAAATCATGGACACGGCGCCACCGCGAATCAATTTCAGATCCTGCCCCGACTTAAGTGTTAAAACATCGATTTCGCGACTGTCCAGATTCAGTTTGATGGAGCTTTGCAAGTCATACACCGCGTTCTCCGGGTTTAGTTTCATCAGGGACTTTGCAGTCACCGACTTACCCGAACCCGATTCACCAACCAAGCCCAAAACTTCGCCAGCATTCACCTCGAATGAGACATTATCTACGGCTGTGATCAAGCCTTCGTCCGTCTTGAACTGAAGAGTCAAGTTGTCGACTTTGAGTAAACTCATTTTTACGAACTATTTTTTACTATTGGAATACGGATCGGCGGCGTCTCGTAAGCCATCGCCCACAAACACAAATGCCAACACGAACCCGATAAAAAACAATACCGGAATAAAATACCATTGGTAGTTGAGCAGCACGTCAGCCTTGGAGACGTTCTGCATCAGCGACCCAAGGGAATTTACAGGATCTGTTAGCCCCAAGCCGATAAAGCTCAACGCCGTCTCAGAGCGCACCACATACGGAAAGGTGATCATCAGATCAACAATGATATAGCTGGTAAAGCTTGGCAGCAGATGTCGGCGAATAATGTGCCCAGAAGACGCTCCGCATAACTGCGCAGCGAGCACATACTCCTGACTACGTTCTGTTAGCAAGTGCGTGCGGATGCGTCTTGCCAGTGTAGGCCAACCAATTAGCCCAAGAATACTGGCAATAAAAAAGAACCGGGTTTCTGAACTCCAGGAATCGGGCATAAATGCGGCTAATGCCATGAATAAGGGGATTGGTGGCACGGTACGTATTGCATCGGTGATCATTTGCAATACAGAATCGATCCAACCGCCGAAATAGCCGGCTATCCCTCCTATAATCAAGGCAAGCACAAAAGAGATAAGCACGCCCAGTGTGCCAACCGCCAGGGAGGTGTTAATCGCGTGCAGCGTGCGTGAGTAAATGTCTTTTCCAGAGGCATCTGTGCCGAATAAATGCAAACCACCGTCATCCATACCAAACAAATGCAGATCTGTCGTCAGCGCTTTCCATTTTATGTCGAACAACTCACCTGGTAGATTCCAGTCGATATCGATATAGCTGTACTCCCAGCCACGCACAAACATTTGCACATACCGGCGTTTTTCCCTGTTTTCAGTGATAACCCAGCGGAAATTAGTTTGAATCGAACGTTCTCGTTCTAAGGTGTATAAAAATGGCCGGGCTGAGAATCCGTTTTCATCCCAGAATTTCGGAATTTGTGGTGGACCGTTTTCATAGGCTTTATCACGGCCGGCAATATCAGGCGAATAGGGTGATAGGAACTCTGCAAAAAAGCCCATGAGGATCATGGTGATCAGCACAACAGCTGCTGTCATGGATGCTTTGTTGCGTCTAAACCGAGATCGAATCAGCTGGCCTTGAGATGCGGTGAAATACGCTTCTTTTAGCTTCTGCGATTTCGCAGATGCGTCTTTTCGACTAAACAGACTCATGTGCCGATTAATCCTTTACGAATTCGCGGGTCCATCAAGGCCAGCACAATATCAGTAACAAAGTTAACGAATACGATACTGGCGGTTAGCAGAAATATAATGGCACCAGCGAGTTGCTGATCATTGGATCGCGCCAGTGACTCTATTAACAAAGCACCTGCTTCTGTCAATGTGAGAATCAAAGCGACCACAGGCAGTTCATTGAAAATCCGATTCAGGTCGAAACCCAATGAGTTAATCACAGGACCCATTGCATGCCGTGCAGGGTAACGCCATAACAGTTTTGAACCCGAGATACCTCGGGCTGAAGCTGCTGTCACGTATAACTTGCCAATTTCATCCAGCATTAACGCGCGCACGGTTTGCAGCGCAAACGCAGTAGCCGACCAGCCCAGAATAAAAATCGGCAACCAGGCTCGTGATAGAAAGTCGAGAAACTTGTCCAAAGACCAGGGCGCATCGCGGTACTCTGATGAAAATAACCCCGTTAGCGAATCACCGAACAGGACCGTCGAAATCAACATGATGATGAGCGCGAGTAAAAAGTTAGGTAAAGCCAAGCCCAGGTAACTGACGAAGCGCAATGAATTGTTGGCAAAGGCGCTGCGTGTGGTAGCAGAATAAATACCCACAGGCACTGCGATCGCGTATGCCACGAGTAATGCTGCCAGACTGATACCCAGGCTTATCCAGAATTTATCACTTAATAGTTGATTAATATCCAGACGTAAAATACAGCTATCGCCGAATTCGCCGCGCAAGAATACGTTGGAGATCCAGCCACCCCAGCGCTGTAGAAAAGGTTTGTCAAGGCCGAGGCGTCGTTCTTCTGCCTCAATATCATCTATTGTAATTTGTGCGCCTTGCGTATTTTTAAACGCAAGATAACGTTCGGCACAATTCCCCGGCACCAGCTCCATCAAACTGAATACGATCAAGGAGACCGTCAGCAAGGTGAACAGGGACAGGATTGCTCTGGTTAAAGTGAATTGGAGAAATCTGAGCATGATAGAAAAATGAGATCAAGCAAGGGGCCACAAAGGGCAGGTGATATACCCGCCCTTTGTGAGCCTACGCTTTTTCGAAAGCTACTCTATATTATTCGCTTAGGGACCATTGATGTGCTCTGTACGGAAACGTTCGGTAGTACTCGTATGAGGCTGTTTTGAATTCCACGACGTTTTTAAGCGCGTTGCGATGATAGATAGGATCTGGTGTCATCGCAGTACCGATAAACAATAGATTCTCAACCATGTTTTCTACAAGGCGGGCACCAATCTCGTCAGACTCGGCAGACCCTACAGGTGTTGACTGGAACGCATCAATGTCGGCTTTAAGCTGCTTTACATAATCGGGTGGTTCTACACCGCTAGCGCCATCTGATTCAACCCACTCACCCCAAAGCATGCCAACACGGTGCGCGAAGTAGTTCTCAAACGGTGCAACCCAAAGCTCATTGTTTCCAAGTACGATTCCCAATGGCTGTCCTTTCTCCCACATACCAACATCGAGGGCATTGGAGGACTGCGCAGAACGATATTCATCTGGAGTGATCTCTTTGACCGTGGTTTGAATACCGGCTTCAGACCAATACTGACCAACGAGTTCAACTACCTGACCGGCGATGCCTTGAGTTGCAAATTGCATGTTAAGAATCAGACTCTCGCCGTTTGGCAGCTCACGAAAACCATCGCCATCAGTGTCTTTCAAACCGACTTCATCCAGCAGAGATTTTGCCTTGTCCAGGTCGTACTCTGTTGCGTGGGACTGCCACTTCTCATCAACAAAGCCTGGTGCTGGGGAGAAACCGATGTATTGCTGTGGAATACCCTGGCCAAAATAGGCCACTTCGTTTAGATCGTCACGATTAATTGCGATAGACATGGCGGTGCGAAAACGTAAATCACCAAACACTTTACGTTTTTCAGGGTCTTCAGATGTCACGTTAAACGAGAACGCATGCATCGCAATTTTTGGCCGAATATCGATTGTATAGTCACCTTTTTCCTGATTTTCCAGCAGTAACGGTACATCAGAAAGCTGCAATGACTGCGTTTTATACTCAACTTCACCATTGACCAATTTCAATAAACGAACCTGGGCATCATTGATGTATTGCTCGTCCTGTTCGCTAATGTAAGGCAGTTGGTTACCTGCTGTATCAACCATGAAGAAGTAAGGGTTGGCAACGTAACGGCGACCTTCTGTGGTTTCAGCAACTGTGATGTGGCTTTCCAAAGTAGGGTAAACATCGGCAGGTAAGTCGGCGACTTTGTCAGGTGAATTTAACAGTGGCGACGGTGTATCGGTCCAATCTGAATTTCCCCAATATGCTTTGATAAGAGCATAGCCGTTATCGAAACCCGCGGCTTGTGCCAATGCATCAGCTTCCGGATTTACTTCCGGATGAAATTGCCCTAAGAAATGTTTCGGCTGAAAGCCTTGTGCAAACGATGTTGCAAAGTGCGCCAGCAAACCTGGCTTTGGTGCCGGTAAATTGAATCGCACGGTTTGCGGGTCAACAACATCAACTGTCATTCGCTCGCCGCCAATGAGTACATAATCTTTGGCTTTTTCAATAACGTTTGAATCTAAAGCGAGGTGGTCGTACCAGAACTTCACGTCTTCTGCAGTAAAAGGCGCTCCGTCAGACCACTTGTGGCCTTTACGTAGCATGAATGTGAGTTGAGTGAAATCATCGTTCCATTCCCAGGCTTTTGCTACATTGGGTACGATGGTTTCCAGGTCATCCGAATATCGAACTAAATTGACGTGACGAGTTGATAAAAAATCAGAGGTACCCGCTTCAGTTGCGTTAGATAATGCGCGCAAGGTGCCGCCGTGTGTCCCAATTTCGTCATAAGGTGCAACCACCAGTGGCTCTTCAGGTAGACGCATCGCAAGTGGGGGCAGATCCGGATTGCCTCTAATCTTACCGTTTAGCGCGGCAATGTCAGGGTTTTCGGTGAAAGATAATTCACAGCTTGCCAGTGATTGAAATTCAGATAATTCGTACTGTTGTGGATACGCCCCGGCTCCCACACCTTTTGCATCGGCAACCGTTACCGCAGGGCAGTTGGCCAGTGCTGAGGTGGACGCCACGCATAATCCGGCGAAAAGTAATATCTTGTTCATTAAAATTTCCCTCTATCTTTGTTATCAAATGGTTCTGCAGATCGGGCCCACTAGTGAAAGTGAACTAAACTGCTTTGATGCTCAGCATATTAGGTCTTACGCAAATTTCCGCTGTCGCCTGAGCACCACTGTATATGTACAGGGCAAACACTACAAGGAAATGAATTCATCGATGTTCAATTAGGATTGTCCAGCATAACTACCCGCATTAAGAAACTGATCTAAAGTACTGCCCAGACTCATCTTTTGACCTGGAAATGGGCTTGTGATTTCGTGATATTAAGCAAACACGGCAGTGGGCTACATTTAGGAGCGTTGGCACGCTGATGGTGCCAATTAAACATCAAACCCGGCGAGTATACATTCCTCAACTATCGATTCCTCAACAACGTTGAGTGCGAACACCAATTGTTCCTCAGTTAAAATCAAGGGTGGCGTGAACGTCAACGTATTTCCCATGGACACTTTGAACGATAATCCTTTGTCCAGGCAACGATAGAAAACGGCCTCGGCTAAATCATTAGCCGGTTTTTTTAATTCTCTTTCCTCAACCAGTTCAACCCCGAACAAGAACCCTCGGCCACGAATATCGCCAATCACGTTATAGCGTTTTTGCATTTCATGCAGTCGGTTTAAAGCGAGCGTGCCCAATCGAGCCGCGTTGTCAACCAAATTTTCATCTTCAATAATTTGGATTGTGGTGAGTCCAGCTGCTGCGCTAACCGGATTTTTTTCGTGTGTGTAGTGACCAAATGCATAGTCTTGTCCGATATCCAATTCAGCGCTCGTTAAGACAGCAGCCAGCGGAAGGATGCCTCCGCCCAGTGCTTTACCCAACACCAGTATGTCGGGTACAACATCATCGTGGTCACAGGCAAACAGTTTTCCTGTTTTACCCAGCCCAGTTGGGATTTCATCGAATACAAGCAAGGTACCGTGTTCGTTACATGCACGTCGAACTTCGGTCCAAAAACCGGGTGGAGGGATGTACGGAACTGCTCTGGCAGGTTCGGCTATCACGGCTGTAACATCGCCTTCTTTCTCAAGCACATAGTTAACAAAGTTTGCACAAGTCAGTTTGCATAACTCTATTTGTGGTCCGCCGTTTAAGTCAGGATAGCCATACGGGCATCGATAGCAGTTAAACGGGGCGACGTGCTGTGTTCCAGGCAGAAGCGGGCCAATGGCGTGTGAGCGGAACATCTGCTCACCACCTATAGATGAAGCGCCAAAGCCTGCTCCATGGAAGGCATCCCAGAAAGAGATGGTTTTGTGTCGCCCGGTGGCTGCACGGGCAATCTTCATCGCCACTTCAACAGCAGAGGAGCCGCCGGTAGTAAAGAGTACTTTGGATAAGTTGCCTGGAGCAATTTCGCCGAGTTTTTTTGCCAAGGCCGTTGCTTTTTCACAGGCGAACCGTCGTGGAGCGAACGGTAGCTCATCCATTTGACGAGCGATCGCTTGCTTTAATCTTGGATGGCCGTAGCCGATGTGATGAACGTTGTTACCGTGGAAATCAAGATACCGACGACCCTGTGTATCTTGAATGTAAGCGCCTTCTGCACGAGCGATGGTAGAAAGACACGGTGTTGACACCGATTGATGCAAGAAGACACTCGCATCGTCAGACAATAATTGCTGTGTACTCTTATTGTGTGTGCGTTCAGCCCACCGCTGGCGACGCGATGAGGTATTGACTTCGCTTTCACCAGGTGGTGGGGCTTTATTCATGTGGGGTTAATCACAGTGAATAGGACCTGTCGTTTAGCGAGGCCATGGCAGTGAATAGGTTTTAACGTTGGTAAAGTATTTCATGGCCTCCAGTGCACCTTCTTTAACCCCGTTTCCGGAGTCTTTTATACCACCAAACGGTGACATCTCAATACGATAACCTGGTTGTTCCCAAATGTTGACTGTACCAACATCCAGACCATCTATGTAAGCCATCACTTTGTTCAGATTGTTGGTACAGACACCGGCTGATAAACCAAAGGCGGTTGAATTCGAAATTGCCATAACGGCATCATCGTCATCTGGAACGCGCACGATAGGCACTATTGGCCCAAACGTTTCTTCCAGTACCAACTCACTGTCGTGTGGTACGTGATCAATTGTGATGGGAGGCAGTAGTGCACCATCGCGGCCAGGATGGTAGAGAATCTTCGCGCCCAGTTTTTCCGCATCGTGCACACGTTTTTCAAACAGCTCAGCTGCCTCGGCGTGAATGACACATCCAAGCTGCGTGTCCGGATTCATTGGGTCACCAAATTTCATGGCTTTGGCTTTTTCAAGAACACGAGCTACCAATTTATCGGCGATGGACTCTTGAGCGAGTATGCGCTTGACCGCTGTACATCGTTGCCCTGAATTACCGGTTGCACCGGCTACCGCAATGGTTGCCGCCTTGTCGAGATCTTCGTCACTTAAATCATTCAATACGATTAACGGGTCGTTGCCGCCCAGCTCAAGTGCCTGACGTTTGTAAGCGCCTTTACTTGCGATTATTTTACCGACCGTTACGCCACCTGTGAATGTGATGATTTCAATGTTTTCGTTCAACACCATTTCATCACCGATGTCTTCTGGCATGCCGGTAACTATTTGAAACATTTCCGGAGGTAAACCGGCTTCGTATAAAATGTCTGCAAGTGTGATAGCCGTAAGTGGGGTGAGCTCTGTGGGTTTGCATACCATGCAATTGTTGGTGGCAATGGATGGGGCTATTTTATGTGCGACCATATTTAAAGGATGGTTGAATGGCGTAATAGCAGATATCGCTTTAACCGCTTCTCGTTTGGTGTATATTTTTCTGTCTTTTCCGTGCGGTGTTAAATCGCAAGAAAAAATCTGGCCGTCATCGAGAATCGCCAACTGACCGGTAAGCATAAAAACGTCATAAGAACGCCCGGTTTCATACAAAGCATGCTGATGACAAATACCGAGTTCCAGTGTTAGCCAATGCGCGATCTCTGTCCGGCGTTCGCGAATCAGTTCTGCGGTTTTAAACAATATTTGCTGACGCTCATAGCGAGTCAACTTTGAGCGATAACCTGCAGCGATATCAAATGCTTGTTTGGCATGTTCGGCCTTGCCGGCGGGGACGGTACCAATCACTTCATTGGTGTAAGGATAGCGGACTTCGATGACATCATCGGTGTGAACTTTTTCGCCACCAATGCGCATTGCTTCTTTTCGAAAATTGTTGGATGGTGTAGTCATAGTATTAAATTTGTGCTGCCTGGCAGGCGACGTTAATAACATCAAAGTTACGAAGTTCAGGCTCGTTGGGCAAAGCGCTCAACGGTCTATTCACTATAAACGGAACGCTTTGTTCTGTAAGCCCACCGTGAGAGCGAAGAGGGACATCCAGAGCCGCCAGATCGTGGCGATGCTCACTGGTGCCAACGGTCACGTTCTCACCTGTAATAATCACGATATCACCAATTCGATCTGCCGGCAGATCATATTGAACGCAGGCTTGTGCTTTATCGAGAACGACATCAATGCCATCGATGGCAAGTAGACTTGCGATTATTTCTGCCTGGTTTGCCTCCTCTGGCAGGTAGGCCGTACCAAACGACCCCAGCGCACCATGGTGAACGACATACGGGTCGGTGATGGGAAGAATTAAACGTGCTTTTTCCTTTCCCAGCCAGTCGTCTAATAAATCCTGAACATATATAACGTTTGGTGATCCGTCAGAATGATGTTTTGGCTTCATGCCGTGGTCGGCCGTTATGGCAATAGCGGCCCCGGCGGCATCCAATTCGGCCAGGTACTGATCAAAGTTTGCGTAAAACGAATTGGCTTCGGCATCTCCTGGAGCGTGTTTATGTTGTATGTAATCTGTGGTGGTTAGATACATGACATCCGGTTTAAATTCTTTTAGTAGCTTGACGCCTGCCGCAAAGACGAATTCGGAGAGTGCGGCGGAATAGACTTCTGGCACTGCCATACCCATCCAGTCTGAGGCGTTTTCAATTCCGTGCTCATGTAGGGTGGTAGTATCGGCTCTCTCTGAAGAGAAACAGATAGCGCGATCATCATCAAACGACATTCCGTCTGCCAACAAGGAACGCAGTTTGTCTTTGGCGGTTACTATGGCGACTTTTTTTCCGCTGTTATAAAACGCACTGAAAATGGTGGGCGCTCGTAAAAACTTTGGGTCGTTCATCATCACTTCTTCACCCGTGTCAGGGTCATACAAAAAATTCCCGCAAATTCCGTGTACCGCTGGAGGCCGCCCTGTGGCTATGGACATGTTGTTAGGATTCGTAAAACTGGGTATGACGCTGTGTGCCAATCGGTCTGTGCCTTGTTCGCGCATACGCTTTAAGGTCGGCATCAGCCCTGCTGCAATGGCCGCATCGAGATAGGCTGGCTCACAACCGTCGAGACATATGGCTATGGCACATACCGGGGGGATTTCGTACTGGCGATCATTGACGGTTAATTGGGAAGACATATTTGTATTAGCTAGTTAATGTTAACGGCGTGAGATGATAATAGTGATTAAACTAGTTACATGGCGTTTATGCGAGGCTCAACTTCTCTCGTTCAACAAAGGCTGCTTTGGGTGCTTCTGCGCTGCTTACCCCAAGCTGTTGTAATGCGTCACCGGCAGCATCCACCACTTTCTGCATTACATGGGTATCCAGTTGACCAATGCAGCCTATGCGAAAACTGTCTACAACAGTCAGTTTTCCCGGGTAGATAATAAACCCTTTGCTCTTCAACAATTCATAGAATGATTCAAATTTGAAATTTGCATGAGCCGGATTAAAAAACGTCACGATTATGGGTGATAACCACTGGTCTTGTAAAAGTGTTTCGAATCCAAGCTTTCTCATACCATCAACGAGTAGATCTCTGTTTGCACAATAGCGCGAGCCTCTGGCCTCCACGCCGCCTTCGTCATGATGTTGTTGCAGCGCCTGTGCGAATGCCGCAATGGTGTGCGTTGGTGGAGTGAATCGCCATTGACCCGTTTTCTCCATTGAGTCCCATTGGTCGTATAGATCAAGGCTTAATGAATGACTGCAGCCCTTGGATTCTTGTAAAATGTTTTTTCGGGCCAGAACAAACCCGAACCCTGGCACGCCCTCAATGCATTTGTTGGCCGATGACACAACAGCATCATACTGGATGGTTTGGCAGGACAAGGGAATTGCACCAAACGCGCTCATGCTGTCAATGAACAGTTTTCGGCCAGCCGCGTAAGTGGCCTGCGAAATTTCTTCGATCGGGTTTAGAATGCCTGAGCTGGTTTCGCAATGAATAGCGATAACATGAGTGATATCAGGGTCAGCTTTTAATGCAGCAGCGACCTCGCTCCCTCGTGGCGGTAAATAGTCACCCTTGTTGATAACCACATGATTGCGACCTAAGTATTCAAGTGTTTTCGCAGCTCGAAGCCCATACGCACCATTCGCCAATACGAGTGCTTTGGCGTCCCGCGGTAGCAGCGAACCCAGCATGGATTCGACAGCAAACGTGCCGCTGCCTTGCATCGGAACACAGTCAAATTGTTGTTCGGTATCATCAATGAGCGCGAGTAATTGCTGCCGAATTCGTTTCGTCATTGCTCGAAAATCACCATCCCACGACCCCCAATCGCATAGCATGGCTTCTTTCACCGAGTAAGCCGTCGTCAGTGGTCCGGGGGTTAGCAAATAAGGCTCACCGAGAGCGGGTGCAGGAATGGGCTTAGAATCTGTTGCCACAGTTATCTCACGATACTTGACCAGGAATACTGCTATCTAGCTGTAATTATCCAAGAAATGCTCACAGCCCGTAGCAATGCGATTGATATTGATACGTAAAGAGTATACGTAAAATCAAATCGAGATGGTAACGCCAGTTTTCCCCTTGGCTGGGGCCAAGGAGCGTCTAGCTTGTAGAGCTGATTTGGTATTTGGACTGCGCCAACCATTCTGGATTGATCTCCACACCCCAGCCCGGTTTGTCTGTAACGCTCGCGTTGCCATCTTTAATGGAATACGGTGATTCTACGAATAAGTCCTGCTGCCAGGGATAGTAATCAGCACCTTCAATGGAGAACTCAAGATACTTCCCTGCATTAGGGATCGCACGCAGCAAATGCATGGTGAACAAGGTCACCAATGACAGATTGGCACAATGAGGTGTCACAGGTAGTCCGGCCGCCTGTGCCATACCGACAACAGAGAGCGTGCGCGTAATACCTCCAAGATACAGAATGTCGGGCTGAACGATATTCACCGCTCGCATGTCTATCATGCGTTTCCAGGTGGGCAAATCACAGTCTTGTTCACCACCGGAGACATCTATTTCAAGTGCATCGGTAACTGTTTTTGTTTGTTCGAGCTCCCAGTACGGGCAGGGTTCTTCAAAGTGGCAGTAACCATGCTCTTGTAATAAGTGCCCGATCTCAATGGCGCGTTCTGGTGAATAGCAGCTATTTGCATCGATCAATAGGTCCACATCGTGTCCGAGTTCATTCCGAATGGTTGGAATAATATCTTCTGTACGACCTGGCCATTCATCTTGATTACGGCCCACTTCGGCACCTGCTCTTACCTTAAACGCATTGAATCCATAGTCGTCACGTAATTGTTTGAGTCGAGTTGCTTCTTCAATTGGCGTTATGTCGCGCTTCATTGAAGAGGCGTAAGCGCGGACAGTTCCGACTGAGCCACCCAGCAATTCTGCTACGGGTTTGCCTTGTTGTTTGCCACGTAAATCCCATACAGCCGTATCGAAACCCGCCATGGCTCGCCTTAAATAGGATCCGGGAAACTTGTGTTCCCGTTCGGTGACGATGTTGAGTAAGTTCTCTAAATCATCGGTGTTCTGACCCAATACCCAAGGTGCAACTTGGCGGTGGAGTATTTGGCAAGTAATGTCGGAGTGGTAGGTTGAAACCTGACCCCAACCAGTATGGTCATCTTCTGATGTGACTCTGACAAAACCAACGTGCTCGTTAGTAAAACTCTCTATGCTGCGTAAGATCATTATGCTGTGTACTTTACACTGAAGAATATATAAATAAGGGTCGTGTTATGTCCACGGATAGTATATTTAAAACACGGCTTTATCAATGTAGTAACTAAACAAAATTTCATGAACGGTAACTGAACAGTTTGTCACTTTACTCGGCATGCATCTTTGCCGAAACTAATTCAATGCTATTAAAAGGAAGCGTTTATGAAAACGAGATTTCATTTTGCACTGTTAGTGTTATTTTTCATGGCTAGTAATGCGCAGGCATTGGATAGCCGACTCAAGCGAGCGGGAGTCCCTCCGAACACAGAGCTCGGAAATTTTAGAATTCTATGCGATTTCTCGCACGCAGCTGCTGACGACCCCATAGTGAAGTGGGGCCAGCCGGGTGAATCTCATTTACATTTCTTTTTTGGTAACACAAAAACCGATGCGTTTAGTACAACCGAATCGCTGTTGACTGCAGGCGGTTCAACTTGTCAGGGGCAAGGGCTGAATCGATCTGCGTATTGGATTCCTGCTGTGTTTAACGCGGATGAACAGGTTCGCATTCCAGACGATATTAATATCTATTACAAGAACCAAAGTGACGAGCCTGCAAGTAGTATTGCCGAGATACCAGAAGGGCTAAGAATGATTGCAGGTAATGCCATGGGCAACTCACCAGACTCAACTAATAACGTATTCTGGCGATGTGTTTCCTGGCCCTATAACGCTAACTTTCCATCGAGTAGTGCACTGCCGGTATGTGATCCGGGTGATGGCTTGTTGATGAACGTCTCCTTCCCCAATTGCTGGAATGGAATAGACCTCACCAGTGAAGATCAATCGCACATGGCGTATTCGGAATACGTTTACGATAGTGCCTCTGGTAATTCAGTTTCACTATGCCCAGCCACGCACGCAACGCATCTGCCAAGGATTACTTATCTGTTTACGTGGCAGCATCAAAACGAATCAACGGATGGCTGGTTCATTGCGTCCGATCGACATCATAATCATCAAGCAGAGCCTGGAACCACACTGCACGCCGATTGGTGGAATGGCTGGAGGAATTCGATAGTTGCTATCTGGACCCAAGAGTGTTTGCGTGAATCCAGAGACTGTGACACTGGCAATCTTGGTAATGGCACGGCGATGGTGAGGGAGTTTAAAGCTGGGGCAGGTCGAGTTGCAAAATTAGATAACGCAGCTGCAGGTCACTACTGCAACGGGCGACGCGCCACGATTGTTGGGACTAACGGTGATGATGAGCTTGTTGGCACCGAAGCCCAAGACGTCATTGTTGGCCTGGGTGGTGATGACATCATAAATGCACTGGGCGACAAGGATATTATTTGCGCTGGCTCCGGAAATGACTTTGTTGATGGCGGAGCAGGTGACGATGAAATTCGTGCAGGAGCAGGTGATGACACGATTTATGGCGGTGATGGACGTGATCGAATATACGCAGGCGGGGGCGATGATTTTGTCGCTGCGGGTAAAGATGCGGATTCTGTGTACGGGCAAAGCGGAATCGATACCATTAATACTGATGAGGGCCACGATTGGGCGTTTGGCGGTCGTGGCGATGACGTTATAGTGGGCAGTTACTTCACCGATCGTCTATATGGCCAGAATGGTAATGACCAGCTCAATGGTGTGGGTGGTCAAAATGTATTGATAGGCGGTAGTGGGCTAGATGTTTGTGATAGTGGCGGTGAAACAGCCATCTTGATTCGAAGTTGCCCATAACAATCAGAAACTGCCCCAGTATGCTGGGGATGGAAAATTCTGATACTGTAGTGTCACC
>CAYSZH010000048.1:0-8476 GCA_964435305.1 uncultured Granulosicoccaceae bacterium
GGTATCATTGTACTGGCTGTTGCCATATTACCCATGCTTGGAATTGGTGGTATGCAGTTGTATAGAGCCGAATCTTCTGGGCCAAATAAAGACAAACTGACCCCGCGTATCGCGGGTACGGCAAAAGCGTTATGGTTTATCTACCTTGGCTTAACAGTCGTTTGTGCCTTGGCTTATCTGTTAGCTGGCATGAGCGTGTTTGATGCGATAGCGCATAGCTTTTCAACTGTGGCTATTGGTGGTTTCTCGACCCACGATGCCAGTATTGGGCATTTCAACAGCTCGGCGATTGAGATGATCGCGGTGTTATTCATGCTAATTTCGGGTGTTAATTTCGCGCTGCATTTTGCTGCGGTGCGTAGCGCCAGCCTTAAAAGCTACATAGCGGACGAAGAATTTCGTGTGTTTATCGGCCTTGCGTTAACGCTTACCATTCTGACAAGCCTTTATCTTTACTTTACCAATACCTCCGGTGTAAAAGAATCATTTCTTAATGCCTTGTTTCATGTGGTATCGATAGGGACCACAACCGGCTTCACCTCTGAAGAATATTTCAACTGGCCAGGCTTTCTACCTGTACTCCTTTTGTTTGCAAGCTTTGTTGGTGGTTGTGCCGGTTCTACCGGTGGTGGTATGAAAGTAATTCGAGTGCTTTTGCTATTTAAGCAAGGCCAGCGAGAACTACGTCGAATGTTGCATCCCAATGCAACCATTAAAGTCAAAGTGGGCGACAGGCCCATGTCGAACAAAGTGATCGATGTGGTGTGGGGTTTTTTTGCAGCCTACTTAGTAGTGTGCGTCATTATGTTATTGCTGTTGATGGCGGCAGGGCATGATCAGGAAACCGCTTTTTCTGCTGTGGTTGCCTGTTTAAATAATTTGGGGCCAGGCCTTGGCGGGGTTGCTGCAAATTATTCCAGTCTGGAGGATTTCTCACTGGTTGTGCTTAGCCTTGCCATGCTGTTTGGGCGTTTGGAAATTTTTACCTTACTGTTACTTTTTACGCCTGCTTTCTGGAAAAAGTGATCACTAACAATGACAGCAAGGCATCCAAATGGAATGCACGCCATGCCTGGTCAAAGTCGAAAGACGTTTCAGTATCTAGTGTTATCAAGCTCAGTGAAAATGTATTGCCAATAACGGGCATTGCCCTGGACCTTGCCTGTGGTCGGGGAGGCAACACTGTACACCTCGCTCTGGCGGGTTTAACGGTTCATTGTTGGGATATCAGCGACACAGCAATAACGAGTGTGCGAGATGTTGCCGCGATAAACAACGTATCCGGAAGCGTCTACCCTGAAGTGCGTGATGTTGTTAAAACTCCGCCCGAACCAAAGCGGTTCGATGTCATTGTGGTTAGCCGGTTTTTAAACCGACCCTTGTGTGCCGATATTGCCGCTGCCTTGAAACCGGGTGGTGTTTTGCTTTATCAGACCTTCACACAGGGTTTGTCTAATACTGATTATTTGTTAAAACGATATGAGCTGTTAGATCTTTTTAAAGGCTTAGATGTTGTGTGGTTTCATGAAACTGCGTCGAATGACAATGGCTTTGCAGAGTCTATGCTTGTGGCAAAATCGGTTGCTGCTTAGTGAGTGAGTTTTAAGTCAGTTGTGAGTCGTTGTAAGTTTACCGTGAGTCTGTTGTGAATCTATACTAAGTAAAACTGGAGGTCATTGCCATGAGTCAAATCGACACATTCAAAGCCATGCTGGAGCGAGGCCAGGATAGCGACATGTTGCGCTACACATTAGGCAACGCCTATTTTAGTGAAAATGACTTTGCTACTGCTGTTGAACATCTAAGCGAAGCGGTAAAGTTAAACCCGGAATACTCCTCTGCTTGGAAACTGCTTGGTCGATCGTTGGCTGCACAAGATGCCTTGCAAGATGCTCTTGAGGCATTCGATAAGGGCTTGGCTGTGGCACAAAAAAATGGTGATAAACAAGTTGAAAAAGAAATAACGGTTTTTCGTAAGCGTGTGGTTAAGCAGCAGGCTGCCAGTCCTGACGATGCCACGCAAAAACACGCGGCGGAGAAGCGCGGCAATGATTAAAATAAACGATTGAGTAACATAGACTGAATAAAGTAGAAAAAGTTGATTGAAAAAAGTTGATTGAAAAAATATGAGTAATACAGTGCCACTGTCGCCGTCTAACTGGCTGACTTGGCTAGGAGTAATACTGCTGACGATTATTCGGTTTTTTCCGCGCATCGTACGCCTTGCTATTGCCAATGCACTCGCGACACTGATAGTCAAACGTAACTCGGCTCAAGCGCGCGCTATCAACATTAATTTGCAAGCGTGTTTTCCGGAGCTCGATGCCGTACAACGCCTCGATTTCTATAAACGTTATATGTCGCTGCAGATTCAATCTCTGATGTTACTGCCACGTTTGTGGTGGGCCAGCGATCAAACTATTATCAGCACCAGTGAGCTGCACAACAGGGCCGTTATGGATGCAGCGGTAGAGCGCAACGAACCCATCGTACTGCTGGCGACGCACTCAGTTGCATTAGATGCTGGATTGCTCGCGGTTGGGCCACACTATCCATTGCAAGGTATTTACAAGCCGTTAAAAAATCCTGTAGTAGATTGGCTGGTACGACGCTCAAGACAACGCTTTGGTGCAACGCCCAGATCAAGAGGCGATGGGCTTAGACAGATAATCAGAGAGCTTTCTGAGCGCATAAGCCTGGTTTATTTAAGCGATGAAGACCTGGGCGCTAAAGGATCAGTGTTTGCCCCGTTTTTTGGACGCCAAAAAGCGACACTGAATATGTTGCCGAGAATTGTCGCAAAAACCGGCGCAACGGTTATTCCTATGGTGGCTCATCTGGACCCGGCCAGTGATACCATTCATGTGCATTTTTTTGAACCACTGCAATCGTATCCGAGTGGTGACAATGGCCTCGATGCCGAGAAGATGAATGAAGCAATACGCGACACTATCATGTTGCAGCCAGAACAGTTCTTATGGAAGCTGCGTATTTTTCGTAGCTGCCCCAATGGCAATGGTACACGCTATGGTCAGATTGAAAGAGGCGAACTAAGTATCGATGATTTGTAACTTATCAGATGTTTTAGTCTAGGCGGCTTCATTCAGAGTTAACGATGTTTCTAAAGTCCAACGTTAAAGCTAACGCTATAGTCAAAGCTAACGCTCGTCTTTAAAAATCACAAGATGATCCAGATTCAGCCTTACACCAAACTGTTCGCCAATCGCGTGGTTGTGATGTGATGGTGCTAGGCAGAGCAAACGGGTACTGCCAGGCATACGCAATGTGTACAAATGCCCGGCACCACGAAAGTCTTTAGCAATTACCGTGGCTTTTGTTTGGCTGCTGTCATCATGGATAATGTCATCTGGCCTGACCAGTAACTCTATTTGTGTTCCAGCATCAAACTGATTAGAGAGTTCTCCCTGGATAATACCAAGCTCAGTTTGAATTTGATTATTTTCAATAGTATTGCCGCAGACAAACACACCTTCTCCGATAAAGTCCGCTACAAAGCGATTAGCGGGTGTGTGATACAGATCGTATGCATTATCCCATTGATGCAGGCTGCCACTGCTGATAACGCCAATATGATCAGCAATGGCAAACGCTTCGTATTGATCGTGCGTGACGAGTATGGCGGTGATGCCATCGCGCTTTAATATTTCACGCACTTCATGAGCCAGCTGCACACGGCGTTCAGAATCCTGGCTGCTAAACGGTTCGTCCAGCAGTAGCACAGGCGGGCGTGGTGCCATGGCGCGAATCAGTGCCACGCGTTGCTGTTGCCCACCAGAGAGTTCGTGCGGGTAGGCGTTAGCATATTCCTGCATGCCGACCAGTTCTAACAATTCAGCCACACGTTTTTTAATAGCCTTGCGTGCAAAGCCTTGCATGCCAAAGCGGATATTTTTGGCCACTGTCATATGAGGAAAGAGCGCAAGATCCTGAAATACCATGCCGATGCGCCGCTCTTCAGGGGTGGCATCGTGTTTTCCATTGGCGATTTCGTTGCCGGCAATGATGACGCGCCCGGAAGTAGGCGATTGAAAACCGGCGATGGTCCTCAAAATGGTGGTTTTTCCACAGCCGCTAGGGCCAAGTAAGCAGCCGATCTCACCTTCGGCCAGCGTAAACGACATATGCCTGACGATATGGTCACCGCCAAGATGTACACACACATCATCAATTTCGAGCTGAGCTGTCATACCCGAATGATACAGTAACCTGTTGAGCGCTTTGTGTTTTGTAGCGCTACACTGTGAATATGATTCAGAACTGTCCTACGCAGTTACAAAGTGAACCCGTCCGGGAGTGTGCGCGGAAGGTATTTGAGCAGCTGCAAAGTACCGCTTCAGGCACCCTGGAGGCCGATGGCAAAGTCCCTAGTCTCAGTGTGCTTATATCGCTTTTCGCGCTAAGCCCGTATTTGATGAGTATTTGCAATCGCTACCCATCGCATCTTGTGTGGCTGCTCAAAAATAATCTGCTTGAGCCAGATGCCAATGTCGCAGATGTTGCAACGCTGCGCAATCAAATTGAGTGGGATACGCAATTGGGAGTGGTGGATCCACAAACTGGGTGTGTTCTCGAAGCTGAGCAAATAAAACGCATACGCCTGTTTCGTCACCGGGAAATGCTGCGGATTCTATGGCGTGATTTTAATTCTCTGAGCGATGTTGATGACACGTTGCGGTCATTGTCCAATATGGCCGATGCCTGTATTCAATCGGCATCAATGTGGGCGCATAACACCATTGCACAGCGTTTTGGCATTGCCAGAGATTCTGCTGGCAATGCGCAGCAGCTACTTGTGCTCGGCATGGGCAAACTGGGTGGTCAGGAGCTAAACGTATCGTCCGATATCGATCTTATCTATCTCTTTGCCGAAAGCGGCCAAAGCGATGGCAAGCGATCGATCGAAAATGTGGATTACTTTCGGCATGTTGGGCAATTGTTAACGCGACTGTTGGGCACTGTTACCGAAGATGGATTTGCTTTTAGGGTTGATACACGCTTGCGTCCATTTGGCGATAGCGGGCCATTGGTGATGAGCCTCAATGGTGTGGAACAGTACTACCTGACCCAAGGAAGGGACTGGGAACGATACGCCATGATCAAAGCTCGTCCAATCGTATTTGACGACAGAACTTACGCCTCTTTTAATGAATTGCTGACACCGTTTGTCTACAGGCGCTATCTGGACTACAACGCGATTCAGTCGCTACGCGAACTAAAGCGGAAGATCGCGCTGTCTGTCAAACAAAAAGGCATGGTTGACAATATAAAACTGGGCGCAGGTGGTATCCGTGAAATTGAATTTATAGGGCAGGCGTTTCAATTGGTGCGTGGCGGGCGGCAGGAAAAATTACGAGCACGACCGCTTAAACACATTCTGCGAACACTGCAGTCGCTGGGCTTGATGTCCAAACAGGATGTCACACAGTTATGTGATGCCTATGATTTTTTGCGAAAGACCGAAAATGCCCTACAAGCGATGCGCGATCAACAAGTACATGCTTTACCAACTGACAGTGATGACAAACTTCGATTGCTCACCCTCCTGGGTATGAGCGATTGGGCACAGTTCACTCTGGCATTACAAGGGCATCGTGATATTGTCGCGTCGCGATTTGAAGCGGTATTTTCTGACTGGTCATCGGCTGAATCTGTAAACAGTGATGCAAGCGATGATGTCGAAGTAGCAGATGCCGTTCCCGTTACCAAGGCGATGGTTGCCTGGGCTGTTATAAGTGCACCAGAGACAGACGCTATGGCTGCCAGCGAAGCCCTGGCAGAGATTGGTATCGAAGCTGAGCAAGGCTTGCTAGAAAGTTTGCTGACTCTTTGTCGCGGTGGCTTCTATCAGCGTTTGACGGCACGTGCACAGCGTCGTGTAGATCAAATATTGCCACTATTAATGGATGCAAGCCTTGAACACGAAAACACCGCACAGTGTTTATCACGTTGCCTGGTTTTTGTTGACAAGGTGGCAGGCCGCAGTGGCTATTTGCAAATATTAATTGAGAGGCCTCCGGCGCTTGCAAGGCTTGTAACCTTGTTTGCTCGAAGTGAGTGGGTTGCAAGCTTCGTCGCCCGGCACCCCATTGTTGTGGATGAATTGCTGCGTGATACCTCTTCGGAGACACTGCCCACACGTGAAGCTCTGTTAGAAGATGCGAAACAGGAAGCGTCTCGTCTTATGCCGCTTGAGCTTGATGAGCAAATGGATGGTATGCGGCATTTTCAGCAGAGTCGGGAGCTGCGGGTTGCCGTGGCCGAATTAATTGAAGACTTGCCGTTGATGCGTGTGAGTGATCAACTCACCTGGCTTGCCGAGTCGGTTGTGCATGCGGTATTCATGCTTGTCGAAAAACCGCTTCAAGCGCGGCACGGGAAGCCAAGCTGTTACATCGATGAAAAACTGAACCATCCGGACGTCGGCATTGTAGCGTATGGCAAACTGGGTGGAATCGAACTAGGCTATGGGTCTGATCTCGATTTAGTCTTTTTGCATAATAGTGGTGGCACGCGGCAGGAGACCGATGGCGATAAGCCGGTTGACAACGGATTTTACTACGCCCGCTTAGCGCAAAAATTGGTGAATTTTATGAGCACCCAGACGCCGGCTGGTGTGTTGTACGAAATAGATCTGCGCTTGCGGCCAAATGGGCAGTCAGGTGTACTGGTTACCGGTTTGGATTCGTTTGCTCAGTATCAACAGGATAATGCCTGGACCTGGGAACATCAGGCGCTGGTCAGGGCTAGAACCATTATGGCGCCTGAGGACATCAGAGTTCGGTTTGACGAGATTCGCCAAAACATCCTGTGCGCGACTCGAGACAGTTCAAAATTGCTCGATGACGTAGTCCAGATGCGCCAGCGGATGCGCGACAACCTCAATTCGGCACCTGAAGGGCAGATGCACCTGAAGAATGATCCTGGCGGCATAGGAGACATCGAATTTATTGTGCAATTCCTTGTGCTTTGCCACGCCAGTGAACGTACCGAACTTGTACAATACCGAGACAATATTCGTATTCTGGAGCAGGTCGTCAGTGCAAAGATAATGTCCCGACAGGACAGCGATACCTTGCGGAATCACTATCAAACGCTGCGTAGTTTGCTGCATAGACAATCTCTGCAGTCTCTGGAGCCGGTGATTCCGGTGAATGATAAAATCGATACAATACAGGCTCAGGTGAGTGAGTTGTGGAAGCGCTTACTTCTGGCAACTGGGCCTTAACATCAGGATTAAACGGTCTTATGACACAAACGAAAAAGCAGGCTGTGGTTGAAGTGACAAGAGATTCACTGCCCATGCATTGCCCACTGCCTGACGCGCCGCTCTGGGATTCTCACCCGCGCGTATATATTCCCTTAGAAGATAGTTCAGAGGCAACTTGCCCATACTGCGGCACTGGGTTTCGACTTGTTGATGACAAGAAGGCCAATGAGGCTTAGTAACGCCTGGCGCTTGGTAACACTAGCTTTGTTACGGCTTTAAATTGATTTGCTCTGGCCGACTTGAATAACCAGTCTCAGGTATCTGGTCGCATTGTCGATGTTTCTGAAACGTTTGATGATAACGTTTGCTATTGGCGATATCTGCAAGATCAACGTCCAACATTTGATTCGCGTCTGTTTGATAACGACTGGATAACTGCCAGTGGGCTGGTGAGCGACCTTGCATCGGCTGGCCGCGGAGGCACCTCGTTCATACATACCGATGATTACGCTCTTGTCTTGAGACATTATTATCGAGGAGGCTTAATGCGCACCTTCAGTGATAGGCGTTATTTTTGGAATGGTCTGAAACGCACTCGTGCCTGGCGAGAGTTCGATATCCTTTGTTATCTTGAGCAGCAGCAATTACCTGCACCCAAACCTTATGCTTGTGAGATCAGAAAATATGGGCTCTCATACACCGCCAGTTTAATCTCTCACTTTATTAGTGGGGAGACGCTTGCACAACGAGTCTGTACGCACACACCGTCAACTTTGCATTGGAAGGCGACGGGGCGATGTATCCGACATTTTCATGATGCCGGCGTTAATCATGCCGACCTGAATGCACACAACATTCTGCTGTATGGTTCTACTGGAGTGTCGTTAATAGACTTCGATAAAGCCAAGCTGGAACGTGGTCGAAGTATCGATGCTAATTGGCGTAAGGCTAATGTTGCACGCTTAAAGCGCTCTCTTGAAAAGATTGCTGCTTCGGGACCAGTTCATCTATCTGAAGATAACTGGGCGCAATTGTTAGATGGTTACCATAACCTGTAGTCCTGATCACTAACGTATTTTGCGCTTCCTGCGGAGTCGGTTTTTCTGCTTTTTTAAAAAGCTCGGTTAATCCCTCACAAGGCTATTTACAGTCTTAACTGGCTCACAGCTAAACCAAACGGTCGAGATAATTGTTAATCACGCCATTGGATTGCATTGCACATTCTCTGGCACGTTCGGCTAGATTTTT
>CAYSZH010000048.1:8576-27228 GCA_964435305.1 uncultured Granulosicoccaceae bacterium
TAATCACGCCATTGGATTGCATTGCACATTCTCTGGCACGTTCGGCTAGATTTTTTGCCCAGTCTGGTTCTGCTCTGGTTAGTAGTATGCACTTGATAACCTCAGCTGCATCTTCTGCAATAACGATTGCATCCTTAGCCCGCAGCTCAGACATAACATCCTTAAAATTGTCAGTGTGGGGCCCAACCACAATTGGTTTGCCAAGGCGCGCCGGTTCCAGCATATTCTGACCGCCTCTGGGTATAAGTGATCCACCAACAAACACCGCATCGGCGTGAGCATACCAGGTGTTTAGCTCGCCCACGGTATCGGCGATATATAAACGTGCTGTATCATCGGGTAGCTGATTTTTACTGCGTTGTTGAACAGCTGAAGTTTTTAAACCCTGCGGCGCGGTCGTCTCGTCAGGTGTTACAGCAAGAGCTGACTTTTGCAAGCTATCAAAGCTATTGCGCAAGCTGTCGCCACGTTCTGGATGTCTGGGTACGATGACCAGCAAGCCAGCATTTTGCTGTTCCAGCCATAGTTGTGCAAGCTGTACTTCTTCATCGCTGTGAGTGGATGCGGCGAGCATATAAGGGTAGGGTAATGGGTTATCGGCAGGTGTAATGACCTTGTCATTGGCGAATTTTAAATTGCCAACAGTGGAAACGATCATCTCCTGATTGCCCAAGGCGCGATAGCGATCAGCATCTTCAGGCGTTCTGGCAAGAATTTCAACTCGGCTTAGGGCATGCCGAATTGTGCCCTCAAGAATTCGTGTAATCCCTTTAATTGGATTAAGCCGGGCATTGATAATTTTTATTGGTATATCGGCTGCATTTGCCTTGGCAAATAGCCATGGCCAAATTTCTGTTTCGACAATCCAGCTGCTAACAATGTTGTGCTGGCGAAAAAATCGAGCGGTGCACCAGGCAAAATCCAATGGAAGATAAACGTGCTTGAATAAACCATCCGCGTGTTGTGAGAGCACAGCAGCGCCGGTTGGTGTATTGGTACTAATTAAAAACCGTCTGTTTGGGTCCTGCTTTTGTATGGCGCTTAGCAAAGGTAAGACGGTGAGTACTTCACCAACGGAAGCCGCGTGAACCCAATGCACAGTGTGCTGATCTTTTTTGTAAAAACCCAAACGCTCGCGGCTGTATCGTAGCCCGCCATCGCGCCAGGTTCTAATGAGTAGATGAATAAAAAATACGGGCGATATCAGAACAACCAGCAATCGGTACTGCCAGCTTGGAGTCGAATCCAGCGCCAAACTATTCGGCGCCGAGCGCTACCAGAAAGTTATTGATCGGAACAAGGTCTGCATCGCTAAGCGTGCCAGCCGCGGCCTTGAGCGACAGGTAGTTTAGTATGTAGTCGAAACGCGCACCGGCGAAATCGGATTCTGCTCGAAAAACATCGCGCAAGGCGCCGAGTACTTCAACTGACGTACGGGTACCGGCGCGAAAGCCTGCATCGGTTGCCTCAGATGATTTTCGGGTTGATACCAGTGCCTGTCGTAAGGCACTCGCCCTGGCAATACTCACCGTCACACCGCGATAAGCATCGCGCGCTTGTTGTGCCGTTGTGCGTTCTAGAGATTCAAGGCTTGCAAACGCGGAGGCCGCTTCTGATTTAGCTTGTCGTACCTGAGAGCTAATACGGCCACCGGTATAAAGTGGAAGGCGAACTTCAAATCCGAGTAATCCTGAATCACTTTCGCGCCCTGGTTCTTCTGTATCGGTTGTTTGCGCTGTTCCGACAAAATCAATGGTGGGGTAGCGTGATCCACGTGCTGATCTAACACCGGCACTGGCAGTTTCAGCGGCAAGTCTTGCAGCAACCAAGTCAAGGTTCTGATCGAGTGCAAGTTCGACCCAGCTTTCTGCATCGGCAGGGTCTGGCGCGATCAAGGGTAAATCATCGGCGAGTGCAGCCAGTAACTCAGGACGCACGCCACTGATTACAAACAGCGCTTCGAGTGCATTTTCGAGTTGGTTTGATGCGGCTATTTCGGCAGCTACAGCAAGGTCGGCCTGTGCCTGCGCGGTGCGTACATCGGTAACGGGTACTAAGCCCACTTCAAATCGCTTCTCTGCCTGATCTTTTTGGCGTGCAATTGCCTGCAATTCTGATTGGCTGAACTCAACTTCAATTTGCGCGCGAAGTACATCAAAGTAAGCATTCGCGACTCGAAGAATGAGATTTTGTCGTTGCGCGAGCAATTGAGCTTCGGCCTGTTTAACACCAAGCCTTGCCTGACTGACAATCGCTGAATTTTCTCTGTGAAAAAGACTTTGTCTTAACGAGAGCGACAAACGAGTCGTGTCCCAAGTACCGAACGTGTCGTCATTCGCCTCTTGTCGATTGGCATCAAAAGCTGCATTTAGTTGGGGTAGGAACGCGGAGCGAGCAAGCGGTAAGCGCTCAATAGCAGCCTGGTAGTCAAACTCGGCCGCTTTTATTGTCAGATCGTGTGATTTGGAACGCTCGTAAATGCTTGTCAGGCTCTCAGTCAGAGCGTTGTTCTGCGCTAGTGACTGCGCGGAATGCAAGCCAGAGATAAGCACGCCTGTGACAAAAATGCGTTTTATCGTCTGCGTACTCAACGATATAAGATCTCGCGACGTTTGTTCCAGTGACATAAGTTAGCTCTAGAATACAAAAGCTGATTTTTGTTCGGAAAAATTCACCAGAGGGTCGATGTGGGTTTCAAACAGACTTTCTGTCACCCATTCGCTCTCGGACACCCGTGTCAGCAGCTTTGCTTCCATAGTTGGTTGCTCAGGACTACCTGTTACTGCAAACAACCGGCCATTTATCGCCATTTTTAGCCGATAGTATTCTGGAATGGCTTCTACGGATCCACCAAAGGCGATTGCGTCGTAAGCATCTCGTGCATCCCACTCAGCTGCAGCATCTTGCTCGCGTATGCTAACGTTGCCAAAACCCATCTCTGACAGCCTGCTAGCGGCATTTGCAGCAATTTCGGGGTGGATGTCAATACTGTCACAGTGGTTGCCAAGCCTTGCCATACAGGCCGTTAGATAGCCAGAACCTGTGCCAATTTCTAACACTGTGTCGGTCACTTGGATGTTGAGTGCTTGCACCAGACGGCCTTCAACAATGGGTTTTAGCAATGTTTGACCAAAGCCAATCGGCAATTGGTAGTCACTGAACGCCAATTCTTTGTGTTCTTCGCTGACAAAAGCTTCTCGAGGCACTTCGGCGAGAACATCCAGCACCCGCTGATCAAGCACATCCCAGGGGCGCACTTGCTGTTCAATCATATTACTGCGAGCTTCGTTCAAATTCATAGCTGTGGCCGTTCCGTTTTGAATTCCTAAGTGCGCGGATGTGGATCAAGGTGAGTAACTGTCGTGTCTATTGAAGCCACTGTCTCTCTTGGAACCAATGTCCGCGAATTCGGGTTGTTGCGTGGTTTTCTTACTTTTTGCCCAGTCTTGCTGTTCGATGTCTTGCTTTTTAATCGTATTGTTCAAAAAATGACCAATTTAGATTTTGGTGAGTATCGCAATCGCACATTATAAGCCAAAGGCAGGTCTATGAGCTAAAGCTGGATTTTTTAAGGTAATTCGTTGTCTGGTAATCTGGCTACGGATAGTTAAGAAAGATACGGATTGTCAGGAAAGAACTGATGACCATGACAACTATATACGCGATTAGGTATATACGCGATTAGGTGGCGATTAATTTGCCGGCTATGTTTGGCAGTTTGTCTGGCGATTTTACTGAGCACTAGCGCACCATAACAACCAATCGCAATGGTTATCTGGCTGCCGTCATGTTTTTGTCGACAGTGTTGCTTTGTGTATTCTTATACCGGGGTAATACTAACCGGGCGCTTAGCCTGCGACCCGGTCTTACTGAATACCTGTTTCTTCTTACTCTGCGACCACACTACTGGCCTGCGGGCCTTTTGGTCCTTGTTCAACTTCGAAAGAAACTTTTTGCCCTTCGTTCAAAGTTTTGAATCCGTCGCCTTGGATTGCAGAAAAATGAACAAAAACGTCGTCTCCGCCGTCATCCTGAGAGAGAAAGCCGAATCCTTTCGATTCGTTGAACCACTTGACCGTACCTGTTGCCATGATTTGAAACCTCTGAAAATTGATTTGCTTTGCGGGTTTGGAGCCCATGCAAAAAGTTGAAAATTGCAAATCTCACACTCGCACTTCCAGTCTATCGTTTTTTTGGGAGGTGTTCTATGGATTTTTTGCGTATTCCATGTTAACGCGTCAATACGACGCAAATATGAAACGCTAAAAATTACAAGCACCGTATTAAACCAGTGATTTAGTGGATAAACTTCATGCAAGCGCTAATTTAAAACAAAATTCTTTGCACTATTAAGGCGCTAATGCTTATGGGTAATACTTCTAGCTATTGCCATTGTTATCGTTGTTGCCGTCATTACTTGAGTTGTTATTACCAACAGATTTCGTGGTTGAATTCGCGTTGGGCTTACGACGTCTGCGGCGACGTTTTTTCTTTGCGGGTGCATTTTCGCTACCAGCTGCACTTTTATCGTGCCCATCACTGTGTGTATTGTCGTTTGCAGCAGTAGTATTACCGTCTTCGCGATCTGACTTGCTATGACCAGAATTGCGAGATCCCGACCGACGTTTGTTATTACCCTGACCGCCTCGACTGGAATGGTTGCGTCGGCCGCGACCATCGCGCGCACCTGACTTTGCATGCTTTGGTGGTGGATTGCGTTTCGGCATTTTCTTCGCAGGCTGAGGGGTCACCAACAGTTCATTCGTTATCGGGCTTAGTGGGATTGAGCGGCCGATATAGTCTTGAATCTCTGGTAGCGAAAATGAATATTCTTCACAGGCAAAGCTCACTGCCTCACCCTGTGTTCCAGCTCGGGCTGTTCGACCAATACGATGCACATAATCTTCTGCCTGCTGTGGCAAATCGTAATTGAACACATGGCTCACATCATCAATGTGCAAACCCCGTGCGGCAACGTCGGTGGCAATTAAAACGGGCAGCTTTCCTCCGGTAAAATCAGCCAGAATACGTTCTCGCTTTTTTTGGCGTACATCACCTGACAAGGTGCCACAGGCAACCTGATTTCCAAGCAAGTAAGCTTCAACACGTTCAGCGGTGCGTTTGGTATTAACAAAGATGATCGAGCGTTGCGGTTGCATCTCGCCAAGTAAGCCCAGTAGCAGCGATATTTTTTCATCGGTGGCGGGCTGAAAAAGTTGCTCGTTTATCCCCTCGGCGGTTACCCCTGTGGATTCTGTCTTGACTGGAGTGGGGTTATCCATATGCTCATAGGCAAGCTCCATGACGCGGTGGGATAACGTTGCTGAGAAGAGCATACTCGTGCGTTCCTCAGGTCGCGGCATGCGTCGTAGCAAAAATCGAATATCCGCGATAAAACCTAAATCGAACATGCGATCGGCTTCATCCAATACACATATTTCAAGTTTTTTAAGATTAAATATCCGCTGCTTAAAATAATCAATTAACCTACCAGGGGTGCCAATGAGAACATCCACACCTTCACCGAGTTGCTTACGTTGTTTGTCGTAATCGACACCGCCATAAACCACGGCGGTTTTCAGTGATGAATACTTACCAAGTGACTGAGCATCTTTCTCAATTTGTATGGCAAGCTCACGGGTAGGGGCGATGACCAGCATTCGGGGTTGATTTTGATCTCGTTGGCCACCATCGTTAGAGAGTAATTTAGCGAACGCGCCAAGCAGAAATGCAGCGGTTTTACCGGTTCCTGTTTGGGCCTGTGCGGCAATATCAGCCCCTGTAGCGATAATCGGCAGGGAAAGTGCCTGAATTTCGGTACAGTGCTCGAAGCCTAGCTCGTCAAGCGCTTGTAACAGGGGTTCGGGAAGGTTAAGTTCGTGAAACGCCGGCATTTCGGCAGGTTCTGATGTCATGGGTTTTGATAAAATTTGTGCAACTCGGCCATCAATTTTAATTTCGTTGCAACCAAATGGTTCTGTAGTGGCCATACTACGTGCAACCCGTTTTTCAACTTAAACATAAGAGGTGCACAATGAACGAACATATTACCGCGATAACTGATGCTAACTTCGAAGACGAAGTCCTAAAGTCAGATACTCCAGTTCTCGTGGACTATTGGGCTGAATGGTGCGGCCCTTGTAAAGCAATTGCGCCGATTCTGGATGACGTAGCCCCGGAATATGTGGGCAAAGTCAAAATCGTCAAAATGAATATGGACGATAATCCTAATACGCCGCCTAAGTATGGCATTCGGAGTATCCCTACGCTCATGTTATTCAAAAATGGGACCGTAGAGGCGACTAAGCTGGGTGCTTTATCAAAGGCACAGCTGACTGAATTTCTGGATCAAAACGCCTGATTTGGACAAAATAGCCGGATTACTGCACGATAACGCAGTAATCCGGTGTCAGATTGCCCCGTTTTAGTGCTTTGGTCATAAATTTGCTTTTCCATCGACAGGGTAAGCAGGATTCAGTGGCACAATCACTCATTTAGTGCTGGACGCGCACCTTGTTGCGTGCTAACTTTACATCCATCCTGCAGTGTACAGGGCCGTTCCTTCGGCCAGTACGATCAACCATTTTAAATACACTTTTAGAAAACCACACTCAAACTTTTTCCGGATAGCTGCTTGCGGCGTCCATCAAATCAATCTCGGCAATCGCCACACAAATATTTCCCGCTTACGCGTATGAACTTAACTGATCTAAAGAAAAAAAATCCAACCGAACTCATTGAGCTGGCTCAATCTATCGGTGTTGACAACATTGCCCGACAGCGCAAACAGGACATGATCTTCTCGATCCTGAAAGCGCACTCTAAAAAGGGTGAAAACATATTTGGAGGCGGTGTACTCGAAATATTGCAGGACGGATTCGGTTTTTTAAGATCGGCAGACAGTTCTTACCTTGCGGGCCCAGATGATATTTATGTGTCTCCAAGTCAGATAAGGCGTTTCTCTCTGCGCACTGGCGATACGATATTTGGAAAAATACGTCCGCCTAAAGAAGGTGAGCGATACTTTGCATTGCTTAAAGTTGATGAGATCAACTTTGGCCCGCCAGAACAGGCAAAGAATAAAGTTCTTTTTGAAAACCTCACACCACTGCACGCCAACGAGCGCTTGAATATGGAGCGTGGTAATGGCAGTACAGAAGATATCACCGCTCGTATCATTGATATTGCTGCACCTATCGGTAAAGGTCAACGTGGCTTACTTGTTTCTCCGCCTAAAGCCGGTAAAACCTTGATGCTACAAAACGTGGCACAAAGTATTGCGGCCAATCATCCGGAGTGTTTTTTAATCGTGTTGCTTATCGATGAAAGACCGGAAGAGGTGACGGAGATGGAGCGTATGGTTCAAGGTGAAGTCATCTCCAGTACGTTTGATGAACCTGCCAGCCGTCATGTTCAGGTGGCTGAAATGGTTATTGAAAAAGCCAAACGCCTGGTTGAACATAAAAAAGATGTTGTCATCTTGCTTGATTCGATCACGCGATTGGCTCGTGCCTACAATACGGTTGTTCCGTCCTCTGGCAAAGTACTAACAGGTGGTGTAGACGCTAACGCATTGCACCGTCCAAAACGTTTCTTTGGTGCTGCTCGAAACATTGAAGAAGGCGGTAGCCTGACGATTATTGCCACGGCACTGGTCGATACTGGCTCTAAAATGGATGAAGTTATTTACGAGGAATTCAAGGGCACAGGTAACATGGAACTGCAGCTTGATCGTCGTATCGCTGAAAAGCGTGTATTTCCTGCAATCAACATTAATCGTTCAGGTACTCGCCGCGAAGAGTTAATGATGGATCAGGAGGAGCTTCAGAAAGTGTGGATTCTGCGTAAGTTTGTGCACAATATGGATGAGATTGAAGCGGTGGAATTCATGTTGGGGCGCTTGCAGCAAACCAAGACTAATAATGAATTTTTTGATGCTATGAAGCGTTAGCTTTGCATTTGAATGCAGGCCATGGGGTTATATTATGACGCTATGCCATGGCCTGCTGCAAAATCTTAGTGTTAGTGATTCAACCGAGCGACTGCTCGGTATCCAATGTCTTTTCGGTAGTATTTGTTTTTAAATGTTATCGTCTGCGCTCCGGCATCGGCTAGCGCTTTTGCCTTACTGATATCAGTTCCTATCGCGGTCACGCACAACACTCTGCCACCCTGTGTCACCAGTTTGCCGTTCTCTGTTGCCGTGCCTGAGTGGAATACTTTGCATGCCTCGTTTTCAACGGCATCTAAACCGTCGATCACTTCTCCGTGGCTGCTTTTGGCTGGGTAGTCGCCGCCAGCCAGAACAACACCAATAGCTGAGCCTGTTTTCCATTGGGTTTTTGCCTGATCCAGTGTGCCGTTTACGGCCGATTCACACAACTCCAGCAAATCGGTGTCCAGGCGCATTAGTAGTGCTTGTGTTTCCGGGTCGCCAAGTCGAACGTTATATTCAACGACTCTAGCTTGTCCTTGCTGATCAATCATTAAACCTACATATAAAAAACCGACAAACGGTGTATCATCTTTTATCAAGCCGGCAACGGTAGGCTCGATAATATCTTTCATGATGTGATCGTTAGCATCACCTGTGACAACAGGTGCAGGGGAGTATGCGCCCATGCCGCCTGTGTTTGGCCCGGTGTCACCTTCATCGCGGGCTTTATGATCTTGACTAGTGGCAAAGGACAAACAGTTCTTGCCATCTACCAAGGCGATAAAGCTCGCTTCTTCGCCTTGCATAAAGTCTTCTATCACCACTTTTGCACCCGCGTCCCCAAAGACGGCCTTGTCGAGCATGTCGTCGATCGCAGCATGCGCTTCGCTTAGGGTTTGCGCTACGACCACGCCTTTACCTGCTGCAAGGCCATCCGCCTTTATGACAATGGGTGCGCCTTTTTCTTTGATGTAGGCGTGGGCTTTATCTATATCGGTGAACGTCTCTGACTGGGCTGTCGGAATAGCGTGGCGTTGCATAAATGCTTTGGCGTATGCTTTGCTGCCTTCTAGCCGGGCGGCAGCGGCTTTAGGCCCCAGTACTTTTAGCCCAAGCTTCTCAAAATGATCGGAAAGGCCGCCAACCAATGGGACTTCGGGTCCCACAATGGTCAATTCAACATTGTTAGCTTGTGCATAAGCCCCTAGTGCCTGAAAATCGGTCACTGGAATGGCTGCAGTAGCCACTTTTGGTTCTGCTTCGATCCCGACATTACCGGGTGCTGCCGTAATTTTACTAACACGCGGGCTTTGCGATAATTTCCAGGCAAGTGCATGCTCGCGACCGCCGTTACCCACTAGCAGGATGTGCATCTGTCGACCTCGTCAAAAAGGGCTATTCTACTTAAAAATTGCAGCGCCGTTCTGATGATCACCTTTGCACTGGTGGCAATGCTATTCTTCGCTGAGCCTAACAAGATGCGACTGCCTGTCTTCCTTCGCGTATATCTACTGACTTAAATTATGTCTTCAATATCCTCTGACTCATTTGATGTCTTACCAGCTGTCCTTCGCTCGGCCTTGTATATGCCTGCGAGCAATGAACGAGCAATTGCGAAAGGGCCTGTACTGTCTGCAGATGCCATCATTCTGGATTTGGAGGATTCTGTCGCACCCGTTGCAAAAGCCGCGGCGCGTGGAAATGCCTTGGATGCCATGCTCAACCTGGACTATGGAAAACGGACTCGTGTTATTCGTTGTAATGCTCTGCATACGAAGTGGTTTGATGAAGATCTTATGATGTGCGCGAAGGCATTGCCTGATGCCATCTTGCTACCGAAGGTCGACTCTCCCGTGACCGTCATTGAGGTTGATAAAAAGTTATCGCAGCTGGGTGTGGATCCGGCGGTGCAAATATGGGCGATGTTGGAAACACCAATGGCTGTTATAGCCGCTGCCGATATTGCTGCATGTGTGCAATCCTGCACACGCTTAAGTACATTTTGTATTGGAAACAATGATCTCGCCAGTGATGCGGGCATGCAAATTAGCTCTGATCGTACGTTTTTGATTCCGTGGTTGATGGCAATATTGCTGGCCGCCAAAGCGTACCAACTTAATGTGCTGGATGGCGTATACAATAACTTTGCTGACACGGCTGGTTTTGAACGTGAGTGCGCCGAAGGCGCGTCCATGGGAATGTCCGGCAAGACATTGATTCACCCTTCGCAGATTGACATCGCTAATCAATCTTTTTCCCCTTCATCTGAGCAAATTGAACAAGCTCGCTTAATTGTCGATGCGTTTGCACTACCTGAGAATGCGCAGGTGGGTGCGGTTCAAATCGATGGCCGTATGGTTGAGCGTTTACATCTTGAGATAGCGGTTCGCACTCTGTCGCTTGCAAAACTCGTTGAATAATTAGCACCATCGATTTATTAAAAATGATGCCCAAAAATGAATGTGTTTGATCGTGCCCGTTTAGCTGGCCTACCGCCTATATGGTTGTTGGTGGGAGTGTCAGCTATGGGGCCAGTCGTGATTAATGGGGTGCTGCCTGCCAATTCTGCCATCATGGTAGAACTCGAAACACGATACAGCGTGGTGCAATTGGTATTAACTGTATACCTGCTGGCATCGTTGTTTGGCCAAATTATTCTTGGTAATTTGGCCGACCGTTTTGGCCGACGGCCAGTGATGATAGTGAGCCTGCTTGTTTTTTCCATTGGGGGATTTATGTGTGCTTTATCAAGCTCGGTGGAAGCTTTGCTTGTTGGGCGTTTTGTTCAAGGGTTTGGGGCTTCGGTCTGTGTGTTCTTACCTCGCACGATTGTTCGGGACATCTTTGGGCGTGATCAATCGGCCAGTGTTATTGGCTATTTGACCACGGCAATGATGATTGCACCCTTGTTTGGCCCGGCAATGGGAGGCTGGGCTACAGACAATCTCAGTTGGCGCTGGATGTATGCCGGGTTAGGCGGCATCGCAGGGCTTTTCGCCTTTGCCTGCTGGTTGGTTCAGAACGAAACGCTGAATTCGGATGCGTCGTCGCGAAAGCCAATGGGCTTGTTACGCTCTTCCTCCATATTAATTAGGGAGCGGGTATTTATTGCCAGTGCTTTTATGCTTTCTGGCGGTGTTGGTGTTTACTATAGCTTTCTTGCAGGTGCTCCTTATGTTGCAATGGAGAGTCGTGGGTACTCCGCATCTATGTATGGAATTTGGTTTGCCATGGTGGCAGTAGGCTACCTTACTGGCAATTTAATCGCTGGCCGATTCTCTGAGCGGCTTGGTGTGCACGGCATGATTAAGCTTGGGTTGATTCCGCTGTCATTCGGTATCACGCTGTTCTGGACGCTATCCTTCTTGACACATCCAGTGAGTTTGTTTGGACCCATGATGTTCATAGCTTTATCCAATGGTATCTCCTTGCCAAGCCTTATGTCTGTGGCAATGAGTGTCAGGCCTGATCTTATTTCATCTGCATCTGGTCTTGCAGGCGGTTTACAGCTGGCTTATGGTGTAGTGATAACGCTTATATTAGGTGCAGTTTTGCCTTTGTCTGATTATTGGTTATTTGGAATAATGACGTTATCGTTTTTAATTTGTTTGTTCGGGTTCTGGCTTTTATCTGGTGTTAGCAACTAGTACGAAGTCAGTTAGCTATAGATGAATCTGAAAAATATAAATGTGTAAGCTATAACTCTGTCAGTTCAATATGTTTTGGCTCTATATTCACTCTACACATGTAGAGTACGGTTTCTTCTTCAATGGGGCGCATGTTCTTTCTTCCTAATTTTTTGGATAGCCTTCTAACCTGTCCAAAATCTTACCTTTTTTATAATCTTCTTTGTGCAATATTTGGATCAGTTTTTTGAATTTTAAATTTCAAAAATTGAATTGAAAATCGCAGCTCAAACGGCGTGTTTGATGGTAGATTGAATTAGGTCGAAAGGAGTATGCCATGGACGCTAATGCTTACCGGCAAAAATCAAATACAAACGAAGTTGCAAATCTACATATCCCAGCTGAAAGCAATAATACTAATTATTCTGGTGATGAAAGTAGCGAACTGCTGCTAGAAAAAATTAAATCATTGAACTTAAGGCTCTCTAGCGGCCTGGCTAATAAAATTGAGTTGCTAGTCCAGTTTGATGAACTGGAAGGTTGGCGCTCACTCGGTTATCAACATTGTGTCGCATGGATTAGCAGTGAGCTGGGAATTTCAGCGCAACTGGGTTGGGAATACCTTCGAGTTGCGCGAAAGCTTCGAAAATTACCACTAATGCGCTCGCTGTTCGAAGAAGGTGAGCTAACCTGGTCAAAGGTGAGGTTGTTAACAAGGGTTGCGTCAGATAGAAACGAGCATCTGTTGTGCGATGCCTCTTTAAATGCATGTGTGTCGGATGTCGAACGGATTTGCAATGACTACAGATGGAACGGATCCGATGAAAAAGAAGAGAAATCTGAGAAAGAGCGAGCACGTAAGCAATTCGAAGCCCGTTCCCTTACATGGCGAGAGGCTGCTGATGGTAATACAACTATTTTTTTAACGTTGCCTGCTGAGCAGGCCAAAGTGTTTTTGAATAGTATTGAATATTCTCGTTCGAAGATGGAGCGTAGTGAGCATTCGTTAAGCCAAAAACGCGCTGATGCTGCTGTTTTGATGGCTGAGGACAATTTCCAAACTGCAAGTAGAGATGTTTCCTGTGCTGATCGATATCAAGTAGTCGTGTCTGTTGATTCTGCGGATCTTGCTAGTTCGGTATGTACTGAAAGCACTGATTTTTCAGTTAATGATGAGAAATCAGAAGCTGCTGATCTAGTGGACTCGTCTATTCATGAGATACCAACAAAACGTCCAAAAGTAATGGGCTCGAGTACGATTCCCCGGGAAACTGCGCGGCGAATTGCTTGTGACTGCACCCTTTCCACTATCATCAACAGGAAAGGTGAACCAACTGATATTGGCCGTAAGGCCCGAGTGTGGCCAGCGGCAATGGCACGTACTATAAAGTTGCGAGATCAACATTGTCAGTTTCCGGGTTGTTCGCAAACTAGGCATTTGCAAATACATCACATACAGCATTGGTCCGACGGGGGCTCTACAAGTGTAGAGAACGGATGCTGTTTGTGTGCCTACCACCATACCTTGGTACATGAGGGGGGCTATGAAATAAAACGCAGTAATCAATTTGATCCGCTGGAAGAGGTTCAAAATAACACGGAAAAAATCAACTCGACACGTCATAGATTTGAAGTGTTCAAGAACACTTAGATCATATTCGACAGGCTGAATAATAGAAGGGGAAATACCGGATGAGTACAACGGCAACACAAGATTTTTAACCTGACAAAACTTTTCTAGTATTGGCCGCCATTAATCTCGAGTACCTGGCCAGAAATATAGCCAGACAATACAGATGAGGCTAAAAATAGAAAGGCTGGTGCGCAGTCTTCAGGAGTGCCAAGACGTTGCAGAGGTATTTGCTTGCGAGTATTTTCAAGCTTCTCGGCATTAGAGTACCGCTGATGAAAATCTGTGTCGATCACACCAGGGGAAATCGCATTTGCGCGAATTCCCATTGGTGCCAATTCTCTCGCCATGGCTTTCGTATAAGTTGATACAAATGCCTTGGATGCGGAATATATTGCAGAGCCTGGGCTGCCGCCGGTAGATGCTGAAATAGACACGGTATTAACGATTGCGGCATCTCCAGAAATAGACAATAGAGGTATTAAGGACCGTGTAATTCTAACCACTGCGGTTTGATTAAGCTCAACGACTTGATCGTATTCGTCATCGCTTAAATGTTCGGCTGGAAATCGACCAAACATGGTTCCAGCGTTATTGACGAGCACATCAGCAGATCTTGCTTTTGACTTAACAAACTCGCAGAAGCGATCCTGCTCCGCGCGTTGCGTTAAATCGGCTGATATGGTGATAACGTCGTCAGGTAAATTCTTTGTTCGAGAATCTGAGCGACCAAGGTGAGCAATTACCTTTGCCCCAGCTTTATGGAAAGCAAATAGTGCGGCTAGGCCAATACCATTACCCGCACCTGTTACAACAACGGTCTTGTCGCAGAATAGATCTGGAGCAAAGTGATTTGGAGGATTACTGTGCAGGGTACAAGATTTCCTGGCCAACCCGAATTAAACTGCCTGAAATGCCGTTTATCTGTCTGAGAGTGGCCACGTCTGTGCCATACAAATTCGCGATTTTCTGCAGGTAATCGCCAGATTCAACAATGTGGGATTGCAATCTAACACCTGAAGAGACGCTCGAGCTCTCACTGCCGCCATCAGTTGTATTTGCCGTCACGTCAATGCCGACCGTATTGAAGCGCTCAACAGTTGAAGTGGTGCTCTGTCCCGAATCCGATGACAACTGACTATTCGAATTTATAGAACTCGCAATCGAAGTAGTATTCGAATTCTCACTGGAGAGTGCCGGTTCCGCAGCGATTGTGACATTACGACTGCTGGCAGGAATGGTTATGGAGCTAATATCCTGGGTATTTGTGTGCCAGCGGAATACCCCAACGGCGAGCGCAGCGCTCGACAAGAACAGGATGATGAAGTCAGATTTTGAAATCACTTAATAATCGCCCAATTGATGGCAGAACTTTGACGCATGATACCGGCTTGGAGCTTACTCCGGAAGATCACAGCTTAACATTGTCTAGTTTTTGCGAGATATCACCAGAGTACAAGTGAAAAATTGCAAACCAGAGCTAGAAAATACTATTTAATTCAGTAGATTACGCGAAAAACCGCACTAGACCAGCGTTTTTTTACAAATGCCCTCGAGTATGAAGTTTTAGATAGAACAAAAATTAAAGGTTGATGTTAATTCGCCTGCTGCAAAAAATTGCGTAAAAGCGCAGCAATTTCCTGATTGGCCAGGTCTTGGCCTAATGAGTCTCTAATCGATTGTTGCATTTCAGGGGAAAAGTTCTGCCCACGATGTTCCAGCAAACCCAACATGTAGTCATCTTCGAATTCTGGGTGTGGTTGAAGGCTGAGGGCTTTTTTGCCGTATGCAAGACCGGCATATTTGCAAAAATCTGTTGAACTGATTACAGCGGCGTCTGGCGGAAGTTCGACAATCTGGTCTTGGTGCCAAGCATTTAGACGAGCAACCGAACTGCCAAGCTTGGAATCTTCATCCACAGCATAGTCGACTCCGCCAACGGACCAACCGCCTTTGAATTTTTCCACTCGGCCACCTAACGCCTGCGCGAGAATTTGATGCCCAAAGCAAATCCCCACTATGGGGATCGAATGCTCGTAGGCTACCCGCAGTAGATCTTCAAGAGGTGGGATCCAACTGTGATCCTCATAAACCCCGTGTTTAGAACCCGATACCAGCCAGGCATCCGCCTCATGCGCGCTTACAGGAAACTGCGAATCCACGACAGAGTAAGTTTTATAACTAAATGAATCGGGGCCAAGCAATTGCACAAATTGCTGGTCATACCTGCCATGTGCCTCCACTAGAGGTTCTGCAGTATGGCCACAAAGCAGGATACCTAAGGTTTTTTCCGCCGTTGAATCTGTCATCTTCTGCTAAAAGTCAGGGAGCCGTTTAATGCGTAAAGTCAGCCCAACGCGACAAAACTGTCACTGCAGGGGAGCTTGCATTGTGCCATGAGCACAAGCGCTCTGTAATTTTTTGTCGTGCTGCAGTTACGCATACTTGTGATTTGTAACCCACACCACGATACTTTGGTGGCGTTATACTGAAATTATACTCGATACTGTTCAAGCATAATGAGCGAAAGATCCTACCCTAAGATCGCCCTTCACAAGCTGTCTGATCTTAGTGCCACCGAGACAAGCCTGCTGCTGCAGCGCGCAGAAGAAGACCTCGAAGCTTATATCGAAGGTGTCATACCCATTATAGAAGCGGTTCGCACAGAAGGAGATGAAGCGCTTGCGCGCTTTGCCCGCAAGTTCGATAAGGCCGATATTCAGGCTAATGCAATTGCAGCGAGTCGCAATGACATCGACCGTGCTTTTGATGCGCTAGATCCAGAATTTATCGAAGTGCTCGAATTCGCAGCCGATAATATTCGGCGATTTCAGCGGGAGCAGTTACCACCAGAAATGTGGATGAAAGAGCTCCAACCCGGTGTTTTGGTTGGTGAGCGGGCATCACCAATAGCATCTGTAGCGTGTTACTCACCTAGAGGCAAAGGTTCGTTTCCATCCGTTACTCTGATGACGGCCATACCAGCCGTCGTCGCAGGTGTGCCTGAGCCTATTATTTTGACTCCACCTGGCTCAGATGGGCAGATCGATCCGGCAACACTGGTTGCGGCACGTATCGCTGGGGTAGAACAAGTGTATAAAGCTGGGGGTGCACAGGCCGTTGCCGCCGCCGCTTATGGCACGCAAACCATACCCCGCTGTCGAAAAATTGTGGGTCCGGGCAGTCCTTGGCTAAGTGCGGCAAAACGCGTTTTGGCAGGGCGTATCGATCCCGGTTTGCCCGCTGGGCCAAGCGAAACCATCGTGATGGCAGACTCAACGGCTAACCCACTAATAGCCGCGCTCGATTTAATAATAGAGTCTGAGCACGGCAGTGATAGCAGCGCTTTTCTTGTTACCTGGGACGAAGAAATCGCTCTAAAAGCTATAGCGGCGATCCCTGGTTACTGGGATAAAATGAATGAAACCCTGGCAGGATATTCAGGTGATGTGCTCAGCGGTAAAAGTGGTGGTGTTGTGCTCGCTCAAGACAAACAAAGTGCATACGATTTTATTAATGACTACGCGCCCGAGCACTGCCAAATTTTATCTGCAGATCCATACGAGCACCTATCACACATTACGACGGCATCTGAAATCTTGCTTGGAGAGCATGCTGCGGGTTCCATTGCGAATTACCTGATGGGGCCAAATTGTGTATTGCCGACCTCTGGTGCTGCTCACACTCACTCGCCACTGGGTGTGTCGGATTTCATGAAAACAGCTTCAGTAGGGCATCTAACCCGTGGCGGGTACGAATTACTAGCGCCGAAAGTACACAAGTTTGCTTCTTACGAAGGTTTCGATGCACACGCCAATGCCGTGTCTGAGTTGCGCGATGCGGCGCACAAGGGTGAGCAACCAAAGAAATAGTCGCAACAGTAAGGCTGGGGGATTAAAGCCTGGAGGATAAGGTACAGTCTAGGTGTTAAGCCCAATCTGGCACCGACGGTGCTATAACTATTGACTATGAAACGTCGCGACTGGTTAAAAAGTGCCGCCGCCAGCAGTACATTACTGGCAAGTTCCGCTGTAGCAACAAGCACGGCAACATTGGCTGTGGCAAAAACAGTTGCCGAATCTAACCCTATAGCGAAAGACATACACGCCACAATTGCAGAGCTCACCGGCGGTCAATCGGTGCAGCAGGACAATCGGGTCTCTTTGATGGTGCAGGAGCAAGCGCAAAACGGTGCGGTTGTACCAGTGGGTGTTGCATCAGACATTCCGCAAACTCAACATCTGTATATTCTAGTAAGCGACCATCAACAAACACTCGCCGCTGACATGGCCGTTAATGGTGCATTGATATACCCATCGTTGTCGACGCATTTGCAGCTCGTCAAACCTGCGAATATTACTGCGCTTGTTAAATCAGACAATGGCTGGTTTAGTGCTACCGCCAAAATTGCCAGTCTTGGCGAATTTTGCGAGAAGAAAGGCTAAGCAATTATGCGGATCCGAACCAGACGCGCAAACGGTACCACCCACGTCGATTTGTTATTGTCCCACCCCATGGAATCTGGAGCGCGGCAAGACAAGCAGGGGCAAAAAATACCTGCCCTCTATCTTACGAAAGTGAGTATGAAGCACAAAGGTAGTATCGTGGCCGAAGTTAATCTAAGCCCGTTGATTTCTCGAAACCCTGTTATCTCCCTCGCAATGCCAGGTGGAGAGTCTGGAGAGGAGCTGGTGGTTACCTGGGAAGATAGCCGACAGCAGACAGGTGAGCGTACTGCCAAGATTGTGTAGTTTTGCTGAGACCTTTTAGTTATATTGTTTAGTGTTTTCGACGCGCATATTCAACAGCAATTTCCCCCGCAAGCGCAGCATTGTTTTTAATCAAAGCTTGGTTGGTAATAAGGCTGCGACCTTCAGTCAACTCTACTATACGACCTAACAACCAAGGCGTAACTGATTTTCCACTGACACCTTTTTCAACTGCCTCGCTAAGCGCGGAAGATATAATAATATCCATCTCATGCTTAGGTATTTCGTCGTCACTTGAAACCGGGTTTGTAATCAAAAGACCTTCATTGCAGTTTATAGCGTTTCTGGCATGGATAAAATCAACGATGTCGCTGACAGTATCCAGTCGAAGGGGCGCTTTAAGCGTACTATCTGCAGACCAGAAAGCAGGAATATTTTCCTGACCAAAAGCGACTACCGGTACGCCTAGCGTTTCCAGTACTTCCAGCGTTTTCGGAATATCCAGAATAGCCTTGGCGCCAGCGCACACAACTGTTGTGGGCGTGCGGGCAAGTTCTTGTAAATCGGCCGAAATATCAAAAGAGTGCTCCGCACCCCGATGAACACCTCCGATACCGCCAGTTGCAAACACTTTTATGTTGGCTAATTCAGCCGTGAGCATCGTTGCAGCAACGGTTGTAGAGCCATTAGCTTTTGTCGCGATGGCAAATGCCAGATCCGCTCTGGAAAGTTTCATGGCATTTTTTTCCTG
>CAYSZH010000049.1:0-27157 GCA_964435305.1 uncultured Granulosicoccaceae bacterium
GCAAACGTTAGCCGCTAGAGCGGAATTCGCCCGGTTCGTACTCGCAGACATGGGTGGTGCCGGGGGGTATAGCCTGGTGACATTCCTCGCAACGCTCAGCACCAGTGGGTTCCAAATTGGGGTGGATCTCGATGCGGTCATCAAATACAAAGCAGTCACCATTCCAGTGTGCATCCCCGCAGGTTTCAAAGTAATTAAGAATGCCACCTTCCACCTGATAGACTTCTTTAAACCCGTTTTGCAAAAGGTAGGGAGCGGCTTTTTCACAACGTATACCGCCTGTGCAAAAAGTCACCACGGGCTCGTCTTTACTCAGTGAGCCTTCTTCCAGGCCTTGTTCGATGGCCGCGGCAAATTGCTTGAATGTTTCAATTTGCAGATCGTGTGCGGATTCGAAGGTGCCGGATTTCACTTCATACACGTTTCGTGTATCCAGCAGTGTGAATTTCCTTGCTTCGTCCAACCAGCTTTTCAGGGTGGCAGGATCCATATTTGGAGCCGGTTGGTCGGCAGGAAAAATGCGCGCACTGTCGTTCGGTTGGAAAGTGATGATTTCGTCACGTACACGCACCTTCATTTTGGCAAAGGGTTGCGTAGGGGAGATACTCTCCTTAAACCACATGCCCGAGAAACGCGCATCCTGGTCAAACCACGCTTTGGTTTTGTCAACTTGCTCTCGTGTGCCAGAGAGTGCAGCGTTGATACCTTCCTCCGCTATTAGCACAGTGCCTTTGATTTCTATTTCGGCAAATGCTGCGCGCATGGATTCCTGCAGTTCGAGCAGGTCAATTAGTCGAACAAACCGGTATCCAGACACATTGACGAACTGTTCGGCTGCGGTGCTGTCGGTATCTTGAGAGAGCGAGGGCCTGCCGGGTTGAGCGACGCTGTTGATGTTATTTTCTGGCATTCCCTAAATCTTGTACTACAGTTAATTGCTATAACCATAATTGTATCCGCTTTTCGGGCTAACGCTGAAATCGAAAGCGAAAAAGGGATGAGAACGTTCACGCTATGAGAAATAAAAGCGCATTTATCGGCGCTCAACGCGCGCGCCTGTTCGCAAATTTCTTCGGTGTTCTAACACTGGGTGCAGTGACCTTACCCAGTGTGTACGCCTCCGAATCCGAACCGTTCGCAAATGAACGGAAGTGGTTTATTGAAGCGCGTAACGCCATTGATTCTGGCGATCGCGACAGGTACACCGAGCTCAAACAAAAATTAACTGATTACCCCTTAGCGAGCTATCTCGACTATTTGGGGCTTTCTGCACAGTTTGGACGCGAGAAAGCACAAAAGCGGCATGTGAGCCTACTCAACGCCTTTGAAAAAAAATTCCAGGACGAGTCACTGACAAGAAAACTGACACGCAAGCTACAAAAGCGCAGCGCCTCGGCCGAAGATTGGCCTCTTTTCCTTGGGTTAAAAAAATCCACCTTGGCTGCGGAAATGCCGTGTACGACGGTGAGAGCTCGGGTTGAAACAGGTGAGCTCACACACCTTGACGAGCAGGCGCTCGAATTGTGGAAACGGCCGGTTAAACATCCAGAAGTTTGTGCTGCCGCATTGACGACGCTTGAAAAGGCTAAAACACCTCCCATTAGCGCCATTTGGGAACGCATCTACAGCGCAATGGCTGACGATCGTCCTGAATTTGCCGAATCTTTGCTGCATTATCTGGGCTCACGTGACCGCAAACGGGTAAGCGACTGGATAGCAGCGCTTGATGAACCCAAATCCTACCTGTCCAGCAACAGACTCAAAGAAGACACTATGTTGAACAGGCGCATGTTGGTAGACCTGGTACTGGCCTGGTCAAAAGATGACCCTGTTGCGGCGATGGCCTATTGGCAGGCGTCCTATAGTCAATACACTTTCTTCAAAGATCGCTACTACGATACCCATCGATTGCTTGCCATGCGCGGTGCGTACCGACGCCTGCCGGAAAGTTACGCCTGGCTGAACAGCCTGGATGCACGCGATGATGATCTTGAGCTCAAAGAATGGCGCATACGTGCTGCTCTTTTTGAGCAAGATTGGATCAATGTTCTGCGCAGCCTGAAGCGTCTGCCCAAAGAGGAACAAGAAGAGGACCACTGGGCGTATTGGGAAGCCCGTGCCTTGCAAGAAGCTGGGCATGAAAAGCAGGCCAATGCCATATTCAGCGAGTTAAGCACCTTGCCGACCTATCATGGATTTTTAGCTGCCGATCAGGTCGGTGCCGACTACGCCATTGTGGATGAGCCCATAGAGGAGAATGCGGCCGAACTTGCACGCTTGCGCGCTGATAACGAATTAATACGCGCCAGAGAGTTTTACGCTGTTGATATCCCCTGGGAAGGGCGACGTGCCTGGAACAAGGCTGTATCGAAAGCCAACGCTGAACAACTGGCTTCGCTGGCGGTGCTTGCCGAAGAATGGCAGATGCTTGATCGCGCCATAATGACGGCCTACCGAGCCGATAAGAAACGCGCATTGAGCTTACGTTTTCCGATTATATATCAGCCTGAAGTTGAAGCGGCGGCGCTTAAAAACGAAATTGATCCAGCCTGGATATTCGGCGTGATGCGACGTGAGAGTTCCTATATTCGCGATGTGAAATCCAGCGCGGGAGCTGTGGGTCTAATGCAGCTGATGCCAGCTACAGCAAAATACGTCGCGAAATTGCAGGGTGATAAAAACTTTAGAGGTGACTTAACCGATGCCAGCACCAATATCGGTTTGGGATCCTACTACCTGCGCCACGTTATGGATAAATTTGATAATAATCAGGTATTGGCGACGGCCAGCTACAACGCTGGGCCCAGGCGAGTCGGTATCTGGTTGCCAGAAGCTGCCATGCCTGCAGATGTATGGATAGATGCCATCCCTTATTCTGAAACCAGGCGCTACGTACGTGCTGTGTTGGCGTACACTGCGATATACGAATGGCATTTAACACGCACGCCGCTGCGCTTGACTGAAAAATTGGCCTCAATACCAGCCGCTGCAGGCACTTAAACCATGACTATTGCGACCGAATTAAACGATGTTCTAGTAGATGCACTTGCCCCTGCGCATCTGGACATCATTAACGAAAGCGACAACCACAACGTTCCGGCAGGGTCTGAATCGCATTTTAAACTCGTCATTGTGAGTGAAGAATTTAAACAGCAGCCTTTGCTGCAGCGGCACCGAACAGTCAACAAATTGCTGGCTTCCTGGCTGGCAGGCCCGATACACGCCTTGAGCTTACACACCCATACATTGGCCGAATGGCAGGATAAAGGCGGTGCGGTGCCGGCATCTCCGCCGTGTCGCGGTGGAAATGCAACCCGCTGAATTTGACTGTGGCTTGCACCTGCAGTTAACCCGTTAATCCGTTGTAAAGTTTAAAAAACAGTTATCTCTCCTTTAGTTATTGAATCTATCTGCTATTTTTCATTAACTGTCTTTTTATTGAAGCACTGTTTTGACTTTGCTGAAACACATCGCTGTGCGATTCGATTTAACGTGGGTTCCGGACCTTGTGCTGCAAGGTTTGAAACTGTGCTCGGTTGCGTCACTGTTTTTTTCGGCAAGTACGGCCACTGCGCAGGATGCACCTAAGCTTGCGGTTTTAGACGCGCTGTCCAGTCAGTTTGCTACACCGCCCTGGGACTTTGTGCGTCAAACCCTTGCGAACCTTGTTGAGCGCTACCAGGCCCACCCGCTTCCTTATGCGTTTGCTGCTGGTGTGCTCATTCTTTTGTTTGGCGCTTTGTTGTTGCGTATAAAACGCGGCCAGCGTCGTGGTGATGATGGCGCTGGTATGCTCGATTCGATTCCGGATGCGGTGGCCATATTCAATACGAAAGGCCAGCTCACTGTTATTAATCGAAAGTTGTTAAGCCTGTTACCAATGGAGATGAATCGCACGGCAGCCAAGGAGATGAGCAGCAGCGATCTGTATGCTCAGCTTTCCCCGGATAACCTTGCAATAGAGCGGGCACGAAACCAGGCCATTCGTGCAAGTGATGATCCGGATGCGACCATCAGTTTTGAATTGCCCAGCTATGGCAGTCGTTCCTGGTTGGTAAAAGAGCGGCAAACCGATGATGGTGGTACCGCGATCAGTGTGTATGGTTCACATACTCCAGTGTCAACCCGGCTCAGCGACCCGCTTACCGCTTTACCTAACCGTGCTCGCTTGCTAAACGAATTAGCGCAGCGTTGTACACGGACTAAAAGTGAGCTGGCCTTGATCATTGTTGATCTTCGCAGCTTTCGGCAAATCAATGATGTATACGGGCGATCAACCGGTGACGAACTGCTGAAGCAAACAGCCATTTGCTTGCAACACTGCATGCCCGCCGATGCCACGATAGCGCGAATTGCAGGTGATGAATTTGCCGTATTGCTAGAGTTTAATCATGAGCGAGAGCAAATTGAGCGGCGTGTTGTCCGGTTTCTTGCGACCCTGCGACATGGCTTAACCGTTAACACCATCAATGTTCCGGCCAGGGCAAGTGTGGGAATTGCATTTGCGCCTGAACATGGCAACACGGTTTCATCGTTGCTTAAATGTGCTGATAGTGCCTGTGCACATGCCAAGCAGCTTGGGGACAACACCATGGTGGTCTACAACAGCCGCCAACAGCGTGAATCCAAGCGCCGTCATCAGATGGAAGTGGCCTTGCAACAGGCGATTCCCAAAAACGAGTTGTCCTTGCAGTACCAGCCTCAGGTTGACATTGCTTCGAACATGACCTGCGGTATGGAAGCCTTGCTGCGATGGAAGAGTGATCAGTTTGGCCGTGTATCACCAGCCGAATTTATCGAAATAGCAGAGCAGTCGGGCATTATTAAATCGATTGGTAGTTGGGTATTGCAACAGGCGATAAATGATTATCAACGCCTGTCCCGCTTCGGCATGTCGCCGCCTACCTTGTCGGTTAATTTATCGCGTAAGCAATTCGACAGCGGCAAAATTGTCAACGATGTTGCAACGGTACTTGAAAAAACCGGGTTTGATCCAGCGTGCCTATGCCTGGAAATTACTGAAACAGCGATCTTTCGTGATTCAGATGCAATGAAAGCCTTACTACATGAACTCACGGATCTGGGTGTGAAGCTATCTATTGATGACTTTGGAGTTGGCTTTTCATCCTTGCTTGAGCTGCGCGATTTTCCAATTAGCGAAATAAAAATTGACCGTGCCTTTGTGATGGATGTGGTGACCAATAACCGCAGTCAAGATATTATTCGAGCAATAGTGGATATCGCCGATAGCATCGAAGCTGATATCGTGGCTGAAGGGATTGAAAATCAGCACCAACTGGATATGGTTGCCGCTTTAGGCTGTCATCGTGTCCAGGGATACTATTTGTGCGAACCCATGCCAGCCACCACCTTTCCCGATCTTGTGCTGAGCGCTTAGTTGCTGAGCCTTGGTGGTATCTCGCGAGTCTTTTTACGCCATTAGCCTTCCAACTGTCCCAAAGCTAGAACTTAAGTTGCAATTGAGTAGCAGCTTCAGGGTCTAGCGGTTTTAAACCGCTTATCGATACGCCCAGTAATCTCACCGGCTGGGCATTGTTCTCTTCTAACGCTCTTGCCAGCAAATACGGCAGCTGTCTGGTCGCATCTTCTAGGCGTCGAATGCCGCCAGGTTGAGAATGGCTGCGAGTATAAGTATCAAAATTGGCAAAGCGAACTTTAATGGACAGTGTTGAACCCTCTAATGCTTTGGTTTGCATATCAGACACCACCCGTTCGGCTAATCGTTTCAGTACCGCTTCCATTTCCGTGGCCTCGTGTAAATTTTGGGCAAATGTCGTTTCAGACCCGATGGATTTGCGGGTGCGCGAGGAATGCACTGGTCTATTGTCGATACCGCGTGCGACGTTGAAATAATATTGCGCGCTTTTACCAAATTCCAATTGCAGTTCAGCCAGGCTCCATTGCCGTAAGTCTGACCCTGTAAAAATGCCAAGTTCGTGCATGCGCGTTTCGGTGGCTCGCCCGACACCATAAAAGCGCCCGATTGGCAGAGTGGACACAAAAGATTCTCCATCGGCCGGTACGATGCAGTACAAACCATCAGGTTTGTCATAGTCAGAAGCAATTTTTGCCAGGAACTTGTTGTAAGAGACTCCTGCGGAGGCAATCAGCTTGGTTTGCTGTTTAATTTGTGAGCGAATTTCTTTTGCGATAAGCACAGCCGAGCCATTAAAAATGGATGAGTGTGTTACATCCAGATAGGCCTCGTCTAAAGAAAGCGGCTCCACAAGAGTCGAAAATGACCGAAACACGCTGTGAATCTGTTTTGAGACCGCCTGGTATTCTTTGAATCGAGGTTTTACGAAAATCGCCTGTGGACAGCGTCGATAAGCTTGTGCGCTGGGCATAGCCGACTTCACACCAAATTCGCGCGCTTCATAACTGGCTGCGGCGACCACACCGCGGCCATTGGGTTTGCCCCCAACAATAACGGGCCGTTTGCGCAGTTCAGGGTTGTCGCGTTGCTCCACTGATGCGTAAAAAGCATCCATATCGATGTGGATGATCTTTCGATGCTGCGTTGTTTGTGTCACCGACGCGGTCATTTATGTGTCGCTTTTACAAATTGAGTAGAAATTGCAGTTTCATGTTGGAGATCTTAGCTTTAGAATTACACGCATGAATGGGTGTGCAGGTATAGGCCGCTCATCTCCTTACCGGCAATATGTTCAATTATTGGCCGGCTTATGAATTATTACGCAGCAACTGGAATCTAATCTGTGTCTGGCAATAACGAGGTTGAACTCAAAGGTGGCATGTATACGTTCATGTCGCTCCGCTTGCACACAACCGATCTTGATTTGATCAGCAAAAAGATCGCTGAAAAAGTGCAGCAGGCGCCGGGTTTTTTCAAAGACACTCCCGTGGTTGTTGATCTGAGTTTACTTGAAGAGTCTGTTGAGTCTGCAAGCGATTTTGATACCGATGCGCTGCTCGAAAGCATACGTGCACATAAACTTGTTCCAATTGTTGTAAGTGTAACGAGTAAATCTTCACCGATCGCATCCCCAATCGCGTTACCATTGATCGAGTCGGGTGTGCGTCGTCGAAGCGCGGCCAAGGCAGGCACAAACGACAGCGATGGCGCGGAAAACCGGTCCAGTTCACCTTCCTTGCATGAAGTGGGGGCAAAGGCGGATAAAGTCGGTAAGGCGGCCAACTCAGAGGCAAGCAATTCTGACTCGGCCAAGCCAGTTGAGCCGAATGATTCGGAAAAGTCCGACAGCTCGGCACTTGATCTATCGCACGCGGCGGCAGAAGTGCAGATGGTGATTAAAGCGCCCTTGCTGATTAACAGGCCAGTGCGCTCGGGGCAGCAGGTATATGCTCGGGATACTGACCTGATTATCATGGGGCAAGTGGGACCGGGTGCGGAAGTTATCGCAGATAACAACATTCATGTATACGGCCCGCTAAGAGGCCGAGCACTGTGCGGTGTGTCAGGAAACAGTGAAACACGCATTTTCTGCCAATCGCTTGAAGCAGAACTCGTGTCGGTTGCGGGTAATTTTCGTGTGCTGGAAGAAATACCAGAAAATTGTCGCGGCAAACCTGCGCAAATTTGGTTTGAAAATGACAAGATCAACATCGAGCCTTTGTAGGCAGTGGCTTTGATAAGAACTTGAGCCTGAATCGGAAATAGAGCCTTTTTAAAGGCCGGCGCGCTTGAAGCTTGTGAATTGGATGTTTGTGTGTAGGGTGTTTGTGATCAGAATGTTTGTGAACAGTTTGTAAAGACATGCGCAAGCGCAAAAGATGTTTAGTAATTTGAAACGTACCAATAAGACGTTCAAAATAAGCGTCAATGAATATGACGTTCAAATTTTATCGGGAGTGATAGCTTGACCAAGACAATTGTGGTGACCTCAGGAAAGGGCGGGGTCGGTAAAACCACCACCAGTGCATCCATTGCCACCGGCCTTGCACAGCGTGGTTTCAAAACCGTGGTAATTGATTTTGATGTCGGTTTGCGTAACCTCGACCTCATCATGGGCTGTGAACGTCGTGTGGTATATGACCTTGTCAATCTGGTCAATCAGGAATCCAGCCTGCACCAAACGCTGATTAAAGATAAGCGTATCGATAATCTTTACATACTGCCTGCATCCCAGACTCGCGATAAAGACGCCTTATCTATCGAAGGTATTGCGAGGGTCATGCACAAACTTAAAAAAAGCGATTTCGACTACATCATTTGTGATTCACCAGCAGGCATCGAAAAAGGTGCAAAGATGGCGCTTTATTTTGCAGATGAGGCGGTTATCACAACCAATCCGGAAGTGTCATCGGTACGAGACTCAGACAGAATTCTCGGTATTCTGCAAAGTGAATCCAAACGCGCCAAGATGAATGAAGACCCGGTGCGCGAGCATTTGTTGATTACGCGTTACAACCCCGGGCGCGTGAAAGAGGGCCAAATGCTCAGTGTCGACGACATTGTTGAGCTATTGGCCATTCCGCTTTTAGGAATTATTCCAGAATCACCATCTGTACTGGATTCATCCAATGCCGGTAAGCCCGTCATTCTGGATCCTGGAAGTGAGGCAGGTCAGGCCTACTCTGACGCCATCGATCGGTTGTTGGGCGAAGCGAAGCCGCACCGTTTTCTGGAGGCCCAGAAAAAAGGGTTTCTCAAGCGAATTTTCGGATAAGAGCCAATGGGAATTCTCAGTTTTTTCCGCAGCCGGAATGAAGATCATTCAGCCAAGGTTGCAAAAGATCGACTGCAAGTGCTGATTGCGCATGAGCGCACAGGTAGAAATGGTCCTGACTATTTGCCAATGCTTAAGCAGGATATTCTTAATGTGATAAAAAAATACGTCAGTGTGGGGGAGGATCAAGTTTCTGTACAACTTGACACACAAGAGAATTGCGACGTTTTAGAGCTCAATATCACACTTCCAGAAGATGAAGAATCCAAAACGCCAGCGAAAAAACCACTAAGAAATGCTGGATCTTTGCCACCTGCGGGCGAAAATAAACGCGATTCAGATAAAAAATCCAAGAGTCAATCTAAAGTCACCTGATGCAGCGTTTTTAACGCCAGGTCTGGCAAAATACGGCTGATTTGCATCCGGCCCCGCGATGGGGCCAAATTTGTCGTTTTATCTGCACAAACCGCAGTTTTTATCTAACGCCCCGAATCAAATTTTTTTCAATTATTTGTTGCAAAAAAACCACATTTGGTAAAAAGCGGGTTATTCTTAAGCAGAGAGCTAGCCAAGTGTTGTTTCTGTTCTACACTTTGTCTCGTGCGGTACAGTGATCTCTCCGCGGATTGTTTGTAAATATGTTTATTGGTGTTGCATTTTACACACACTCTGACTAGAGTTGGCTTACCACTTACACGGGTACGTCTAGATCCACAGCAAATATCTGATTGGAGAAAACTAAATGAAATTTAACAAAACAGTACTGGCAGTAGCGGTAGCAGGTATTGCTGCGGCACCAATGATGGCAAACGCATCAACCACACTTTCGGGTGCGGTACAGGTTCAGATTCAGGGTTCTGATGATGATTCGCCAACCACTAACGTGAACGGCGAAGATGGTTTTGAAGTTGGTGAGCCTCGAATCGCAGCTGGCGATGTCCTGATGGGCGTTGCGGCATCACAGGCGCTTAACAGCGGCCTGACAGGTTACGGTAGCTTGCGTTATGACCTCGACACACTTTCTGGTGGTGGTCCTGTAAGCGCGGATAGCGTCTATGTTGGTATCCGAGGCGGTTTCGGTGATGTCCGATTTGGCGAAGTTGGTAACCCAGGTGAGTACGGTCAGGTAGCTGGCGATCTGCACGACATGGGTGCAACCATCAACCAAGGTATATCTTACATAGGTAGCTTCGGTGGAGCCACTGTCGGTGTCGCCTTCTCACCAGCAACAAATCAGGACATCTTGGGTCTTGGTGCTAAATTCAGCATTGGCGGCTTCGCTGTAGGTGTTGGTATGCAGGATTTTGACGAATCAGTGAACATCTCTGTCGGTGCTTCATTCAGCTTCGCTGGCGCGTCAATCGCGGTTGCGGGTGCGACGCTTGAAGAAGGTATTGGTGCAGTAGCGGCTGAAGATCCAATCCCAGCGGTACCAGCATTCCCTGCAATTCCACCAAATGCGGCTAACCCGGAAGGTGTTCCAGCAACGGAAGCCATCCCGGCAACGCCAGCAGTTCCAGCAGTTGCGGCGGGCGAGGAAACTCACATTCAGGTTAAAGTGGGTTACTCAATTGCAGGTGTTGGCTTAGGTCTGACGTTCTCAAATGCGACAGAAATTGAATCTACTCGAATTCGTTTCGAAGCTAGCTATGATCTGGGCGGCGGCATGTCTGTTAGTACTGAGATCAATAACAACGACGAAGCAAACGACGAAGCGGATGTTGCTGACTGGCGTCTACGTCTAGCCAAGAGCTTCTAATAGCGCTTAGCTGACAAAGTAATACGGAAAAGGCCTCACTTGTTGAGGCCTTTTTTGTGTCTTTTATGTGGCTTAATGAGTAATGACGGAGCGCTATAAGCTCAATCCATTTAACCTGTCGGATTGAATCGTACTTTGAACGCTACCTTAGAAATTCATCAGGTAATGTTGAGGGGCGGTTTAACTGCGCTCAGTTACCTGCACAACGTGATATCCGAAATCGGTCTTGATAGGGCCTTGCACAGCACCGACTTCGCCTTCGAAACAGGCCGTGTCGAATTCTGGCACCATGCGACCACGCCCAAATGTCCCCAGGCTGCCACCATCTTGGCCTGATGGGCAACTCGAATGTTCTTTGGCCAGAGAGGCAAAGTCGGCCCCGCCATTCAGTTCATCAATAATTGACTGGCATTTGGATTCTTCGCTAACAAGAATGTGTCGTGCAGTTGCTTCGCTCATGATTTAGGTTTCCAGATTCCAAAGGCGTCCTGCGCCGGTGGTGATGGTGGAGGTGGTGCTTGCCGCGACTGATTACCGACATCGTCTGCGACATGCTGGATAAAGGCACCGAGTTCATCGATGACCTGAGATTTCTGGTCTGCCGGCATGTCTTGCTGGCCAAGCAAAAAACCCACTACTGCACATAGATATTGCGATACCACGCCCGGGTCTTGTGCTGAGTTGTCGTGCTGAACGATAACAGAGCGTAAATCGTCTACGAGCTTGTTGGAGAGTTGTAATTCGCTCATGCGTTGTTGGGTGCCCCATTAAGTGTGTATCTGACGTGAGTCGATCGACCATGCGTCTTTTTAACGCTTTGCTGCACACCAAAACCGCTTTGCTGGCTGTCCAGAGGTTGACTGGTGAGTCGCACTTTGCCGCAAAGCGGGCAGCTATGCCACTGGGTTTGCGAGCAGTCGCTGGATTCCTGCTTATCGAGCACCATGGGGAAACTGCAGCCGTGACATTTCATAGGTTTTGCATCAATTCTTGCCCGCCGTATTGGCTTGCTTTTGTGATGGCTCTATACAAACGCGCCGGGGGTAGTTTAAGCCGTTTGCAATTGAATTTCTGTCTAAAATTCAAGCAGCGTCGTTATAAATATCCAAGGTAGACCCTATTTCTGTCGATCGGCTGGAAATACACGGGCTCACTACTGAATTTTTTTAAGCGGCGCTCGAAGCGCGGGGCGTGGGGTTGTCGGATATGTTGGGCAAGCCCAACAACCGTTTGCTTGCTGGCTATTGCCAGCCCCATGATCAATTCTTGCGTTCGATCGGGCCGCACTTGGCCAAGGATAAACAGACCGCCTTTGCCGACTTCCCAGAGCGTTTCGCCGCAGAGGTGGCTGGGCTAAGCGGAGATGTTATGGTCCTGAGTTCGGAACATTGCCATTCTCAGCTGACAAATGCGACCAGTCTGATGGTGATGCGCGACCTCCTGAGCCCACATTTCTCCGAGATCCGGATTGTGTGCTATTTCCGCGAACTGGCGGCTGTCGCAAAGAGCTTCTATTCAACAGCAATCAAAGGAGGCATAAGTGCGAGTTTTGCAGAGTTCCTGAACAACTGCACCCCCAAGAGCCTGCGTTACAGTGCTGGAGCTGGTTCCGGCCGATACTGGTCAGGCTTTGTCACTTTGGCGCGTCCGTGCAAATACTGTTTTGACGCACTTAAACAGCGATTGACCTGAAAAAGTGACCGTGTCGCTGCAGCCGTTTTGATTTTTACCCCCATTCGTACCGCGATATCAAAACCGCCCGAAATCATATCTTTTCTCTCATCGGAAAAATCCAATGAATAGTTAATTCCAGGGTATTTCATTGAAAAGTGGGCTAATGAATCGGTCAGTTGCGATTGTGTGAGGATAGACGGCATCGTCAGTCGTAGTTCGCCTGTCGGGCTGCTGGCCGTACTCGATAATTCTTCAAATACACCTCTACTGATTCCAGCATGTGTTGTGTGGATGCGAGTAAACGTTCACCTGCTGGTGTTAAGGCAAGTTTGCGGGTAAAACGATGCAGCAATACAACACCTAAGTGTTGCTCAAGTTGAGATATGTGATGGCTGACTACAGAGGGCGACAGCCGTAGCTCTTTCGCGGCTCCGCGAAAAGACCCGTGATTGACCGTTTTGGCAAATATGGCAACCTGGCGCAACTGATCTAGCATAGTTCAATAATATCGAACAGTTAATTCTATTTGTCCTATCTTATCAATTAATAAAAAATTGTCCATCATGTTTTGGTCTTAGTTGACATTGGTCTTTTATTAACGGAGATGACACATGAAGAATTCAAAAGTACTTAGCGCCCTGGTTTCACTTTTTCTATTAACGACTGCGGGTAATGCGATGTCTGATGGCAAAGCAAGTGTTCAGTCTTTTTATGATTTTTTAAGTAACCCTGCATCTGAAGAAGCGGCTGGAGCCTTTAAGGCGGCCACGGCCGAAAGCTGGCAAAGCATAGGTGATTATTCTGGCAAGAACAAAACGCGAGATGAATTGATTGGTCAGGTCAGCGGCTTTTTCGCAAAGCTCATGCCCGACTTAAATTGGCACGTGCAGGAGATTATCCAGACTGGTAATCAATATGTTGTGAGAAGCCGTGCCACTGGAACACCAAACGGACCGTTGTTTGGGGTTGATGGAATGGGTAAGAGTTTCGACATTTTGACGATCGATATTCACACGGTAGAAGACGGCAAAATTGTGAGCACTTATCACGTTGAAGATTGGGCCGGTGCATTACAACAGCTCAGTGGCAAGTAAGTAAAAGCAGTTTGTTTGTACTGATTGGATTGCATCGATTTGTTATAGCAAATTCTGAAATTAACGTTTTAATAGCGACGGCATTAGGTCGAGCTACGTTAGGAGAACGACATTGAAAATTAGGAAAATATTTAAAGCTTTGGTTGGCGCTGTGCTAGCTATGGCGGTCAGTCTAAATGTGCATGCAGCAAATATGGATGCGCAAAGCCAGGCTTCCTTCGATACCGTTATGGCATTTATGGGCGCGGTAGGGTCGGGTGATATGGATACTGTGAATACACTCATGGCTGATGATATGGTCTGGCAGAACGAAGGGGATAGCGCAATGCCCTGGATTGGTCCCTGGAATGGTAAAGAGGAGATTCTTAAATTTCTCGGTGTTTTTGGTAAGAATTTCCAAACCACCGCTTGGGAAAACACAGACGCATTTGCCCTTGGTGATACTGTAGCGGTGTTTGGAAACATGAACGGCATCACTACGCACTCTGGCGCGGAGATTGGCGACTTCACCTTTGCATTACGTGCAAAGGTACGTGATGGCAAACTGGTGCTTTGGAATTGGTTTGAAGACAGCTATGCAGTAAGTAAGGCTTACCACGCAAAGTAGTTAGTTTCATAATATAAGCATCTGCCCCATGAATTTTCTGTTGCGCAAACTTTACTGCGCTATTTCGCTTAATTCGCTTTTTATGGGGCAGATTGTTTCTCACAAGCATGCAGCAAATGATGCGCAGATTCGAAAACCATTGGGTGTCCAATTTATATGAAATGCACACGCCGACTATCGCCAAGGTGAGCGATTGTGCAAGTGCGGGGAGTAGTATTATTGGGTTAGTGAATTAAGGAATTACTGGCGTTGTTTAATGCAACACCTTGAATTGAATTAACGCTGACCCACAACGTTATCTATCGTTGTGGGTCACGTCGAGTTAGCCTTTGGTCGCACCCAAGGTAAGACCGGCAATAAAGTGCTTCTGCATTAAGAAGAACATAAACACAGGCGGCATGGCGGCCAGCAGAGACGCTGCGGATACCAGATGCCATTGCTGCACAAATTCTCCATTCAGTGTTCGTACGCCTACGGTAATAGGCAGACTGGCATCTTCCTGTATGAGCACCGTGGCCCAGAAGAAGTCGTTCCAGATAAAGGTGAAGATAAGCACGCACAATGCTGCGATAGCCGGTTTGACCAGTGGCAGCACCAGATGCCAGAAAATCTTGAACTCGCCAACACCTTCCAGCCTGGCAGACTCAATGAGTTCGAACGGCAGCGCCTTTATAAAGTTTCGCATGAACAAGGTACAAAAGCCGGTTTGGAAGGCTGCGTGAAACAGCACCAGACCGGGCACGGTATTCATGATTTCCATTTTTACAGAGATATCGACAACCGGCAGCATCAGGATTTGGAATGGAACAAAGTTACCGGCAACGAACAGGAAAAACAGTGGCAGCGCCCATTTGAATTTGTATATAGCCAGTGCATAACCAGTAAGACAGGCCAGTGCCACAGACATGATCATCGTCGGGATGGCGATTAACAGTGTATTGATAAGATATTGGAGCGCATTGGTTTTAGCGAACACTTCGCCGTAGTTCTGCAGCATCTGGAATGCGCTCGGCCATCCAAATACGTTACCCACCGCAATATCGGATGCCGGCCGTATCGATGTCATGAATATTGCCAACAAAGGCAATAGCCAGAAAAACAGCGCCAAAGGAAGCATGATTTTGTAGGACCACTGCTTGCCGGATGATGACTTTTCTATTGGTTTCGGGAACATTAGTGGGCCTCCTTCTCGTCTTGATACATGCGCCACAGGAAGTAGCTGATGTAGACCAACATTATTAGAAATAGAACGGTGGCTATAGCGGAGCCATAACCATATCGCCCTACACCCTCACCAACAGCCTGATCGTACATATAGTAGGCCAGCACGTTGGTAGAACCGAATGGACCACCCTGTGTCATGGTGGCGATCATGTCAAAAGAACGCAGCGCTCCAATAACGGTAACAACGACAGCAATGAAAGTGGCTGGCTTTAGCTGTGGCAGAACAACGTACCAAAGCATTTTCCAGCCCTTGGCACCGTCGAGTTGTCCGGCTTCTATCTGATCAGGGGACACATTGTTCAAGCCTGTGAGATACAGAATCATGCAGTAGGCTATTTGAGGCCACAAGCCTGCGGCGATGATGCCGTAGGTCGCCGAATGTTCGTTACCCAGGATAGAAGGTGGATCGACCGAACACACGCGGGTCGGGTTGCCCATGATATTTTCTTTTGTTTCGCAAAAAAACCAACTCCAGAACTCGCTGAGCAGACCGAATTCAGGGTTGTACGCCCAGGTGAAAATCAAACCAACAACCACTTGTGAAATAACAAACGGAAAGAAGAACAGAGACTTGTAGATTCGTATGCCTCTAACCGTCTGGTTCAGGAACAATGCAATGAAGAGTCCGATAGGCACGGCCAGCATATAAAGTATTAGCCAAAGAATGTTGTTCTTTAAAGAGGTATAGAAGTTCGGGTCGTCCATTAACACTTTATAGTTCTGCAGACCGACCCATTCACCGGTCCAGTCTCCATTAATGTCGTAAAGACCATCCCACTTGGTAAACGAATATGACATGGACTGGAATATGGGAATGATCACGTAAATCATGAACATGCCAAGACCAAGGGCCAGAAACAGCCAGGGTGCCCATTCGATTTTATTGCGCTTGTAGACTGAGAGTCCGGTGATGAGGTATAACGCGGCCCCTAATGCTGCGATGGTGAAAATCAGGCGTATAAAAAAGGTGGGCACTCGAGCCTGAACTTGTTGCGAGTAGCCCATGAGTTCCTGTACTAACGATGTGCTGATGACAAAATAAAGCAGGAAAGCACACACAGCCAGGACCATGCCACCGATGGCAACCTGTCTATTGGATGTGGCAAACCGATCGTAGCTATCAAATTCAGTCGTGGCCATAGGGATCTGGAACCTCTGCTATTTAATTATTAAAAGTGGCCTTGCATCATGCTGAGCCACTTGTGACTAGGTGACCTAATGGTGCTCGTTATGCGACCGTTCGGCGACCAGCTTCAGTGAGTCGAGGAAACGCCAGACCGGCCTCATCAAATAGGTGGCAATCGCCTTCCGGAACCTGGATATCGGCTGAGCTGCCACTTTCGGTTGCATCCAGGCCGGAGCGTTGTACAACAAAATTATCCAGACCAGCGCAGCGACCATACAGATACGTGCTGCCACCGAGACGCTCCGCAACATCTACCTGCATTGGCAGAGAGAAACCACCTTCACCACCGCCAAGATCTTCTGGGCGGATACCCATAGTGATGCTTGAGCCTGCGCTGCCATTGGAAGCATCAACCGGAATAGTTGCATTGACACCGCCATCGAGCTCTATATGTGCGTGTGTTGCACTACCTTCCAGTAGCTTACCGCTGATAAGGTTCATTCGTGGTGAACCGATGAAGCCGGCAACAAACAGGTTTTGCGGGTGATGGTATAGCTCCAGTGGAGATCCAACCTGCTCAACCTTGCCCGCACGCAGTACAACAATCTTGTCGGCCATGGTCATGGCTTCGACCTGATCGTGAGTCACGTAGATCATGGTTGCACCAAGTTGTTTGTGCAGGCGGGCGATTTGCAGACGCATCTCGACACGCAGCTCAGCGTCAAGGTTTGATAGCGGCTCGTCGAACAGGAAGACATCGGGGTCTCGAACAATGGCGCGACCGATAGCAACACGTTGCCGTTGTCCACCTGACATGTTTTTTGGTTTGCGATCGAGTAGCTCGCCGAGTTGAAGCGTTTTAGCAGCAACTTCAACTTTTTCTTTTATGATGTCTTTGTCCACGCCGTTCATGCGCAAACCAAAGCCCATGTTTTCAGCAACACTCATGTGCGGATACAAAGCATAGGACTGGAATACCATGGCGATACCACGATCGACCGCGGCAACTTCCGTCATGTTTCTATCGCCAATATGAACTTCGCCTTCAGTGAGTTCTTCCAGGCCGGCAACCATCCGAAGCAGGGTGGATTTACCACAACCAGAAGGTCCAACAAATACGACAAAGTCGCCTGAATCAAGCTTTAAATCGATGCCATGGATAACAGTTAATTCACCGTATCGCTTTATTGCGTTTTTAAATTCAACATTAGCCATTGCGTTAATCCGTTTGTGGTTTGTCGTAAATTTAGTTAGATGTAATGCCGTTTGTTTTTACACTTGTCAACTTTAATCTTTGAAGTGCAGGCGCGTTTTGTTTTGTGAAAAAACAGATCTCACCATACGCAAGCTATGCAATTCAAAGTCAAATTTTTATAAGTGGTATACAAGTCATTCAGTAAAAAATTACGCACTTGTTTTTTGCGCATCTGAATCAACTGAATCAATGTGACGATTCTAGTGAACCACCTGTTCGAGGTGCCAGTCGCCTCGATACTTCTGCTGCTGCTGCAATCAATGGTGCTTTCCATTGAACAAGTTCTTCAGCAGTTACTCGAAAACTTGGTGCAGTGATACTGATGCCGGCTATTGCTTGTCCCGCATGATCTACAATGGGTGCTGCAATACAATTGGTGCCAAGAAAATGTTCACCCAGATCGAGTGCATAACCTTGTCCGCTGATTTGTGCCAGGTCTTTGCGCAGTTCAGGCAAGCTGGTTAAAGTGTTTGAAGTGAATCGTGCGAATGAGATTCTGGAGAAAATACCTTCTCGCTGTTCCTCATCGCACCAGGCCAACATCACTTTTCCGATACCGGAACAATAAACAGGCGCTTGGTTGCCAACGCTAATCGACAGACGAACACTTTGCGAACTTTCCACATGGTCGATCACCACCACATGCGTATCGGCGTGAACGGCAATTTGAACGGTTTCCCCACTCAGGGCATTCAGTGCCAATAACTGATCACGAGCCAAGACCCGTATATCGGATCGTGTCCAGACCCGATTGGCCATCTCCAGAATCCGATAGCCGGCGTTGTAGGTGAGGGCTCTTTCGTCAAACAGCACGAAGCGCTCGTCAACCAGTTCGGTTAGCAGGCGATGCAAGGTTGCCTTGGGTATCCCGGAGCGTTCTTCAATCTCGGCGAAGCGCAGCGGGCCCTCGGATATAATCAGGTCGAGCAGGTCAATCGCCCGTACCAGACCACTGGCCTGTCGTTTTGCTGCTGGTGCCATAACAGATTTGGAACGCTCAGCAGATTTACTTTGTTGTTTTGAATTGACACCCATTGCTTGCTGCTTTTATAATTTTGGAACATTGTTTCATTGTTTGCTCCGAAGTGCAAACCCACAGCTAGGTTTTTTTAAGGCCACCAGAATCCGGATGCCCATCTCGCCCTCCTATTTTCGTCTCGACGGTCACTCGTCGAGCATGCTGATATCCAACCATGGCGCCGTTCCTGCGATAGCCTGGTTTGGTGAGCTTTTGGCGACCGATATCGATGAGGGCATGCTGGCAAATCATGACGATGCGGCGCATGCGTTTGGCAATCTTGATGCCCGTGCACCGCTGGATCTGTTCCCACAAAGTGCAACGGGTTACATGGGATCGCCCGCACTGGTTGGGCGTCGGGACAATGCCACACAAGCCACGCTTTTCAAATTGGCCAGTACCAAGCAGACGGAACAGTCGCTTAATGTGGTGTTGGAAGACGCCAACAGTGGGCTGCTGTTAAACAAGCAACTGGTTCTCGACGCGAACAGCGATGTCGCAACCATGCGCACGAGTATCCGGAATACCGGCGAAACCGACTATCAGGTTGACTGGCTGGCCAGTGCCACATTGCCTTTGCCAAATCACTTTTCAAGTTGCACCAGCCAACATGGTCGATGGGGACTGGAAAATCAGAGTGTGACCCGACCCATAGGACCCGGTCGCCTGGATATTCAAAATTGGCATGGCCGCACCGGGCACGAACATGCGCCTAATTTTATTTTCAGTACAGTTGAGCTCTCAGAAGATTACGGTGAAGCGCTGTTTATGCATCTGGGCTGGAGCGGCAACTACAGTTTTCGTGTAGAGCGTTTGAATGATGGTAACGGCTATATACAAGCTGGCGTACTACTAAGCCAGGGTGAAATGATTCTCCAGCCAGAAGAAGAATTCAACTGCCCGGAAGTGTATTTCACCAAAGGTGTCGGACTGAATCAGTGCACCCAACGCTTTCATCGCTTTGCACGTGAACATATTTTACCCAAATGGACGCGTAAACCGCGACCTATCCATGCCAATAGTTGGGAAGCCATGTATTTCGATCTTAACGATGAAGATCTTAAGTCACTGGTTGATGCTGCGGCAAAAATTGGCGCTGAGCGATTTATTCTCGATGATGGCTGGTTTATCGGTCGTCGCGATGACACTGCGGGGCTAGGGGACTGGCAAGTCGACAGCTCAGTATTCCCTGATGGCTTGGCACCACTTGTAGAGCATGTACGCTCACACGATATGCAGTTCGGTTTGTGGTTTGAACCGGAAATGGTGAACCCGAACAGTAATCTGTACCGGGAACATCCTGACTGGGCCATGCACTTCGATCAGATTGAAACACCTCTGGCACGTGGGCAGTTGGTACTCAATGTTGCGCGTAAAGATGTTAGCGATTATCTGTTCACTTGCATCAGTGACCTGGTTACGGAATACCAGATCGATTACATCAAATGGGATATGAATCGTGACCTTGTACTGGCAGGGGATGGCACGAACCCCTGTGCAGGTAAGCAGGCTCCCGCTGTTTATGCACTAATGCAACGATTGAATAACGCGCACCCTGATCTTGAAATCGAAAGTTGTGCGTCCGGTGGTGCGCGCTGTGACTTTGGCGTTCTGAAAAGTACCGGGCGGGTGTGGACATCAGACAATATCGACCCGATAGCGCGTACCACTATCCAGCAAGGCTTTGCGCGCTTCTTTCCGCCTGAGATTATGGGCGCTCACGTGGGGCACATGCATGCGCACCTGACAGGTAGAAGTACGAATTTGCACACACGAGCCATCGTTGCCTTGCAAGGGCAATTCGGTTTTGAACTCGATGCACGTGTGCTTGATGAACAGGAAATCGGTACGTTGCATCACTACACGATGCTCTATAAAAAGCACAGAAATTGGTTAAACGATTCGACCTACTGGCAGCTGCCTTCTGCCTACGATCAACTCATAGCCAGCGGTCAGGTGTCCGCTGATCACCATGAAGCACTATTCAGTATTGTGTTAATCGACAGTCTGCGCAGCACGCGACCTGGTTGGCAACGGCTTCGAGGACTCGACCCGAAAAAACACTACACCGTCACCATGTGCAGCAGCAATCTCGATCAGCTTGCACCATTTAATCGAGAGCTACCTGCATGGTGCACCAATGAGTTTGTCAGTACGGGTGATTTACTGATGAAAATTGGATTGCCACTGCCGGTCATGCCACCTCAATCTGCCATGCTTGTGCATTGCATTGCACTGAGTGGAGCAGAGAAGGTGGTTCAACAATGACAACCACACTTAACGGGTTCAACCTTGAGCGTTTGCTCGAACGATTCCATCAGAAGTTTGGTAGTAGCGACCATGCTGTAAAGCAATTCTTTGCACCAGGCAGAGTAAACCTGGTTGGGGATCACACCGACTACACCGGTGGGTTTGTGTTTCCGTGTGGTATCGATACCGGTAGCCTGCTTCTTATCAGGCGAACGCGCGATGAGCAATTTCGATTTGCATCCACCAACTTCGACATGCTTGCTCAACTTCCCAAAGAGCAGATCAATAAAAAATACGGTGACAACTGGATAAACTATCCGCTGGGAGTGGTTGATCAGTTTATAAAGCGCGGCTTTGATATCGATGGAATCGATTGTCTGTTTTCTGGCAATGTCCCCAACGCTGCAGGCCTGAGCTCATCGGCTTCGATCGAAGTGGTGACCGCATTTGCCATTAATGAACTGTTCGATTGCCAACTTTCATTACTCGAATTAGTGAAGATGTCACTCGCAGCAGAGAACGACTTTGTTGGCATGCAATGCGGCATTATGGATCAGTTCGCCGTTGCCATGGCACAAGATAACCACGCGATGTTCTTGCATTGTGAAACACTGGAACACAGACAAGTGCCTCTGTCGCTGGACAACTACGCAATTGTGCTGGCCAACAGCAATCAACGACGTGAACTGAACGAGTCCGCCTATAATGAACGTGTGGTTGAATGCGAACGGGCGCTGCACCTGTTACAAAAAGAGCTGCCAATCAGTGCGCTTGGCGAACTAACAGCCAACGATCTGGAAGTAAACAAGACCTTGTTCAATGATGACAATATCGCCTATTTGAGAGCACAACATGTCAGTACCGAGAATGCACGTGTTCAGGCTGCGGTACCCGCATTGGAGCAAGGCAATCTGGATGCGTTCGGCGAGATCATGAATGCTTCACACGATTCATTGCGTGATGCCTATCATGTATCCAGTGAGCCACTTGATCACCTGGTCAGTGCTGCGCGGTCGCAGGCCGGTGTAATGGGCAGTCGACTGACCGGTGCAGGCTTTGGCGGCTGCACGGTAAATTTGGTCAGGAAAGAAAATTGCGATGGTTTCATCAGCAACGTTGGTCAGACTTATGAAGCGCAAACCGGATTGACTGCCGACTTCTATGTAATCAGCCCCGGCGCTGGTGTGCGACAGGTTGGCACATGAGCAATAACTGGCAACGACGATGGCAGCCACTGCTGCAACAATGGGTCGTGGTTGCGGCTGCATCCGCTGCTAGACCCTGGTCCGGTGCTATTGAAAGTGGTTCTAAGTCGACAATGCCAACACACGACCCGGACTGTTATCTGTGTCCGCGAGTCAAGCGCGCCGCCGGCACAACCAACCCGGATTACAAAGGCGCTTTTGCATTCGATAATGATTTTCCCACTCTGGCAGAGCATGCGCCGCGGGATGTTGATTCATGCGACGCGCTGCACAGCTACGCACCGGCTGTTGGTCGTTGTCGAGTGTTGTGCTGGTCTGAAAACCACAATGACACGCTGGCATCTTTATCAGAAGACAAGATTATCGCTGCCGTTCAGCTATGGCAGAACGAATACCTTGCCTTGAGTGCACTGGACGATGTTGAGCAGGTGCTGATATTTGAAAACAAGGGCGTGGAGATCGGGGTGTCCAATTTGCATCCGCACGGCCAGGTTTATGCAACGAGCTTTGTTACCGATACGGCCATGCGTATGCGTAACGCTCAAGCACGTTATGCAAAAGAACACGATGGCCGTAGTCTGCTGCAGGATATGCTGGCATCGGAACATGTACAGCAGTCATTGCTTGTTGAGCGTAACCAGTACTGGTCGGTGATTGTGCCTTATGCAGCCCGGTTTGCATACGAAACCTGGATAATCCCGCATCGGCATTTGCCGTCACTGGCAGAGGCGAGCGCAGCGGAGATGCAAGAGTTTGCGCTGTGCTACCAGCGTCAGGTTCGACGCTACGACACACTATTCCAGCGCTCAGCACCGAACATTACCCTACTGCACAATGCTCCTTGCGATGATCATGAAGACAACGCGCATTGCTGTTTCCATCTGGCGTTTCATCCACCGCTGCGCGACAAAGAAAAACTAAAGTATCTGGCAGGCTTCGAATCGGGCAGCAACAATATCGTCAACTCTGTCATGCCGGAGAATGCAGCTGCAATGCTGCGAGAATTAGTTGCTACTGAAAATTCAGGTGCGGCGCAATGAAAACTGGCGTTTGCTACTACCCGGAGCATTGGCCTGAATCGCGATGGCCGCAGGATGCTGCCCATATGAAGTCGCTCGGACTTTCCATGGTACGCATTGGTGAATTCGCCTGGAGCAGACTCGAACCCGAGGCCGGCAACTACCAGTTCGACTGGCTGGAACGTGCCATTGATATCCTGCACAGTGCCGGGTTGGACGTTATTCTCGGTACGCCAACCGCCACGCCACCTGCGTGGCTCATACGCAATAACCCTGACATGCTCGCTGTGGATGAAAACGGCAGTGTAAGAGAGTTTGGTTCACGGCGCCACTACTGTTTTTCTTCCGAACCCTACCGTCGCGAATGTGAGCGCATTGTGTCACGCCTTGCGGAACGTTTTGGCGATCATGCCGGTGTGGTGGCCTGGCAAACGGACAATGAGTATGGCTGCCATAGCACCACCATCAGTTATTCTGACGCAGCGTTGAATGCATTTCGAAGCTGGTGTAGCAGGGCATACAACGGCATAGACGCATTGAACCAAGCGTGGGGCAATGTATTCTGGAGCATGGAGTACAGTAGCTTTGAGGACATTGGTTTGCCTGTGGGTACGGTGACCGAATCCAACCCGGCTCATCGTCTGGCCTATTGGCGGTTCTCTTCGGAGCAAGTTAAAGGCTTTAATTGTCTACAAGTCGATATACTCCGAGCGCACTCACCGGGTCGTGACATTGTGCATAACTTCATGGGTAACTTTGTCGAGTTTGATCACTTTGATGTAGCGGATGATCTTGATGTTGCCAGCTGGGACAACTACCCGCTTGGCTTTCTGACTCGCGATGGAACCAATGAAGCTGACCAGAAAGCGTGGTTTCGAACCGGGCATCCAGATTCTTCATCATTTCATCATGATCTGTACCGAGCCTGTGGCAAGGGTCGGATGTGGTTGATGGAACAACAACCGGGACCGGTTAACTGGGCACCGTACAATCCAGCTCCCTTGCCGGGCATGGTCCGCTTATGGGGTTGGGAGGCCCTGGCACATGGGGCCGAGCTTGTCAGTTATTTCCGTTATCGACAAGCGCCTTCGGCTCAGGAACAAATGCACACTGCATTGTGCCTGCCCAATGGCGATGAAGATGATGCCTCAGCTGAAGTTAAGATTCTCGCTGAAGAAATTCAGAGCGTGATGGACATACCACACGAGCGTCGGCCATCTGATGTCGCCATCGTGTTTGACTACGCAGGCGACCAGGCTGCGCGAATTCAGCAGCCCGGCGGCCGGCACTACGACCCGCTGGTTTTTATGCAAACCGTCTATTCCGTGCTTCGGCAGTTGGGCATGCAGGTGGACTTTGTCACAAGCAGCAGCGATCTTCTGCCCTACAAACTGATCGTGCTCGCCAACAGCACCATTTCAGATCAGGCAATGGTGGACAAACTGGCAAACGTCAATGCGCAGATAGTCATGTTTCCACGTACCGGTTCAAAAACCCACGTTTGCGCCATACCAGACTCGTTACCACCCGGGGCCTTTCAGTCATTGCTGGATATAAAGGTTACCCGTGTCGAGAGTTTGCCGGCAGACATTGAATTGAGCACGGACAAAAACCGTCAGATCGTCGATTGGCGTGAACGTGTCGAATCCGGTTTCGCGGCTAATGAGACATTTGATGATGGTTGGGGATTTCATTATCGAAACGATCGGGTGCATTATTTTAATGCATGTCCCAACCGCGAGACCTTGCTTCAGCTGTTGGAGGAGCGCCTCGCGGAAGCAACGCTTGACCCAATCAATCTGGGATCTGGTTTGCGCATTACCGAGCGAGGCGATCTGGTTTGGGCCTTCAACTATGGTCCGGGTCGCGCGGAACTGAACACCGAAATACAGGGTCGTTTCGGCTTCAATGAATCTGATGAATTTCTGATTGGGCAAGCAGTGCTCGATGTTGGCGATATCGCAACATGGAGGACTGCGTCATGACAAACGCTATATCAATTGGCAATTATCCCCAAATAAACCCGTTAAACAGGCACTGCGGCGATGTTTTTCTGAGTAATCGCTGGCGAGGCGATAAAAGTTGTGATGCGCTGACTTTACAAGCGCATCAAAGCATATCATTGTGGAGTCCAAGCTTTGGAACTCCGTTGATACGATCATGGAATGATCGAGGGCAATGGCAGCAGCCCCATAATTACTGCCATGCCGTGCAGAATGCACGACATCTTATAATCAATCACTCCCACTGGAGAATCTAACTATGGTTAAGAGTTTAAGTTTTAAGAAAGTCGCGCTATGCGCTGCACTGGGTTCATTTGTATCCGGTACTGCGGTAGCCAGCGATCTGATCATCACTTTCGATGATCTGAATCCTGACAAGAAGGCTGCATACGAGAATGCGGTAGGAGCATTTACTCGTGCGCATCCGGATATTGAGGTAACCATTAATAACGGCGACCGTGAAGCGCATAAGAGCACCATTCGAAATGCCTTACAAAACGATGCTCCCGATGTAATCACCTGGTATCCAGGTAATCGCATGGGTCCTTTCGTTGACGCTGGTCTGTTCATGGACATTTCTGATTTGTGGGCGTCGGATGAAAATCTGTCTAGCGACTTCAATGCGATTAAACCAACAATGTCTCGTGATGGCAAGCAATGGGGTGTTCCATACTCTTATTATCAATGGGGTGTGTACTACCGTGCAGATATCTATGAAAAAGTGGGTATCACTGAGCCAAAAACCTGGGATGAGTTGCTGAGCAACTGTGACGCTCTGAAAGAAGCTGGTGTAACACCTTTCACAATCGGCACAAAGTTCCTTTGGACAGCAGCGGGTGTATTCGACTATCTGAACCTGCGTACCAATGGCTACGACGTTCACAACGATCTGACTGCTGGTAAAATCAAGTACACCGATGATCGTATTCGTGCAACATTCGCGAAATGGGAAGAGATGCTTGATCGTTGCAGCTTCGTGAGCACACACGCGACTATGTCATGGCAGGATGCAATTTCACCTTTCGTAAAAGGTGATGCGGCCATGTACGTTATGGGTAACTTCTCGGTGGGTCAGTACAAAGAAGCAGGCCTGACTGATGATCAAATTGATTTCTTCCAGTTCCCTGAAATCACTCCGGGATTACCTCGTGCAGAAGAAGCACCTGCTGATGCTTTCTTCATTCCTGCAAAAGCCAAGAATGTAGAGAATGCCAAGAAGTTTCTGGCCTTCGTTGCAACCCCTGATGTTCAGAGCACATGGAACAAGGCAATTGGCCAACTTCCACCAAACTCTGCAGCTGAAATCAATCAGGATGACAAGTTCATCGTAGAGGGCATGGAAACATTGTCTACTGCGGCTGGCCTTGCTCAGTTCTATGACCGGGACGCACCTGCGGCTATGGCTAAAGCAGGTATGGAAGGTTTCCAGAAATTCATGCTTGATCCATCTACACTGGATGAAGTTCTTGAAAATCTGGACAAGGTACAAGCTGAAGTTTACTAAGTTTGATGTGCTTGCTTAGTGAGTTGCTTACTAAGTCAGGCATTGCATCAGCTCGGTAGTAGAACGAAGTCGGTCTTATGGCCGACTTCGTTCGTTCCGGGGCAGCACTTTAGATTTGTGTTATCAACTCTGAGTTGCCGGTGACTTGTAAATACGGCACCGTGTTGTAGTCGACCAGGCATATCCCGTATTGATCAAAGTACTTCATTTTGATCAACGCTTGAACTTTACGTTTTAATCCACAACTATCATTCCTTAGCAACCCTCTGACCCATGACAAAGTCTAGCTAACGGTACTTGGATATTGGGGTATTATCATCTGTTTTCTCGCCAATCACCCATTCGAGTGCGCGTATCGTCAAGAGATTTTCCCTACTATTTATCTCTGCTGGCAGTTTTAGTTTCTGCAGAGGTTTTTCTATCACTACAATGGTGTCGCGTTTCAAGTCTAGCAGCAGATCTTCAATTTCAGATTGAGATTTTATTGATTTCTTTGATTTATTTTTCTTGAGTGACGCCGTTAGTTGACAGACTGCTACAAAGAATGCCGCAACGAAACCAGCTGTTAGAGCTATTAATATTTCATCAAATTCCTATGTTTCAAACTGCCGAGAAGTCAACCAGAGCCACTCACCGAAGTCTATGTATGACGCTAAGATAGTGACCACTACAGCTGTCAGAAAGAAAACAAACAATATCTTACTCATTGCAATGTTGTAGCTATCTGTGTTCATAGTGCGCTTAACC
>CAYSZH010000050.1:0-26768 GCA_964435305.1 uncultured Granulosicoccaceae bacterium
GAAAGCACAGCAGCAAGCTGGGAGCTGTACAGCGAGTCTGCGTTTTCTCACTTCGATCAGTTAAAAGAGATGCTGGATAAGACTGACGATAGCTATAAACACTGAAATTCTGGACTGAAACGCGGCTATTGTCTGTGAAAATTTAATTTTTCATTTGCCGCGGTTGTGTACTCCAGCGTGTTCAACCTTTTGCCTGCATGTGTTCTTTTGGTAAACAGACATTAAATTCAGCTCTAATTTTTTCGTCAGTTTCTTCGCTAATATGCGTTGGGTAATGCGTGCTGAGTATGGCATCCACTTTCGCTCGCGCATTCACCATCAAATTCGGTTTGCCTTTTTCTTCCCATTCTTTAGGGCTGAGCCTGTCGGCAATTTCCGGGTAAATGTATTCTTTTTGCATCAGAGAGAATGTTTGACCGTGACCCAAATAATGGCTTGGACCATCAACACAGACATCTCGCATTGCATCGAGCGATAGGGTTTCATCGTTAACCTCGATACCGCGAACCGTGCGGTTAATCGCGCCCAACATATCATTATCAATGACATAGCTTTCATAGCAACAACCGAGCAGAGAGGCGTGCATACCTGCTGATTCATAAATCAGATTGGCACCTGAATGTGCGGCCAGTGTATTGGTGTAAGCTTTTTCGAAACCGGATTGCGCATCCGGAAATTTAGCGTCAGCCATGCCTGCGGCAATGCCAGTGGGGAGCTTATAAAAGCGTCCCATTTGTCCACAAGCTGCCATCAAAACCGCTTGTTCACCGCTACCGCCACTCATGGCACCTGTGCGTAAGTCAGACACAAAAGGCCAGGTTCCGAAAATGGCTGGATGTTTTGGCACCATCAGATTGACCCAGACAAGCCCCGCCAGGACTTCCGCGACTTCTTGTACCACCGCGCCAGCAAGTGCTGCCGGGCTTGTCGCCCCTGCTTGACCTGCAGCGAGTAACAACACCGGCATTCCTGCATGCACCGCCGCCTCCAGGCAGTAACATGAATCTTCTGCAAACCTCAATGGCGGTACGACAAAGCAATTGCTCATGCTAACAAAAGGACGAGCCCTCCAATTGGCTTCGCCTCCGGCTATGTGATGTAGCATTTGCAGGCTTTTTTCAAAGTGCATGGGCTCCACCCAACTGGTGCCTACATGTTTGCTGGTGCCCATGACCGATGCATAGCAAGTATTAAAATCCAGATCCAGCGGATCGACCATATCGCGTGCTACCAACGGGCGTTGGAAAAAATGGATGTGATCCATTTTGTCCACGATACGCGCGATATTGTATAAATCGTCGAGTGTGGACTCGCGATAGGAATTCTCTTCAGGCTCTGCGATGTGCACGGCAGCGCCTGCCGTACCAAAGTAAACGCGATTGTCTTTAATTTCGATATCGTGCCTGGGGTCTTGACCATATAGCACTATTTCTCGGGCGCAATTTGCCAGCGTATCTTCAACAAGTGCTCGCGGGAAATACAGGCGACCATCTTTGAAGCTGCCGCCAGCATCACACACCACCTTCAAGCAGGACGGTATCGCTTGAGACAGGCCAATCGTCTCCAGGGCTTGCATCACAGCCTCGTTAACTTTGACGATATCACTGTCTGTTAGTGGGGCGTATTGCCCTCCAGACATGCCTGGGCGCACGGCGCGATCTTCCATAGCGAGTGGAGCACCTCGAAGTGCCCGTTTGGCTGCTCTGGCACCGCGGCGCGATTGGCCTTTGGAGAGTTCGGTCATGGCGTCAACTTCTCAGTCTCTGGCAGTCAAATGCAGTCTGCCACAAAGTGTAGGCCAATAAGTATCGTGGAACACCCGCTGTGCGACACCTTGTGGGGCAGTGGCGACAAGGCCCGTTGGCGATTACGGGTAGTGAGCAGTGAACGTCGACCGGTGTCTTGGTTAGTGCGTAAAACGTTTTTCTTTTGGCCTGATGTGCTCGTACAGCCTGGAGCCTATTGGCTGGTTCAGGTATTGGCTGATAGGTTTAGAAAAATATATAAATATATCTTTATATGTGCATGTTATCATATGTTATCTGTCGAATCAGCACGAGCAAACACACGCATGTTTAGCCCCGCAAAGAACCCTCAAAACACTATAGAGTGTTTAAAAAACGATTTATTACAACGTGTTATGTTCCTTGATGGTGCAATGGGCACGATGATCCAGCAGCACAAGTTGGGTGAAGCTGACTTTCGTGGTGCTCGTTTTAAGGCTTGGGGCCAAGACCTTAGGGGCAATAATGATCTGCTTAGTCTTACGCAGCCGGCTCTGATAACGGATATTCATCGACACTATCTTGATGCCGGTGCTGACATCATCGGCACCAACACATTCAACGCCAATAGTGTGTCCATGGCGGACTATGGCATGGCGTCCCTTGTAACAGAACTGAATGTCGAAAGCGCACGCCTTGCCAGGCAGCTTGCGGATGAGTTTACTGCTGTGAATCCTGAACAGCGGCGTTACGTGGCGGGCAATCTGGGGCCCACTAATCGGACGGCATCTTTATCCCCGGATGTCAGTGATCCTGGTTTCAGGAACATCAGTTTCGATGAACTGGATGCTTGTTACTATGAAGCCTGTAGTGCATTAATTGATGGTGGGGTCGATATCATTATGATCGAAACCATTTTCGATACCCTCAATGCCAAGGCGGCGATCTTTGCCGTCAAGCGCGTGTTGCATGAGCGTCAGCTGGAAATACCTATTTGTATTTCCGGCACCATTACAGATGCATCTGGCAGAACACTCTCGGGTCAAACATTAGAAGCGTTCTGGTATTCAGTTAGCCACGCCAAACCGCTTTCCATTGGGCTAAATTGTGCACTTGGGCCTGCGCAGCTTCGCGCGCATGTAGAAGAATTATCACGCTTGGCAGGGTGTCATGTTTCGGTTTACCCCAATGCGGGTTTACCAAACGCCTTCGGTGGTTATGATGAAACGCCTGAACAGATGGCAACGGAGATTGCGGAATGGGCCAATAATGGTTGGTTGAACATTGTAGGCGGGTGTTGTGGCACTACGCCTGAACACATTCGAGTGCTAAAGCAATCAATAGGCAGCGCTGCACCGCGCAACATTCCAAAGATCACCGGTAGCTGTAAGCTTGCAGGCCTGGAGGCATGCATTATCGACGAATCGTCTTTGTTCGTTAACGTAGGCGAGCGCACCAATGTAACCGGTTCTGCAAAATTCCTTCGATTGATCAAAGAGGGATTGTACGAGGAAGCGCTGAGCGTGGCTCGTCAGCAAGTAGAAGACGGTGCGCAAATCATAGACATCAATATGGACGAGGGTCTATTGGATTCTGCTGATGTCATGCAGCGTTTTTTAAACCTCATTGCGGCAGAACCGGATATCAGTCGTGTGCCTATCATGATCGATTCTTCCAAGTGGTCAGTAATAGAAGCTGGAATTAAGTGCGTGCAGGGTAAGTGCATTGTTAACTCAATTAGTCTAAAGGAAGGCGAAGCGGTATTTTTGGAGCAGGCGCGTCTGGCACAGGCCTATGGTGCCGCCGTTGTTGTGATGGCCTTTGATGAGGCGGGGCAGGCGGACTCGGTTGAGCGAAAAGTCAGTATCTGTGAGCGGGCTTACAAGCTGCTAACAGAAAAGGTTGGCTTTTACCCACATGACATTATTTTTGATCCCAATATCTTTGCCATTGCTACCGGTATCGAAGAACACAATGACTATGGTGTAGCGTTTATAGAAGCTACCCGTCAAATTAAACAGAAGCTGCCCGGTGCCCTGGTTAGCGGCGGTGTTTCCAATGTGTCGTTTTCGTTTCGTGGTAATAACACGGTACGTGAAGCGATACATGCTGTATTTCTTTACCATGCCATTAATGCGGGGATGGATATGGGAATTGTCAACGCTGGGCAATTAGCCATCGTTGAACAAATTCCGCCTGAATTGAAGGAAGCCGTTGAAGCGGTGGTACTCAATACCAGTGAAGATGCCACAGAGCGCTTATTGGATATCGCTGAGCAGTTTCGTGTGCAAAAAACACAATCCAGCAAACAGGACGATGAATGGCGCTCGTTGCCCGTGTCCGAACGCCTCCAATATTCACTTGTAAAAGGGATCGATCAGTACATTGACGAAGATGTTGAGGAGGCTCGGCTCGAAATGGATCGGCCATTGGATGTCATTGAAGGGCCACTCATGGATGGCATGAACCACGTCGGTGACTTATTTGGCAGTGGCAAAATGTTTTTACCGCAAGTGGTTAAATCGGCACGGGTGATGAAAAAAGCCGTTGCCTGGCTACTGCCGTATATGGAAAAGGACAAGGACGAGAACGCCAAGAGTGCAGCACGGGTTTTAATGGCAACTGTCAAAGGCGACGTCCATGATATTGGAAAAAACATTGTTGGTGTTGTTCTGCAGTGCAATGGGTTTGAGGTTATCGATCTTGGCGTGATGGTACCGGCTACAAAAATTATCGAGCAAGCACGTGAGCATCAAGTGGATATGGTGGGTTTGTCTGGATTGATTACGCCCTCGCTGGAAGAGATGGTACATGTTGCGCAAGAGATGCAACGCGAAGGCTTTGAAGTGCCACTGCTCATCGGTGGTGCCACCACATCACGCATGCATACAGCGGTAAAGATCACACAGCATTACAAAGCTCCCGTGGTGCATGTTGTGGATGCATCACGCTGTGTTCAGGTTGCCACAAGCTTGCTGAGTGCGGATAATCGACTAACGTTTGTTGATGAGCTGGATGCTGACTACGCGCGCTATCAACGCCGCTTCGCCGATAAAACAGCGGATACGAAATTATTATCTCTTCATGCGGCACGCAAAAACGCTTTGCAACTGGATTGGATGGCATACGAGCCACCGGTACCGAAACGCATTGGCGTGCAAGCAATAGAATTGGAATCCATAGAGACGCTCATACCCTTTATCGATTGGACACCTTTTTTCCATGCATGGGAACTGCAGGCCCGTTTTCCGCGCATTCTTGACGATCCAATCGTAGGTGAGCAGGCGCGGCAACTGTATAAAGATGCGCAATTAATGTTGAAAGATCTCTGTGCGAGCAATTCAATTACGGCCAGCGGTGTGGTTGGGCTGTTTCCCGCCAATCGGGTGGGTGATGACATTGTGGTCTATGAAAATGATGAAAGAGAAAAGCCCTGGCATGTCATCCATTGCCTGCGGCAGCAGCGCACCTTGCCCGAGGGTAAGCCCAATTTGTGTTTATCGGATTACCTTGCGCCGAGGACGTGCGAAAAAACAGATTATATCGGTATGTTTGCAGTCACAGCTGGTGGCGGGTTGGATGATCTAGCTTCGCAGTATGATGATGCCAACGATATCTACAACAGCATCTTAGTGAAGGCTGTGGCAGATCGTCTAGCCGAAGCCTTTGCCGAATACTTACACAAAGAAATCAGACAGACGATGTGGGGCTATGTAGAAAACGAAACTTTAGACAATGAAGCGCTAATCCGCGAACGCTATCAAGGTATACGCCCGGCACCAGGGTATCCAGCCAACCCTGATCATCGCCAAAAGCAGGTTATCTGGGACATTCTTCAGCCTGATGTACATGCCGGCATCTCATTGACCGAGAATCTTGCTATGTGGCCAGCCTCTTCAGTCAGTGGTTTTTACTTTTCACATCCGGATAGCCGGTACTTTGGGCTGGGTAAAATTTCCTCTGAACAAATTGAGGATTTAGCCGAACGTAGCGCTGTGCCAGTTGCTGAAACAGAACGCTGGCTGGCGCCGTCATTGGCGTACTGAGTACAATCACGGCGATAATTTTACTAGGGTAAAGTGAGCAACACTGGAATCAGCCCTGTTTGATGCGCAAGTCTGATACCGGTTAACAGAATAAACGCTAACACAAAACAGCTACTGTCAAATAAGGCCCGTTCCATACGGGGAATATCAGCAGGCACTCGTCCTTCGGTGCTATACAGCTTGAACGAGGGTATGAAGCGTGGTGTGGATTGCCGGTATCGTTCGTACTGCTCGCCAAAAATGCCCTGTAAGTTATCCTCTTCCTTGGCAATAACAAAGGGGTAAATGCCGATGAAGAAAACCAGCAGCAATATCGATATGACAAGCGAATGCGTCATGATCACAATGCCCAGTGCACCCAAAAAGCTGAACACATACAACGGGTTTCGAACCATCGAGTAAGGGCCGGATTGCACCACACTCGTATTTTTTTTGCCACCGATATACATGATGCACCACATGCGTCCCAGGCAAGCGATCAATAGCAGCAGCAAGGCTATACTGTCGATAGTCCATGTGGCGAAGCTACCAGGAGTCCACATTGGCGCTGCAAATACAATGAGTAACAGAATAAGAGCAACAATCAGTTTAGATATCAGCAGTCGGTGCTTTTCCAGAAAAGTGGATAGCACAGAAACTGATTCTGTATCCGATGAATTTACATCCTCGTCGCGCATAGTGTTGTTCCGGGGTCTGGCTTGGTAAAATTCTTCTGGGCCCAAAGTGAGGGGCTGACTAATCGGCCTGATCTACCTGTTTGATCAATGAAAAGCTGAATCGAACTGGGCGTAGATGTTCAGGATTGCACGAGAGGTTTGTATCTCGATAAGCTTCCATATCCATGCTGTCCACAGCCGCTAAGAATGATAGAGCAAATTTCGACAATAAGGGTGTAAAGAGCCTGATTCTCAGCGCCTTGTATGGTATAAATTGCTAATACTGACATTAAATCAGTCGTGCACTACTTTTTCGCAATCCGTCGAATATCTGGTTAGCGACCGCATCAGGAAAGTCGTTTGGCAGCTTGGCATTCACCTCTTCAATCGCGTGAGTGGTTTTTGCTTGAATGGACTCAATAAGGCTCTCCATAGGCTCGCCAAATTGCGCCTTTTTTGCACTCGAATAAAAATGCCGAGGATGAATTTGCGCCCAGTTGAAGTGCCTGTTTTTACCCAGTTGCGACATCGCCATTTTTATCCGCTGTGGTGCGATTTTATTGCGGCCGTTACCTAATATTGGATAGGCTGAAATCACATCGTACAGCGGTGTGGAACGGTAACGGCCACCGGGTTCAATAAACACACTGAAATTTTTAGCATGCCCATCTGGTGCACATAGCATCCAGAATAGCACTTGAGTTTGCATAAAATGTCGCCGGTCGTTTTTCGCTGTTCTCGATCCACGCAATAGTGACATGATGTGTTCGATGCCAGGACCACCGTCGGACTCATATTTTTTTTCTGGTGGCGACCCGGTTGCCTGGCACATGTCTTCTTGTGGCAGGCGCATCCACCAGTCACCCTTGTCGGCTAAGCGTCGATCAAATCGTTCTACGGCGAGAACGGTTTGTGTATCGAAATGTTCGATTGAACAATTAGCGACATTTAATCCATACGACCGTAACAGTTGCGCGCATAACCATTCGTTTTCGACCGACGTGGACAAGTCGGCCTGTTCGTTGCCCACCTTGCCCATAGGCAGTTTAAAGATATGTGTTGTAGGGGTAGCACCGCTTGGTTGGCACCAGCTGTTGTTATGCCACAGAAAACCCGTTTTTTCCTGTGCTCCTGCTATCGATAATCGCAGAATGTCACTGTCGTGTACACCCGGTATCGGTGTGGATGTCAGCGTCGATAAATTTTTAGCGATCTGTTCGTCGCTCAGCGGCTGGCCTTCTATTGTTTGCACATTGCCAGGTTCGACATCTTCTCCAACCAATTGCACAGCGCCCACACAGTCGTTGCCTATCTCTCGGAGCAGATCAAAGGCTCGAATGGAGCCTGCGTTGACGTGTGCGCTAATACGCTTTTTAATTTCGATACTGTCTGGCAGTAAATTATCGAAATAGGATTCCACCAGAGGGCCTCGATAACTTTCCGTTGACGGGCGTAGTGGCATGGATAAAGACAATGGTCTTGCCTTGTCATTATTCAGCCATTCTGTATCGTATGTGAAGCGATGTCCGGTAGAATGAGCGGTATCCCAGTGACCAATTGTGATGCCATTCATCAACACTTTTAAGCGATAGGCATTTGCTTTTTTAGGCATGATGGCTGAGGCTTACCACTGCGAGGTATCGTCTGATTCATCAGGTTTCTGCTGCAGCACTAATTCAAGGTTTAGCGCGGACAACAGTTTGAATAAAGTATCGGTTTGAGTATGTGCAGGGTCTGTTTCCATCGCAGAAATGGTTTTTTGTAACAGCCCTGCTTGTTCTGCTAATTCAGTTTGGGTGATATCAGAGGCTTTACGAAAACCTTTGAGTACCTGAGCTAGTTGGGTTGAGGTGCTTACAATGTATGTGTTCATGTTTGGCTTTGCCGTTTGGGCTTTCCATATACCTTATAGGGTATTTTGGGGTTTTATCCCTTATAAGGGATAGGAATAGATAAAATATACCCTTAAAGGGATAATAACGCAATATACCTGCCAAGGTATATTATCAACGATCAGGAATACGATAAAACCCATGGAGCACTCGAACACTTGAGTGAAAACCAAACCGGTAACACGGGCTTACCGACAGTGGCCTGGGCATTGATGCTCGGCGCATTTCTGTGTTTCGCGATAATGGATACGAGCGTAAAGTGGTTGGTGCTTGCTGCAATACCCGCACTGCAGGTTGCCTTTTTACGGTATTTTGTGCACCTATTATGGGTGGTAGTGTGGTATGTGCCGTCTCAGGGAACGTCAATTGTCCGCTCCAACAAACCAGCCCATCAATTGTTAAGAGGGTTTTTATTGTTCATGGCCACCACCCTCAATTTCATCGCCTTGAAATACCTGCCTCTGACGACAACCATAGCGATATTTTTTGCAGCACCCATGCTCGTTTGCTTGCTGAGTATTCCTATTCTTAAAGAAAAAGTCGGTATAAAGCGATTTATTGCAGTTGCGGTTGGTTTTATCGGTGTGTTGATCATTGTTCATCCGGGAAGCCAGCCGTTTGATAAAAATATGTTTTTTTCAATCGGTGCATTGATTATGGCGTCAGGCTATTTCGTGATGAGCCGCATGGTTGCCGGTGCTGATAGCAATGCTGTTATGCAATTTTACACCGCAGGCATCGCAACGGTTGCACTCGCACCCATCGCAATCATGCGATGGGAATGGCCTGCAACAATGCTTGAATGGACCTTGCTTATCGGTGTGGGCAGCTTGGGTATGCTTGGGCATTCGATGTTGGTTAAAGCGCACCAACTCGCCGATGCATCGATACTTGCACCCATTGTGTATTCACAAATTATTTACATCGCTATTTTGAGCTGGTGGGTGTTTGGCACAACACCGGATATTCAAACTATTTTGGGTGTGCTGGTCATTGTCGCAAGTGGCTTATACATATGGCACCGAGAGCGCCATATAGAGCAGCGGGTGTTCCATGCACCCGATGCGCAATCAGCAACACAAACGAAAAAACTCACCTAAGCGCTTAAATAGAAATGTTTTCGAGTGCGATTATTGCGGCCCAGTCTGTTTTATGCGGCTTTAGTATTTGGCTGTGTTCAGCTTTTATAAAAAATTCAGTGCGCGTGATTTGCGAATTGCCCTTATGTGGATGCCGATCGCGTCAATGCCAAACGTGCACTTTCCAAATGCACTTTCATTAGCGATGCGGCTTTTTCGGGCTCGCGTTCACGGATCGCATTGATAACGTCGCGATGTTGCGTGTTGTAGTGTTCTATAGTGTCTCTGTTAAGAATCACATTACGCATGTTTGACCATTCCTTTTGGCTTCTAACCGAATTAATCTGAGTCACTATCCAGACAAGTAAGGTGTTACCAGTGCTCTCAGCCAACAATGTGTGGAACGCCGTATCCGCCGCTGAGAACGTTTCTGCGCTGTCCACACTCGATTCCATTTGTTCCAGCAGACGCTCCATATTATCCAGATCTTGTTGCCGAGCATGTAATACGGCGAGTCTGCATACATGTGGTTCAAGTGCAAATCGAGCATCAATCAGTTCAAGCGGACGTGCGCCTAGAATAACGCTGTTGGCAACATCGGCTGGATCAAAAGTGACATAGGTGCCGCTACCGGGTCTGATATCGACCAATGATTCATCAGACAAGCGATTTAATGCTTCTCTAACTGTGCCACGGGCAACGCCATACTGTTCTGCTAAAGAGCGCTCAGGAGGTAATCGCTCATGCGCCATTAATTCACCTGTAGTGATATCTCTTCGCAATAAACCTGCAATTTCCGCCGACCCTAATCGGTTATGTTTGGTCTGGTTCAAACTAGTCTCCACCGGTATTTCAAAGCCAATACTAATCCAATTGGTCCATAAAAACACCAAAAAGTTTTTTTTGGCTCAAATTGGGTTGCGTATCGGTCTAGTTGCGATTAATCTGCAGATTCGACCGGTGGGCAGTTAATCGCACTTGGAGGCTTCTGCAATACTGCCGAGTTTTGAATGTTATCGCATTCGTTTATTGCCAGGTCAGAAGGCCAGGCCAAACACGAATTTGAGTGCTGTTCGAGCCAGTCGTTTGAGAGATACAGGCGGCACGGGTGGGTACATAACTGCTCGGCTGTTGTGGCTATTTTTAATAACTTTAGGAGATGCACTGTGAGCAAAACTGATATCGAAGCTTTTGTCGAAGCGGCTGATAGAGACAAGATGGTAAAAGATGTGCGGCAGAAGATAGATGCGCTTGGCATTGAATATCTTTACCTGCAGTTTGTTTCAATCACAGGCCGAATATGCGGTAAGGGTATTCCCGCCGATCATTGGGAATCGATAGCTGAAAAAGGCTTCCAACTTGTTTACGGTGCCACAATTAACCTCTTTACCAATCGACATGGCGATTACATGGGTTATGGCCCTGAAGCCGCTGAGCTGGTTGGTATTCCAGAAGTGGAAACCTTCTGCCAAATTCCTTGGGATAAGCGAGTTGCGCGCGTGTGGTGCACCTTATTCCGTAACCGCGAAGAGCGCGAAGAACCAGGCGCGTTTCTAACGTCGGATTGTCGCGGTAATCTGCAACGCATACATGCAGATTTTGAAAAGAAGCATGGCTTACACCTGCGATCTGGTCTGGAACCGGAAATGATGTGGCTGAAGAAAGATGAGAACGGTAAGCCAAATGGTGGTTTCTCAAACCCATACTGTTACCACATCGATCAGTTTGAGAGCCTGCGGCCTGTTTACATGAAAGTGCTGGAATACAGCCGTGCCATGGGGCTCGATATGATCCAGGGCGATCATGAGGATGCGCCAGGTCAGCTTGAACTTAATTTTACCTACGACCTGTGTACGCGAACTGCTGATAGATTAACCACGTACAGGCAAATCTGCGCACAAGTCGCGCGCGAGTTTAACCTCATCGCTTGCTTTATGACTAAACCATTTATGGGTGTATCAGCCAGCGGTTGTCATCACAACATCAGTTTGTGGGATGGGGGTGATGACAAAGATAAGAAACTCGGTCAGGACGTTCGTGGTGCTATGGACGAGGTGTTCACCTACCGCTCAGGTGGTAAGAACACGTTTATGCCAGAAGGCGATGACCCGCAAATGCCGGGTATTATTGGCCAGCATGCGATTGGTGGCATGGTGAAGCACCTTGATGCACTCACATCCATTGGTTGCCCAACCGTGAATTCGTATCGCCGTCTTTGGGACACAGGTTTTTGGGCGCCAGTATTTAAAGACTGGGGTTTCCAAAATCGTACTACAGGGCTGCGAATTTCGGCGCCAGGCCGTTTCGAATTCCGTTCAGTTGATTCAATGGTTAATCCGTACCTTATGGCGTCGGCACTGTTGCAGACCATGGATGATGGCTTAACCAACAAGATCGATTGTGGTAAGCCAGAAGAGCGCAACATTTACGAAGCTATCGAAAGTGGAAAGCAGGTGGCCAAACTACCTATGTCGCTTGGCGAAGCACTCGATGCGCTTGAAGCAGATGATGTTGTTCGCAGTGCCATGCCTGGTGAAATGTACCGCTTGTATCACGAATACAAGACAGATGAGTGGGAGCGCTTTATGCACACGACCACCGATTGGGATCAGGAAACGTATATGGATTACCTGCCATAGCGAGTTTCGACGCGGGTGCTACATGCGCCCGTTGCTGCTCGATTAATAATAATTTCTTTAACTAGGAGCACAGTGTTATGTGCGGAATTGCTGGACTAATACATAAGGGCAAGAGCTCCAACGTGGGGTCAGAAATGACGTCCATGTTGCAAGCCCTTAAACACAGAGGGCCTGATTCGACAGGCTTTGCTGTGTATGGTGAGCCTTCAGCGGGTGATTACATCATGCGAATCAAGGTGGCCGAAAGAGAAGATCTTGAAAGCGGTCGTGACTTTAAAAACGTGCTGGCACAACGCATTGAAATGGTTGAAGCTTTGTTAGATGAACACAAAGCTAATGTAAAAGCCAAAGAAGAAGCCACGTCTTACGCACTTCGTTATCTGCTCAGCCACGATGGTGACACCGAAGAGATGGCGCGTCATATCGAAGAACTTGAAGGTGTTGAAATACTCTCTTTGGGTAATGGCCTGGAACTCATTAAAGATCTGGGCGATGCAACCGAAGTCTCTGACACGTATGGCTTAAATGATTTTAAAGGCACACACGGAATCGGCCACACTCGTATGGCAACTGAATCTGATGTGGACATTCGTTCAGCGCATCCATACTGGGCGTTTCCGTATAACGATGTCTCGGTGGTTCACAATGGTCAGATCACCAACTATTGGATTATGCGCCGGCAAATGGAACACCGTGGTCATCGCTTTATGTCCAATTGTGATTCTGAATTATTAGCGGTATACACCGCTGATAATCTGGCCAATGGTGTGTCCCTTGAAGATAGTCTGAGACGATCAATCGATGAGATTGATGGGGTCTTTACTTATCTTGTCGCCACTAAAGATCAACTGGGTATGGCGAAAGACACCATGGCGGCCAAACCGCTTGTGTTGTATGAGAGTGATTCATTAATTGCCATGGCATCGGAGGAGGTAGCGATAAGAGCCATCTTGCCTGAAGAAATTGATACAACAGATCCATATGATGAGGAGGTGCGAGTATGGCAGGCGTAACTGATGACCAGCTCAAGGCCATGACACAAGAAGAACGGGTTGAAGCACTGGGCTTAACAACAGAGCAGCTATTTGGCCGCTCACTTCTTATTGAATTTAACCCCGATGAAGAAGAACGTTACACCTACCCTTGGGCACCAGATGTGTTTTACAACAAGCGCATCGAGATTGACACGGATGGCTTGACGACCACGGAAGTCAATAACCAGATGCGTCAAGCTATGGCAGATGGCAATGGCACCATCGTGATTAAAAATCCGCGTGGAATGCACTCTCTCGGCGTTGGTATTCTTAACCGCCTCACCTTAGAAGTTGAAGGCTCGCTTGGTTACTTCGCCGTTGGCCTGATAGACGGTCCCAACGTCCGTATCAAAGGTCGAGTCGGATGGTCGTGTGGTGAAAACATGATGTCAGGCACGGTGGTTATTGAGAAAAATGCCGGCTCTACATTTGGCGCAGCGATTCGTGGCGGTGATTTAGTCTGTCGTGGGTCGGTTGGCTCGCGCACAGGAATCGACATGAAGGGTGGCACCATCATTGTGGGTGGTGATACCGGTGCGCTTTCGGGTTTCATGATGCAGCGTGGTCGTATGATTGTTTGCGGCGATGCCGGTAAAAACCTTGGTGACTCCATGTACGACGGCACTATCTATATTGGTGGTGATATTAAATCCTGTGGTGTCGATGCTGTGCCAGCAGAGCTGACTGATCTTGATAAAGCCTGGTTAACGCGCAAGCTTCAGCAGTACGATTTAATGCCTGACAAAGGGGTTGATCATTTCACAAAGATTGTCGCGGGTAAGCAGCTTTGGAACTACGACAATCTCGAACCCAATGAGAAGAAACTCATTCTATAAATGAGGAGAGAAAAATGGATGAAGTGAAAAAGAAAGTACTGGGGCGCGATGTTAACCGACTGGGGTCATCGTTTGTATTTCCTCCTCATGTAATTGATGATATACATATTAAGTCTGAGTTGGGTCGATACCGTATGCGCGGTTTCTCCCTGTTCAAGAAAATTCCACATTGGGATGATTTAACTTTCCTACCCGGTACGCTGACTCGATTCGTCATTGAAGGCTATCGTGAAAAGTGTGATACAAAAACCATTATCGGCCCACGTTGTAAAAAGCCGATCGAACTAGATATCCCGGTTTACATCACAGGCATGAGTTTCGGTGCGCTGTCTTTTGAAGCAAAAACCGCTCTGGCACGTGGCGCCACTATGGCCGGTAGCGCAACGTGTTCAGGTGAAGGTGGGATGATTCCTGATGAGCGCCGTTATTCGTCTAAATGGTTTTATCAGTGTATTCAGTCTCGGTATGGGTTTAACCCACATCACCTGATGTTGGCTGATGGTTGTGAGTTTTTTATCGGGCAAGGTTGTAAGGTTGGCCTTGGTGGTCACTTAATGGGGCAAAAGGTAACTGATCAGGTTGCTGAGATGCGCTCATTGCCAGCGGGTATCGATCAGCGATCACCCGCTCGTCATCCTGATTGGCTAGGGCCAGATGATCTTGCCTTGAAGATACAGGAAATTCGCGAAGCAACTGACTGGCAAATTCCTATCCAGCTAAAACTGGGTGCAGCACGAGTCTATGACGATGTGCGCATGGCGGTAAAGTGCGATCCAGATTCGATTTATATCGATGGTATGGAAGGTGGTACCGGGGCTGGGCCACACTTGGCAACAGAAGATACTGGAGTGCCGGGTATGGCTGCAATTCGTCAGGCTAGAAAAGCCATCGACGATTTAGGTAAGCGAGGTGAGATCACGCTCATTTATGCCGGTGGTATCAGAAACGGTGCGGATGTAGCCAAAGCGATTGCGCTGGGTGCCGAAGCTATCGCTATCGGCCATTCATCAATGATGGCACTCAACTGCAATAAAGATATTCCAGAGGCTGATTTTGAAGAAGAAATGGGTGTTGAGCCAGGGTATTGTTACCATTGCCACACAGGGCGCTGCCCAGTTGGTGTTGCAACACAAGATCCCAAACTGCGTGCACGTTTGAATCCGGATGAAGCAGCAGAACGTGTGTATAACTTCTTGCACACGCTGACCATCGAAGCGCAATTGTTTGCACGCGCTTGTGGTAAGACTAACTTGCATTCACTTGAGCCTGAAGATCTGGCCGCACTGACGATGGAAGCATCGGCAATTGCAGGTGTTCCTCTGGCCGGTACCGACCATACGGTGGGTATTGACGATTATCATCACCTGTAGGAGTAGCTGACATGGCAGGAACTCAATACCGCGGCTCTGAAATAAAAGACGTCGATCAATTTCTTAACGAGAAAGATGGGCTTGATTCAGAACGCGAAAAAGAAATTGGTCAGCATATTGGTTATCGTTATGACGTTAACCTTGTGCCAGACTACTCACGCATCACCGACTTTCTGAAAGGCTATATGGAAGTGATGGGTTGGGATGATCTTAATTGGTTAGAAGATGTGCATATGGGCTACGAAGACGGTAAGGCTGCCGTGTTTGATAGAAATATTAACGGCTGGGTGCGTGTTCCCGATAGCATTTCACTACCCGATAACCAGCAAGATCGTGACATGATCGCGCGCGAGCTGTTGATCAAATTCCAAATGTCTGATCGGCACCCGCTTGTCACCTTAAGAAAAGCGTACTGCAAGTTCTAGGGCGCTTCTGTGTCGCGCTTACTTAAAGTCGCCTGTTTGCAAACGCAGGCGTATGCAGAAGCTGCAGATGCATTGCAACATGCTCTGCAGCTTGCTCAAGATGCGGTGAATCAAGGGGCCACGTTTTTACTGTTGCCAGAATATTCTGGTGGCTTGAAAACGTCCGGTCGATCGTTTGCACCACCGGTGTTCAGTGAGTTCGAACATCCGGTTGTCAATGGGCTATGTAACTTTGCCGCACAAAAAAATGTTTGGATTGTGTTGGGTTCAGTAGCAATCACCGGGGATGATGGTTTATTTTATAACCGAACATTCCTTATTGACGATTGTGGAAACATTCAATGTCGTTACAACAAACTACACCTGTTCGACATACATTTGTCGAATACGCAGTCTTATCTTGAAAGTGCAACGGTTAAGCCGGGCAACCAAGCCATATTACTAAAAACCCCGTTCGCAGTTATCGGTCTGTCCATTTGTTACGATCTGCGTTTTCCGCAGCTTTATCGTGATCTTGCACAGGCTGGTGCGGAAATTTTACTGGTGCCTGCGGCGTTTACCAAAAAAACCGGCGAAGCACATTGGCATATTCTAAATCGAGCGCGAGCTATCGAGAATGGAGCGTTTGTCATCGCTCCCTGTGCCACCGGTAGCATAGACGGGGGTGGTGAAAGCTATGGCCATTCGCTTGTTGTCGATCCCTGGGGGGAGGTGCTTGCCGATGGTGGTGAACTTCCAGGCATTGTGACAGCACAAATCGATCTGGATGTTGTTGCTCAAACGCGCTCACGTATACCGAGCCTTGAACATGATAAGCCTTACCAGGTGGAGACAATCAACTTGGAATTCACCACATGAGTACGTCTGTCATACAGGTACTTGGTAAGCAACCTGGCAATCATGAGCTGATGCAGCAGTTTCTTGGTTGGCAATGCCGGGTACGACAAAAAACCATGCGAGATAATCAGGGGATTCCTGATGATGCAACAACGCCCTCGGTAAGCTTGCCTGGTAGCGAAGAACCCATGGGTCACATCATCACGGTATTTTCAAAGTGGGGTGCTTATTCAAAAACACCAGAACTAAAACACATGGTGAAGCGCACACATGACCCTGCGCAGCGTAGAGAAAAGGCATTGGAGTATTTTTCATCTACGTATTTTCAAAAGGCGAAAGAATTTTCTGATACGTTGACTGCTACGTTTCAACCCGGCTCAGAAGGAGCCGCTACGCTTCTAACAGCAGGTGAATGTGGGTTGACCTTCGAAGCGTATGCGCAAAAGTACGTGCTGCAGTGTAAGGTTGTTGCCTTGTCTACCAATCATCCTTTGTATCAAGCTACCTGGTGGCATAACCAACTGTTTAATCCCAGCATGCATCCTGACACCATTATTCTTGGGTTTGAACCAGATTGGAATCGCTCAAGTCAGGAGTCAATGGTCCCATGAGCGTGACACCGGCGTTTAGAACTCCCTATGAACGCAGTGGCGTTATCGCATCAGGCTTGCCCGTTTTACAAACCGGTGTGGAACGGCACCCGATTCCTGCCGGTGGAACTCGCGTTGTTTCCATCTCCGCAGGAGATGAGATATCACTACTGGATCCGCAAGGGCTGCAACGCGGCGAGTTGGTTTTTTTTAATCCTCAAGGGCAATCCGATGCTGCGATGCTTGGTGCTAATAGCGCCGGTGCTCCAAAAGGTGTGCAAGCGGCGTTATCGATTCATGAGCAATCAGCTTCTAAAGTGCGAAGTGCTTTAACACAGGCTGGCTTCGAGCTCGATAAAGCGCAGGCAATCAGTTGCTTTGAGGCCGGTTCTTGTGCTGGTGATATGTGTACTTTCCACGCCAGTAGTGATGGTTTGCTTATCGCATGCTCCGTAGGTGAGGCTATGTTGCCAGAGGCGAGCAATACGCCAACCGAACTTATTCTGTATTTACGCCGACAAAACCCAGGTGATGCAAAAACCTGTGCTGTTGCACCTGACCCACTAGCCGATCCGCTGCTCGATGAAAACATCTTGCCCGGAAATGCGCATGCGTTCGAAGTTAAGGCTGGGCAGTTCATACAAATTCTGGATGTGAAAGGGCGCGAGTGTTCTGACTTTCAGGCTTTTTCGACCAAAGCACTTGATAAAGGTATCGAGCGTGATATCGACCCTACCACCACGCGAACACTAATGGGAAGTTTGTATCCCACCCCCGGTATTTACTCAAAGTACTTTTCGGTCGATCATGAACCGCTAATACAAATTGTTCAAGATACTTGTGGCCGACATGATGTTTTTGGATTAGCGTGTACGGCACGCTATTACGATGACCTTGGTTACCCTGGCCATGTTAATTGCTCTGACAATATGAACATTGAATTGGCGGCTAAAGGAATAAAACCGCGAGGTGGCTGGCCAGCAATTAATTTCTTTTTTAACACCATGTTGGATGATACAAACGCGCTTGGTTTCGATGAGCCCTGGTCGAGGCCAGGCGATTATGTCTTGTTAAAAGCCTTATCCGATCTTGTGTGCATCTCAACGGCGTGCCCCTGTGATGTGGATGCCGCCAACGGCTGGGAGCCCAGTGATATTCAGGTACGTGTGTATGACGAAAAGCAGGCGTTTAAAACTTCGATTGGGTGGCGTAGAACACCGGAGGCTGATGTGGAAGAAACTAAAAAAACCGGTTTTCATGATTGCTTTGCTCGTCATACGGAAGATTTCACTGAGTACAACGGTTATTGGCTGGCTAACCAGATGAATAATCATGGTGCCATTGCTGAGTATTGGGCCGCTCGTGAAAAGGCGGTCATTATGGATCTCTCACCGCTTCGAAAATACGAAGTTACGGGGCCGGATGCAGAAGCGCTAATGCAGCTTTGCGTTACTCGTAATATGAAAAAACTCTCGGTAGGGCAAGTTGTTTATACCGCCATGTGTTATGAACACGGCGGCATGGTCGATGACGGCACTGTGTTTCGTTTAGCCGATGAAAATTTCCGTTGGGTGGGTGGTAATGATGAGAGTGGCAACTGGTTACGCGAACAGGCTGACAAACATAGTCTTAATGCCTGGGTCCGAAATTCCACCGATCAATTGTGCAATGTCGCTGTGCAGGGACGTTTATCCAGACAAATTCTCGATCAAGTACTTTGGACACCCCCAACCCAAACGCCCATAGCTGAGCTTGGCTGGTTCCGACTATCGGTTGCGCGCATTGGTGATTTTCATGGTGCGCCTTGTGTTATAAGCCGCACAGGTTATTCAGGCGAGCTGGGGTATGAGGTTTTCTGTCATCCCAAAGATGCCGTTACGATTTTTGATGCCTTGTGGGATGCAGGTGAACCGCTTGGCATGATACCGCTTGGTTTGTCAGCACTTGATATGTTACGTATCGAATCGGGGTTGATTTTTGCAGGCTACGAATTTGACGACACAATTAATCCATTTGAAGCCGGCATCGGTTTTACCGTTCCTTTAAAGTCAAAGGAAGATGACTTTATAGGCAGGGATGCATTAGAACAACGTAAGGCGAACCCTCAACGGACGTTGGTGGGCTTGGAAATCGATAGCGGTGTTGTGCCATCATCTGGCGACTGTGTCCGTGTTGGAAAAGCTCAGGTTGGGCAAATTACGTCGGCCATGAAGTCACCCGTACTGGGTAAAGTGATAGCGCTTGCTCGCCTGGATGTGACTCACGCTGAAATTGGCACCGCTATAGAGGTCGGCCAGCTCGATGGGCAGCAAAAGAGACTCTCCGCCACCGTCTGCGCATTCCCACATTTTGATCCAGGCAAAGAACGGGTAAAGGGGCACTATGTGTGAGCGTGTTTCACGCCACCGCAGCTGAATCTGGTTTCCCGTATTGGTGGGAAGATGCGCAACCCTTACCCAGATTTTCGCAAAGTACGCCAGCGAAAACGGAACTACTGATCATTGGCGCGGGCTACACCGGGCTTAGTGCAGCCATTGCAGCCTCTGATGCAGGCACCGACGTCACTGTTGTGGATGCGGATACACCTGGCTTGGGTGCTTCAACACGCAATGGCGGCATGTTTGGCGCACACCCGCGTTTTAGCTATGAAAAATTGGCGGCAAGTTTTGGAGAAAAAACGGCAGCGGGTATTTACGCCGAAGCACAAGATGCATTTGATTTTACATCCGGGCTGATTGCATCAGAAGGTATTGACTGTTGCTTCGAACAAACGGGGCGCATCCAGCTTGCCTGGACTAAAAAGCACTTTGAAGCACAACAAACATTGGTAGCAGCGATAAAACGGGTTGCTGATATGCCTCTGGAAATTGTACCGGCTCAACAAGTGCGGGAGCATGTCGCAAGCGACAGTTACTTTGGCGGTATTTACTTCCCAAATCATGCGGCTTTGCAACCTCGTCAATTTCATGACGGGCTAGTATCGGCCGTATTAAAACGTGGTATTCGTCTTGTTACAAAGTGTTCGATTAATTCGATAGAACAAGTTGACGGAAAATTTAAAGCCCACACTGAAGTTGGCAATTCAATAGTGGCTGATCGTGTTCTGATGGCCACGAACGGCTATACGCGTGGGAAATTTAATTGGTTTACCCGCCGTGTTTACCCTTTGCCAAGCTACCTTATCGCCACAGAGCCCTTATCGAAAGAGACCTTGTACCAATTAGCGCCCGGAAAAAGAATGATGGTTGAGACTCGCGCGCAACATTCGTACTTTCGGCTATCGCATGATCAAAGCAGAATTATCTTTGGCGGGCGAGCGGCGATTAATTCAATACCATTAGATATAGCGGCCAAGCGCTTACACGCTAATATGTGCGATGTCTGGCCCGAACTCAGTGACACGCAAGTGACACATGTGTGGAAAGGCAATACGGGTTATAGTTTTGAACACATGCCGCATGTGGGCGAACACAATGGTATTTTCTATGCCATGGGGTATTCAGGCTCTGGTGTTGCACTCGCGGCTTATCTGGGCGCTAAGGCTGCCTGGCAGTGTTTAAATGATGATCGAGGACAAACCGCGTATAGCGACACCCGCTTAAAACCAGCGTGGTTTTTTACAGGCGGCAGGCCTTGGTTTTTATCGCTGGCTGATTTCTGGTTTCACCGTGTCGTCGATAAAAAAGAGCGGGCTCAGGCAAATCGCGATAGGCTTAATAAAAGTTGATACAACGACAGCAAAATTTTTATAGACAGTTCCACACTTGCGTTTTTAAAGGTTGACACGCGGGTGCGTTACGACGGTGCTGACGTTATGCTTTGGGGCAAAAGGGTTCAGAACTGGTTCAAATACAATTACGCTGAAAGAGGCTATTAGCCGCGTTTTTCGCTAGTTTTTATTTCTCACATAAATCAACTGTGCAAACCATTGGAATAACCGCTTTGGTGCTGTTATTCTCAGCATTCGGATTGCTAATTCGCAAGCTGCTAATAATAGTTGACCAAAATATCAATACACACTATTTCTGGAGATATAAATGGAAGAACAGATTGCCAACCTGACTGCGGAGCTTGCTGCCATGCAAGCTGCAAACGCGGCGGGTAATACCGCGGCAGCGGAAACGTATTACTACCTGACGATACCGCTAATGGTGTTAATTCATGTTGGTTTCCTTGCGTATGAAATGGGTGCCACACGTACAAAGAATGTACTGGCTTCAGGAATTAAGAATATCCTTGCGTTCGCCTTTGTGGTGCCAACATTTTTCTACTTTGGTTGGTTTGTTTATTGGGCGTTTCCAAACGGTATCGACTTCACAGCTGGGCCTGCAGGCATCAGTGGCTGGGAATACGCCATGGCAGCAGCCAATCCGGTTGGCGCGGTAATGGGGCCTAACTTGGCTGACAACGCAACCGGTGTGTTCTGGGGTGCGTTTACCTTGTTTGCCGCCACCACGGCTTCGATTATGTCTGGAGCGGTTATCGAACGTATACGTCTGGTGTCTTTCACTATTCTTGCAGTCATTCTGGGTAGCTTTGTCTGGGTTGTCGGTGCAGCTTGGGGTTGGCATGCGGATGGCTGGCTTGTTACCAAGTTTGGATATCATGATTTCGGCGCGGCAGGCGTGGTCCACATGATCGCTGGTTTCTTTGCACTGGGTGTGCTGGTTAACCTCGGCCCTCGTATTGGTAAATTTAATAGCGATGGTACGGCCAACGATTTACCTGGCCACAACATGCCACTAACGCTTATTGGCCTGATGCTTATTATCGCAGGCTTCTGGGGTTTTCTAATGGCTTGTGCTATTTACCCTGGAGAAGGCTGGTCTTGGTCAGCGACTGAGTTCGCTAGCATATACGGCACGCCAATGACCTTGTCAGCAATGACATTCAATATTTTGATGGGTTTTGCCGGAGGTATCGTTGGTGCCTGGCTTATAACGCGCGACCCATTCTGGATGATGTCCGGTGCACTTGGTGGCATCATTTCCGTGGCAGCAGGCCTTGACCTGTACTGGCCCCCAATGGCGTTTGTGATTGCCATGATAGGTGGAATGATCATGCCTTATGGTGCAAAGCTTATCGAAAAGATGGGTGTTGATGATGCCGTTGGTGCTGTTTCAGTACATGGGATCTTAGGCGCTTGGGGCGTTATCGCTGTCGGTATTTTCGCCTCTGGATACCCAGCAATTTTGGGTGAAGGTGTTGCGACAACTAATCTTGTGGGTCAGCTTGTTGGTTGTGGTGTGATGTTCCTGCTTGGCTTTATACCAGGTTATATCTGCTCACTAATATTGCGTGTGTTTGGCATTCTGCGTGTTGGTAGAGCGGCAGAAATTATCGGTCTTGACCCAACAAAAGTACCGTCCACTGCATACCCAGAAGGTATCGCACAATCTCGTGGCTTCATGGCACATTAATAATTCGGAGAAAATAAAATGATTGGAGCACCATTTGATTCAGGTACCTGGGAAGGCATAACAGAAAGTTACTATGCCGGTGCAGGCGGCGAGGCTATCTGGCTCGGTATATCAGTCGCCTTGTGTGTGATCGCACTTATAGGTGGCCATATCCACGAGGCTGTTGCTTATCGAAACGCAGATCGTGAATTGAGAGATTCTGACGAAAGCCAGCACGAGCACGAGCAACAGTAGTAAGCTTGACTTTAAATCGCTTGGCTTGGTTTTTACGAGTCGTTCGTAAAATCAAGCCGATCTGATTAGAGTCAAGATGCTAGCTGTTAAGGCTGATTTCTTTTTTGCAATTTGCGTCTACATTGCTTAAAAAGATATAAAAAAAGCCCAACCATTAAGGTTGGGCTTTTTTCGATTTACTTGGCGAATACTGAGGTGTTTTACGATGCTAATTGCCGTCGATCAATTTTGAAGATAGGTTTCCAGAGAATCATCCATCGCCTCTGACCACTTTGTGTGATGTACAGGTGCAGTGGAACCTGTGATAGCTGATTGATAACAGTTATCACGAAAGCCCATAATATCCGCCTTTTTGTGCTTTTTCCATTGGAAAAAAGCCTCGTTCGCGGCATCAACATCAAAGCTTGGGTAATCGGTTTCTGCGATGAGTTCTTTTACGTAGTCACCTTGATAACGAATACAGGCATAGTCATCTTCCAGGGCATCTTCACGAGCCACCCGGTCATTTACATCGGCCTGCCTATCGGCTAGAGACGGAGCGCTAAGCGTACCGAGGATGGTGTCGCGCACAAACCAGGCTTGCGCATCAAACATATTGAAGGTGTACCACTGATCTTGCATGCCTAGATAGAACAAGTTGGGGTTATGTACAAAAGTAACGCCTTTATACAAGTCGGCTGTGGCAAGTCGATTAGCCGTATTAAGCGTTAAGTCATCAGCCATAAATGGGAAGCTATGCTGATAGCCTGTACACAAGATAACAGCATCAACTTCCTCAGAAGAGCCATCTTTAAAATGCGCCATATTACCTACCATTTTCTGCAGTAAGGGCACTTCTTTCCAATTATCTGGCCACTTATAACCAATAGGTGCAGTCCTGTGACTGACGGTTACGGATTTACAGCCATATTTCCAGCACTGAGAACCAATATCTTCGGCTGAATAGCTGGTGCCGATAATGAGAATTCGTTTGTCTTTGAATTCGACAGCATCGCGGAAATCATGCGCATGCAACACACGGCCATTAAATTGATCGAAGCCCTCAAATTGCGGCACATTCGGGGTGGAGAAGTGTCCGTTGGCCACAACAACATGATCAAATTGCTCAGTGCTACTTGTGCCTTTTGCTCGATCATTTGAGGTGACACTGAATTTGCCGGAAGCCTTATCAAATTCAACGTGGCGAACGGGTGTATTAAAGCGAATCCAATCACGCACATTGGCTTTTTCTACACGCCCTTGAATGTAGTCAAACAATACCGCGCGAGGGGGGTAGGATGCGATTGGCTTACCAAAGTGCTCCTCAAAGCTGTAATCAGCGAATTCCAAACCTTCTTTCGGGCCATTTGACCACAGATAGCGGTACATACTTCCATGGACCGGATCGCCATATTCGTCCAAGCCGGTTCGCCATGTGTACAGCCATAAGCCACCCCAATCCGCCTGTTTTTCAAAACAAACGATTTCGGGTATGTCAACACCGTTGCTCGCGGCCGATTGAAATGCGCGTAGCTGAGCCAAGCCGGATGGCCCAGCACCAATAATCGCTACTCTTTTCTTAGAACTCGCCATTGTTTTATTCTCTCCGTCTTGTTACATGCAAGCCAATACTGAAACACCAATATTATGTCCTTTGTGGGACATGGATGCAAAAGATAAGACTACAATAGTAGCTTCTAACCGGTACGGGTTTGGTCTTAACAGCATAGAGGTGAGTATGTTAACGGACGACAACGACTTAACAAAAACAGCCGAAACGCAGGCCGTTATAGAAGCCATGGTGGATGGGCTTAATGATCATAAAATAAAAGGTATGAAAGAGTTCTTTGCCTCAAGTTTTCGTTGGATCGGTAATACCGGTTGCGGTACCAAAGAAGGGTTAAAGGCCTTTCAGGAAAACTGGCAAGGCCCGTTTCAAGCCGCATTTTCAGACAAGGTGTGCACAGATGAAGCACGTGTGTTTCAAGGTGAATGGGGTGCGGCCTTTGGTGCACAGCGAGCCTTGCATACTGGCGTTTTTATGGGCATACCGGCAACGGGTAAGGAAGTTGAAATTCGCTATATGGATTTCTGGAAGGTTGAAGATGGGAAAATCGTTGATAACTGGGTGATGGTGGATTTCCCGCATGTACTTAAACAACTTGGAGTGGATGTATTTAACGGTGAAGGTTGGGAGAAGTACGATGAAGGAAGAGAAGTACCTCCACAAGCAGGGCACAATAAATAATGACAGATAAACGTGCTGAGGTGTTTCAAAAGGAATGCTTGATTAGTGCTGATACAAGCCCACTGCAACAACTGGCATTGCTGAGCGGGCTTTCTGACAAAAGCATCCTTGAAGCTTCCGCTAAAGGTGCGATATGGTTACGGAAACCTAACCATAAGAAGCCGCAACGGATTCGCAATTTTGACAAGGTGGTTCCGAATGACACACTCTTGATCAATTACAACAGTATGGTGCTAGCCGAGCAGCCTGCGATGGCCGAAATGATTGCTGATGAAGGGAATTACAGTATCTGGAATAAACCGGCTGGCATATTAAGCCAGGGAAGTAAATGGGGTGATCATTGCACCATCACTGAGGTGGTTGCTTCAATGACTGGCAAACCTGGATATCTTGTGCATCGTCTGGACAAGGCGGCCAGAGGCTTAATGGTGGTGGCGCATACGCGTCCTGCCTTAAAAAAATTAACACAGCTGTTTGCCACACAGCAGGTGACTAAGCGCTATAAGGCTTCAATTAAAGGGGAGTTTAAACATACCTTGCCTATGCTTATTGAATCTGATGTTGATAATCGCTCTGCTCGAACGCAAGTGCTTGAGGCGCGTTTTGACAATGCTCAAGATGAAAGCGAGTTACTGCTGCAAATTGATACTGGGCGTAAACATCAGATTAGAGTGCACCTGGCATCGATAGATCATCCAATAATTGGGGATCGTTTATATTCATCTGATATAAAACACGTAAACGATCTGCAGTTACAAGCTTGTGAGCTTTCGTTTAAATGCCCGTTTGCTAATGAGCTACGGGCATTTAAGTTATAGATTTCCCATTAAAACTAGATTACCCCGAAGCGCTAAGGCTTCGAGGTGTCACAGTAACTTATACGAATAATCGCATGCATCGATGAGCATTAAATCGATGAGATTACATCACAGTTTTAGATCTAACCGAATTGATTCATTGTGTTGTCCTCACCGGATGCTTTAAGCGCCTGGCCACCGGAAAAGTATTCCTTATGATCGTCACCGATGTTCGATCCGGCCATATCTTGATGTTTTACACAGGCAAGACCATTACGAATTTCCTGACGTTGAACATCTTTAACGTAAGCCAACATGCCTTTTTCACCAAAGTAGTCTTTTGCCAGCGTATCGGTTGAAAGCGCTGTGGTGTGGTAAGTGGGTAGTGTTATCAGGTGATGGAAAACACCTGCACCCTTGGCGGCATCCAGCTGAAATGCCTGTATTCGCCGATCAGCTTCCAGGGACAACTCAGAATCGTCATAACGGGCATCCATAAGATCTTCGCGCGTATAAGCGCTGACATCCTTCCGCTCATCTGTCCATGCATCAAATACCTGCTGGCGAAAGTTAAGCGTCCAATTGAAAGATGGGCTGTTGTTGTAACACAGTTTGGCGTTTGGAATGACGGCCTTAATCCGATCCACCATCTTGGCGATTTGTCCCACATGTGGTTTTTCAGTTTCGATCCAGAGTAGGTCCGCACCATTTTGTAGTGCGGTGATGCAATCGAGAACAACGCGATCTTCACCAGTGCCTTCTTTAAAACGAATCAAACCATTTGCTAAGCGAGCTGCTTTAATGACCTTGCCGTCCTGACGAATAACAAGATCACCTTGTGCTACCTGATCGAACGATGAAATTTCTTCGCCATCAATAAACGCATTGTACTGATCGGCAAGATCCCCGGGTACCTGTGATACGGGGATTTTTTGAGTAAGGCCCGCGCCCAGTGAATCGGT